>JAOUCL010000250.1 GCA_029859805.1 Rhodospirillales bacterium | reverse complement strand
ACGCCAGCATCCGCGTGCGAGGTGGCAGCGCTCACCTGTCCCTCGGTCTGGTGCGGCATGGGGCCCAAGAAAGTTCGAAAGTTCAGGAGGAAGCGACGGACCAAGTCCAGTCCTGGATACTACGTCAGGGCTGCGATTGAAACGGTGCCGAGCCGATCAGGCCAGGATGATCGCTTGAAGCGCGCAGTTCGCCTCCTCCCCCCTTGCGGGGGAGGATTGAGGAGGGGGGTGCACGTCGTTGTTCACCCCCATCCAAACCTTTCCCCGTCAAGGGGGAAGGCCTTCTGCGCTTCAAGCGATTGCCCTTCCGATCGGGCCAGCAGGGCTAGATCCGAGAGCCGGGATTAGGCAACCAGGAGAATTCGGACTCAGGCCACGGAACCCGCGGCCCGATCGGCCGGCGGCACGCGATAGGGCGGAAACTGAAGCGACGCTCTGGTGCCGTCGCCTTCGACGCTGGTTATGACCAGCCGTCCTCCATGCAGTTCGACGAGCCGCTTCACGAGCGGCAAGCCGATGCCCATACCGCCAGGGTCCGTTCGGCCCGACCGCTCGATCCGGCCATAGAGATGAAGAGCCCGCTCGATTTCCTCGGGGCTCATGCCCGATCCGCAGTCGGCCACGGCAATTTCCAGCGACCCGTCCCCGTTGATCTTGGCGCTGAGCTCGACGCGGCTTCCCGCGTCGCCGTACTTCAGCGCGTTGGTCACCAGGTTGATCAGCATCTGAATGACCAAGGAGCGGTCGGCCATGAGGGCCATGTCCTCGTGCGGCGGGGCGTAGGAGACGGATATGCACCTATCGAGCCGCAGCTTCATGACGGACCGGTCGACCCTTTCGAAGAGATCGAGAACCGAGATCCGTTCCTCTCTGACTTCGACCTCGCCCCTTTTCAAGCGGGCCAGATTCAGCATCCCATCGGTGATCGCCATGACCTGCTCGGCGGTTTCCGAGATCATCCCGGAAAGCTCCTCGTAGCGCTCGTTACCGACCGGGCCGAAGACCCGACTCTCCATCGTCCGTGCCAACTCGACCAGTGTCGCGAGCGGGGATCTGATCTCGTGCGCGACGATCGAGAAGAGGTCCAGACGGGCGTCCCGCGCGCTCCGGTCTTCCTGGTCCGCGGCGTCGGGCTGGAATGTCCGCCTTCGCAGCTCCAAGATCTCCATGGTGGCCTCCGCGAAATCTCTCAGAGCGGAGATGTCGTCGCCTTCGAAGGCCTCCCGCGCCGCCAAGTCGACAATGCAGAAAGCTCCCAGCCGGAAACCCTGACGCGTGATCAACGGCGCGCCGGCATAGAAGCGGAGCTTCGGATCTTCCGTGACCAACGGGTTGCCGGAGAAGCGCCGGTCCCGGGTCGCGTCGAGCACGACCAAGGGGTCGTCCGACAGGATGGCATGGGCGCAGAGCGCCACGTGCCGCGGCGTCTCGCGGGCGGCAAGACCCTGCCGCGACTTGAACCATTGGCGGGCCTGGTCGACCAGCGAAACCACCGCGATCGGAGCGCGAAACTGCTTGCAGGCGAGCCTCGTCAGGCAGTCGAAGGCCTCCTCCGGCGGGGTGTCGAGGACGCCGTAGGATGCCAGCGCGTCCAACCTTGCCGCCTCGTTGAAAGGGACTGGGAACACCGACCTTACATCTCCTGGACTATTATAAAAATACTATATCATTTTGGTCAAGAATAATAAACAAGATGTTAGTCTGCCGATTTTACACGCCGCCCGTCCGCTCCGGGAAATCAACAATCCGTGAGACGGGGCGGGCGGGCGCCAGGTTGCGCTGAAAAAGGGCAGTGATCTGATAGGCGCCGAACGGGAACCGAGTCCGATCTCGGCGAGCAGGGCGCGCGGCGCCGGCCTAGGGTCGGGGTTCGCCGTCCGGGTTCGAGTTGCGCCCGGCGGTCCGAGGGGACAACGCCATCACGCGGGGCCGAACCAGGTGATCGAGGAACAGGGCATTGCCGCTTCGCGGGGCGCCGACCTTCTGTCGCTGCCGCAGACGGCCGGGTTCGCGCTCGGCATGTTTCTCATCGGCTCGTTCTTTCTCGCGCTCTCTCCGATCCTCCCGGACGTGGCCCGGGACCTCGGCGCGGACAGCGCGCAGTTGGGTTATCCGGGAGGCGCCTACGCCCTCGCCCTGGGGGTTACCTCCGTCGCCCTGGCGCCCTTCCACGATATCTTCTCGCGCCGCAGCATGCTGGCCGCCGGAATGAGCCTGCACCTCGCCGGTCTGGTGACCGTGGCGCTGTCGCCGGGCTGGGCGGTCCTCGTCGCGGGTCATGCGTTCTGCGGCTGTGGCGGCGGGATCTTCATGCCGGCCGCCTATGCCGCCGTTTCCGAGCGCACATCCGATGGCGCGCGCGCAAGTGTCCTCGGCCGGGTCAATTCGGGCTGGGCGGCCTCGACCTTGGTCGGGGTCCCGGCCGCGGCGCTTCTGGGCGAAACCCTGGGCTGGCGTGAAACAATGCTGGCTTTGGCCGCCGTTTGGCCGATCATCGCCGTCCTGACGGCGCGGATCCTCGCGGGCGCCGCGCGGCCCGTCGGCTCGGCCGGCGCGGCCTCCGCCTTCTGGTCGCGGAGCATTCTGACGCGCCTGCAGACAGCGCGCCTGCCGTGGCTCTTCGCCTCGACGGTCTTGATATTCGTCGGCTTCTACGGCGTCTATGCCTATCTCGGCATCGCGATCCGGCGCGACTTGAAGGTCGAAGCCGGTGGGGCCGGTCTCTTCGTCTCGATCTACGGCCTCGGCTTTCTGACCGGAACGCTCAACGGCTGGATCATCGATCGGGTCGGCCCCGAGCGCAGCCTGGGTATCGCCACGGCGACGCTCAGCGTGATCTTGTTCGCGATTCCGCAGGCCACCCCTTCGGCGGTCCTGCTCGCCATCGCGATGTATCTCTGGGGCGTCTTCCAGAACGCCGCCTTCACGTCCTTCACCACGGCGGTCGGCAAGGCGGAGGCGGCGATTCGCGGGCGCGCGTTTTCGATCAACACGGCCTGCGTCTTCATGGGGTCGTCGATCGGGACCGCCGCAATGGGGGTCGTCAACTCATCCTGGGGCTTCGTCACGGTCGGGATAGTCTGTATGGTCGCGACGGCGGCCGCGTCGGTGATCGTCGCCTGGAAACTGGTCGCGGCGCCCAAGGCATGAAGGAGATCGTCGTGAATCGGCAGGACTGCGTAGATGAAGGGGACGCCCGCCACGACCGCCTCTACCAGGCGCTGCTTTGCCGCGATCCGGATTTCGACGGCAGGGTCTTCGTCGGCGTTCGTACGACCGGGATCTACTGCCGGACGATCTGCCCGGCGCCGAAGCCGAAACGGCGAAACTGTGTCTTCTACCGTACGGCGGCCGAGGCGGAACGGGTCGGCTTTAGGCCCTGCCTGCGCTGCCGGCCGGAAACCGCCCCGGGCAGTCCGGCCTGGCTTGGAACGGCGACGACGGTGGGGCGGGGAATGCGCCTGATCGAGGAGGGCTATCTCGACGACCACTCGGTGTCCGAGCTGGCGGACCTCCTGGGCATCGGCGCGCGCCATTTGTCGCGCCTCTTTCTCCGGCATGCGGGCGCGAACCCCGGGGAGATCGCCAGGGTCCGACGGGTGCAGGCCGCGAAGCGGCTGATCACCGACTCGGACCTGCCCTTGGCCCACATCGCCTTCGAGGCGGGGTTCGGAAGTCTCCGCCGCTTCAACGACGCTTTCGCGAAGAGCTACAAGCGCCCCCCTTCGAGTTTTCGCCGCGCGCGATCTCGCGGCGGTAGCGCAGCAGGGCGCCCGCGGTGAAAGGCAGCAGCTGGACGAGCATCGCGGCCCAGCGCCAGAAGGCGAGCGCTACCGGCGGGATCAGCTCGTGGGTCGCCCGCGCCGTCAGCATGTTGCCGGCGAAGAGCGCCGGCGCCACGAACAGCAGTGCGAGCGCCAGACGCCGCTCGGTCGGGCCGAGGCGGCGCGGGCGCTCTTGCGCTGGCGGTGACGCGGTCCTTGTGGCCATGGGGCGAAGCCGAAGGTGGCCTGCCTAGGGCCTCACCGCCGGGGCGTCAATCGCCCCGGCGGTCGCATTTCGGGACCTACTCGATGGCTGCGACGGTAGCCGGTGCCTGGACGGACACGGGCCTTCCGGCCAGGGCCTGGAACAGCACGGCCAGGTGGGCCATCAGGAACAGCGGCACGATGAAGGTCGGGAAGATGCTGAGCGGCCAGACTTCCATCGCCGCGCTGGTGAGCGGGCCCGCGTGGAGCGCGGGGACCGCGCCCGACGACAGGGTCGCGGCCCCGGCGGCCACGACGAAGTCCAATATGCCCAGCAGGTGGAAGGCCAGGAACCGGCGGCTCTCGGCGAAGTCCGGCCGGCGGGCGAGCGCGGTTACGACGAAGGGCGCCGCGAGCCCGATCGCGACGTCGCCCAGGCCGGCCGGCCAGGCGAAGAGGCCGGGCAGCACGCCGAAGGCGGTGAGCGGCAGGAAGGCGAAGCCGATCACCCGCCAGTGCTGCAGCATGGTCAGCTGGCGGATGTCGAGGGCAAGGACGAAGGCCCGGAAGCGGGCCGACCCGGCGGCGGCCAGGAACAGGCCGAGCGGCACCAGGATCGTGAGCAGGACCGGCCGGAAGGGTTGCAGGCCGTCGGTCGTGAGCACCTCCGTGACGCCCAGCGCGTAGGCCGCCGCCAGCCAGAGCAGGAGGAGGGCGGCGAGCAGGGCCTTCATGGAGGAAGACCAGGGGCGTTCCTGCGGAAGGACGTGCGAAACGGTCATGTCGGTTTCTCCTTGATGCAGTGTCATGCGGGTGAAACAGATGTATATGCACCTAAATGGCCAAAAGGAATCAGTCGGAGGCGAGGGCTTGGACGGCGGCGTGCAGCTGCGCCACCAGGCTCTTCGACAGCTTCTTGCCGAGCAGCGAACGGGCGCGCGTCTGGGCGTCCCGCCAGCTGGGATAGGCGCGGGCGAGAGCGCGCTGACCCCGGGCCGTCAAGGACACCATACGGACCCGGCGGTCCTTGCCGGGTGCGACCCGCACCAGCCCCCCGCGCTCCAGCGGCGCGAGGTTGCGGGTCAGCGTCGTGCGGTCCATGACGGTTTGCGCCGCCAGCTCGCTCACGCTGACGGGCGCCAGCACGCGCAGCGCGACCAGCAGGCCGAACTGCGTCGCGCGCAGGCCGCAGGGCCTGAGCGCCTTGTCGTAGATCTGCATCGCGGCCCGGTCGGCCCGGCGCAGCCCGAGGAACAGGCACGACCGGCCGATCACCGCGGCCGTCGCGACGTCGAGCTGTGAGGGTGGTTTCGCGCTCATGATATATGTATATACACCTTTCTCGCGCGCGTTCAAGGTCGCCGTGGCGTGGGCGCGTTTCCGGCACGAGTAGCCGGGTGTCGGAAATTTCCGGTCATCATGCATGGGACGGGGCGCCTGACCTTTGCCAAGCGCCCCGGTCTCCCAGACTCCGCCTCGTATCCGTGGGTCTTTCGAGGTTACTCGGCGATCATGAAGCGGCCGTTCTCGATGGAGACGGCCTCGTCGCCTTCGAAGCTTTCCTGGACGCCGTTTTCCAAGGCGATCGTGCAGCCGTCCTCGCAGAGGCCGTCGAGGGTCTGATCGGCCCCAAGTACGACGTCCCGCGTCACCGCTTCGTCACCACCTTCATTGATCTGTACGCGCTGCTCGACCGTATCGCGGTTGGTCAAGGTCAGGGCGTGGGCCTGGCCTGCCAGAGACAGAACCAGAGCGGCGGCGCTCAGCGCGATCAAGGGCTTGTTGGTCATCGGTTCCTTGCTCCTATCTTCCACCTGTTGTGCGGCTTCCCGCGCCGTTACCTGTTGGAGCCGGAGGGCTTGCCGCCGGATGCCGGCTTGGGGGACGAGGCCTGGTGAGGCGCCGTCTTGACCTGGGAAGCGGGGCTCTGCTGCGAGCCGGTCTTCACATGGCTCGACGATTTGCTGGTCTTGCTCGGTTTCATCTTGCGTTCCTCCAGACGTCGGCGACGATTCGCCGAACGAGGCATACCTGTGGCGCCGGCAGTCATTCGGCAAATGAATTGTATTGGTGTTTGATATCGGGAAATACGATAGATGATTGAAGCGATCCCCGGTGCGGTGCAGACATGCCGGGGGAGGCGAGGGACTCCCGGCGTCTTGGATCGAGGTCCTCCTTTGTCCGAAGTGTGAAAGTATCGTCGGGACGGGGGCCGGCGGATCTGGCCTTGCCTCGTTCCACCGGGCAAGCGAGCGGCTTGGGTAGTGGCCGAGTCGAGGTCCGCGCCCCTGTTGTCGCCTGCGCCCGCGCGTCCTCACGCTTCCGGCTTTGAACGACGGCGTCGATCAAGCTCGGAGCAACGAGGTCAACCGAACCGGTCAGGAAGACAACGCGCTCCTTGAGGAGCCGGGAATGGGTGCCTAGGACGCGCTCCCTGCGGGCCGTCCGCTCACCGACTGTGGGAATCAGTATTTCTTGGCCTGGGCGGCTGGTTCGCGTCGAGCGCCCCGCAGATATTCGATGCCGCCGCCAGTCCGAAGTCGGTCTCGAGGTCCACGGTTCGGTCCTGACCGTCCAACCTCGTCTGCCAATCGGGCATGTCAAAGGCCGTTTCAGGCAACCCGGTTCTCCTCCTCCCCGCCGGTATCGCCTTTCGGTTGTCCGCCCTCATCCACGGCGTGTCGGGTCCAATAGACCGTGGCGCCGGGGGTCTTTCTCCGCCGGCTCCGGTGCCGAATCGCGTGGGCAAGCACGCCACTCGCCATCCAAACCGCCTTGTCGAGCAAGGAAGCGTTCCTTCGCTTGGGCACCTCGTGCATAGCGGACAGCAGGTCTTCGACCAGGCGGTCGACCTCTCTGCGCTCTAAGTGCATGCTTCGAGGCAGGTGCTTGTCGAGGAGCCGGAGCTCGGAGACAGTCCGCGCGCGGAACCGCTCCACGGCTTGTTCGATGGTCAAGCGGCCCGGTTCGACGGAAGAGTCCATGCTCGGGGCCTCCGTGGTTCAAGCGGCCCGGGGCGTCGCGAGCCGATCGCTCGGGCCCGGCCCTCCGTCTTCGTTCCGCAAAACGGTCACGGGACGAGTCGGCGCGATGGGGTCGGCCTGCCACGGAATCAAGCCTTGGCGCGCCAAATGGTGCCGCTGGCGGGCCTGTTCCCAAGCTTTCGCCGATGCTAGCGGAGCATGATTCGTGACCTTACGATCCGACGGGTCATATCGAGGCAGGCGGTCCTGGAGGCGCCAGAATTCCGAAACGGCCCGGGAGCGGAATCGCTCGACCGCTTGTTCGAGGGACAGGCGCTCCTTTTCAATCGACGAAAACTTTGTTGCTATCGCGTCCATTCGACCTCTCTTCGCCGAGCGCACCTGGAACT
>JAOUCL010000530.1 GCA_029859805.1 Rhodospirillales bacterium | reverse complement strand
GTCGCTGTTCTTTTACAGCTGGTGGAACCCGGTCTATGTCCCGCTTCTCCTCGGCTCGGTGCTGTTCAACTATGGAGTCGGCCTCCTGCTGGGGAACTCCCTAACCGCGGGCCCGCGGCGCCTCGTCCTGGCCATTGGGGTGGCGGGCAATCTCGGCCTGCTGGGCTATTTCAAGTACGCGAACTTCTTCGTGGACAACGTGGCCCAGTTCGCGGACATCGGGTGGACTGCGGGCGAGATCATCCTGCCGCTCGCCATCTCGTTTTTCACTTTCCAACAGATCGCCTATCTGGTCGATGCCAGCCGCGGCCGGGCGCGCGAGTACGACTTTCTGCACTACTGCCTTTTCGTGACATTCTTTCCACAATTGATCGCGGGACCGATCGTTCATCACAAAGAGATGATGCCGCAATTCGCGGCGGGGCGGATGGGACGCTTTATTTCGGAGAACTTGGCTGTCGGCGTGACGATATTCGCATTCGGGCTGTTCAAGAAGGTCATCCTCGCCGACAACGCGGCGCTCTACGCGACGCCCGTCTTCGACGCGGCCGAAGCCGGCAAGGAGGTCGGCCTGCTGGCGGCGTGGCAGGGGGTGCTGGCCTACACCACCCAGATCTATTTCGACTTCTCCGGCTACAGCGACATGGCCATCGGCCTCGGACGCATGTTCGGCATCCGGTTGCCGCTCAACTTCGACTCGCCATACAAGGCGACCAGCATTATCGACTTCTGGCGTCGCTGGCACATGACCCTTTCGCGCTTCCTGCGCGACTACCTCTATGTTCCGCTGGGCGGCGGGCGGCGCGGTCCGGCGCGCCGCTACGCGAACCTGATGATCGTGATGCTGCTGGGCGGCCTGTGGCACGGGGCCGGCTGGACCTTCGTCGTCTGGGGCGGACTCCACGGATTTTATCTCCTGGTCAATCACCTTTGGCGCGGCCTGTCACGGCGCGCCGTGCAGTCGACCGCAGGTCCAAGCGCCTTCGAAACCCTCGCGGGCCGATGCTTGACCCTGTTGGCAGTGGTCGTGGCATGGTCGTTCTTCCGCGCGGAAAGCCTGAACGGGGCTACAGTGATGCTGACCGGGATGAGTGGATGGAACGGAATCGAAATGTCGTTGTTGTCCACGAATTTGCCGTTTCTTTCGGCGATACAGGGGGTCGAGTCCTCCGAGTCGCTTGATCTGGTGTCGGGAGAGGGGCTGCTCTGGAGCCTATGGTTGTTTGTTTTTACTTTGGTCGTGCCGAACACGCAGCAGTTCATGCGCCGATATCGGCCAGCCGTCGAGGAGCCCCCGGCCCCTGAATCGCCGCTGTTGGCGCGACTCGTTTGGCGACCCGGGCGCGCTTACGCCTCGCTGGCCGTGGTAATTGCGCTCGCGTCTCTGTTGAACCTCTCGGACGTGTCCGAGTTTCTCTATTTTCAGTTCTAGCCAGCGACATGAATACGCGCATCTATCTCCGTTGGTTCTTCGGCCCGCTCATAACCGTCTTACTCATCGTCAGTGCGGTCAATGCGAGCGTAGACCCGTATGGTATATTCGACTTGATCCGCTTATCCGGGCTGAATGCCGAAAAGCCCCAGCGATTCACGAGCGGCGGGCGGATCGAAAAATCGATAGATCTGCGCTTCGGGCGCTACGATACCTTGATACTGGGGTCGTCGCGCGCGCAGATCGGAATCGACCCTGTGTCACCAGCTCTGGCCGGGGGCCAAATCTATAACGCCGGGCTTTCTCTAACAAACATGTACGAGTTGCTCAAGATCGGCTCCTACGCGCTTGACTACCAGAAGTTGGAACGTGTGATCTTCGGTATTGATTTCCTAATGTTTTCCAGGCGCCGGACCGTGAGCGCCGACTTCGGCGACTCTGGGTTTGCGGGGCATTCCCTAGGTTACACCTATCTGCGACATCTGATATCGATCGACGCACTCCAGCATTCCGCGCAGACCCTTCAATTCAATCTAACCGGCAGTCGGTCGGCGCAGAGGTTGAACGGCTATCGCGATGGAACCTTACGGTTCGGAAGAGCTGATCCCCGAAGGCTCTTCACCTCTATTTTGGAGGATCATTTCCTCGTTAACCCGGAGACCTATGCTGCTTTCGACTATGACCTGCGGCGAGTGGACATGCTTCGGGAGTTGATCGGGATGTTAGTCAGCAGGGGTGTCTCCGTGTACCTCTTCATA
>JAOUCL010000531.1 GCA_029859805.1 Rhodospirillales bacterium | reverse complement strand
CCGCACGACCTACGACGGGCCGCTGAGCCTCGCTGAGGATTTCATGGTCTGGAACGTGACCAAGGACGAGATCCGAGTCCGGATGGCAGTCGTGGACGAGCACACATGGGCCCCGCCCCTGGTGAATGCGCCGGAGCCGCCTGGCGGTGACCGGGACCGGCAGGCGTTCAGTGAGGAGACAGGCGTCCCAATGGAAGCGCTGCTGTACTCCGATTTCGTCAAGGGAGGCCGCTGGGATGAGGTCGACGATGCGCTCCGCGGAGTCTACAAGGAGGCCAGTGAGATGCTCGGACGGGAGTTCCCCTACCCGGGCGACCAGTGATGGCAGTGCCAGCCGCATCAGTACGAGTGCGCGGTCTCAGGCCGGGTCTGAACGAAACGGGCGAAACATCACTGAACAGGCCAGCCAGCCATTTGTGGGCGGCGCGGTGGGTTTCGTCCGGGACTGGAAGTCAAAAGGGAACCAACCACGTGAAGCTCTCAGCGATCGCCGCCAGTCTTGTCTGCGGCATGTTTGTCGCCTCGGCCGTTACAGCAGCGGACGGCGAGGCGGAGGCGGAATCCCAATCCGCGGACTGCTCTAAGCTCGTTGCAGGCCCCGATGTCACCGTCGGCGAAATCCTCCGCGCCGGCTGCGAGCCGACCACGGCACAGATGTCGGCGCTGATGGACAACCCGGTGGGCAACGTCGCGATGTGGTGGAACCAGATCGACTACTACGGCGTCGAGAATTCGAAGTTCAACAAGTCGGATCACAAGACCAACTACATGGGAATTATCCAGTGGCCGCAGGCGCTGAGCAGCAACTGGAACCTGATCAACCGGGTGGTCTACAACGTGACCCGCTCGCCGATCGACAATGATGATGTCGACGATTTCGGCGCCGCCCCGGGGACGCTGCTGCCGCCTTCTGATTTTCCGGACTCGCCTCTGGACGTGTTCGGCGGCAGCACGACCGGCCTCGGCGACACGTATTATATCGGGTTATTTTCGCCCAAGAAGCCGGTGAAGATGGGGTCCGGCAAGCTTGTCTGGGGCGTCGGTTTCGATGCCGGTTTCCCGACGGCCAGCGACGACGTGCTCGGGACCGAGAAATACACCGCCGGGCCGGCGGCACTTGGGGTTTACCTCGGAAAGAAATGGAAGTTGGGTTCACTGGCGCAGCACTACTGGTCCTACGCCGGCGATGACGACCGTTCCGACGTCAACATGACCAACCTGCAATACATCTACTATTACGCCCTGACGCCCACGATCAACATCGGCGCGGCGCCCAACATCATCGCCAACTGGGAGCAGAGCGGCGACGACCGTTTCAGCGTGCCGATCGGCCTCGGCATCAATACCACGGTCAACATCGGCAAGGTGCCGGTCCGCTTTGGCCTGGAATTTCACAAGTTCGTCATCAAGCCGGACGACGTACCCGGTTCGGACTACGGCATCCGGTTTTTCATCATTCCCGCCGTGCCTTCGGCATTGTTCGAGTGGATGGAGAAGCCGTTGTTCGGCGATTGAGCCGCCTCCCGGCAAAACTGGGGACAGCGACCTGAATTACAGGAATCAGGGTCGCCGTCGCCAAGTTTGTCTTTGATGCACCGAATCGGGCTCACTGCCCCGGCAGCGGCGGCGGCGTGTAGCCCTCCCACTTGCCTGCATCGATGTACTCGGAATAGCTGGCCTCGCCGCTGCGCGGGGCCGTCTTGTAGCCCTCGGTTGTCGGCGGCGCCTGGACGCGCTCGGCACTGACCACCTCACGCTGGACGATGCTGTCTTTGGTGACGGTCCAGGCCATCAAGTCATTTGCGATCACCAGTGGCCCGTCGTAGACCTTGCGGACCTCATCGATCATCATCAGGTCCAGTTCGGGTTGCCGAATCGTGTGGTACCCCACTGCCAGTCGCGGTTTGACCTGAGCCATGATCTTGCCGAAACCGCTCGGTGGCGTGTGGATATAGGACGAAACGATGACCGCCTGACGCGGGGGAAAGCCAAGGGCTTGCTCGAGTCCCTTGGGCGTGTAGAACATTTCGTGGATCACGAAGTCAGCATCCCTGGCTCGCTCGATGAACCACTTGTTGGGAGCCGAGTCCCCACCGAAGACGAAGCTCAGGCCGTTCCAGTCCAGGCGATAGCTGACCGGGCCATCGAGAACATGCACGGCGGGAAAAGACGTGATCTTGACCCCGTCTT
>JAOUCL010000249.1 GCA_029859805.1 Rhodospirillales bacterium | reverse complement strand
CCTCGGCGGTGGAAGAGCAGGGAGCGTCCACCCAGGAGATCGCCCGCAACGTGCAGGAGGCGTCCCGGGGCGCCGATGAGGTGAGCGCCAACATCGGCGGCGTCACGCAGGCGGCCGGCGAAACCGGCCAGTCCGCCGATCAGGTGCTGAAGGCCGCCCGGCAGCTGACCGAGCAGTCCGAGATCCTGCACCGCGAGATGGACAGGTTCCTGGCGGAAGTCCGGGCCATGTGACGAGTCCTGCCGAAGGTCCCATTTTCGGCTAGACCACGAAGCGATGCGCCGGCGATTGTGTCTGCGCCGGGAATTCTTCATCATCGCGGGTGCCGTCAGCCAGCCGGGAGGACCATCCGTGACCGCGCCGCAAGAGGGGATCTTTGTCGAGGGGCCGCCCTGCAACACCTTTCTGGAATACGACGTGCCGGCCGGGGGCGAGCCGGCGCGGGTCCGCGCGGCCGTGGCCGCCGGCCTGGGCCTGGCGCGGCAGGAGGGCCAGTATCTCGTGGTCGGGTTCGGCGATGCGCTTTGGCGGCGTCTGGCGCCCGGGCGGGCGCCGGAGGGCCTGCGTCCCTTCGCGGCGATCGGCGACGGGGGCGGCCAGCATGCGCCGGCCACGCAGCGGGACATCTGGTATTGGCTGCAAGGCCCGCGTCCGGACGCCAATTTCGATCTGGCGCTGGGTATCGACCGGGCGCTCCGCGGGGTGGCCGAGCTGAAGTTGGAGACCTCCGGCTTCAAGTACCACGGGGACCGCGACCTGATCGGCTTCGTCGACGGCACCGGCAACCCCAAGGACCGGGAGGCCAAGGCCGAGGCGGCGCTGGTCCCAGGGGCGGGCGGCGGTGCCTTCGTGCTGACCCAGCAGTGGGTGCACGATTTGCCCAGGTTCGAGGCGCTGGCCCTGGGCGAGCAGGAGGCCGTGGTCGGGCGCACCAAGGTCGAGGACATCGAGCTCGAGGGGGCCGCCATGCCCCCGGACTCCCACGTCAGCCGCACCGACGTGAGCGAGGACGGCGTGGCCATGAAGATCTACCGGCGCAGCGCGCCCTACGGCACGGTCCGCGAGCACGGCCTCTATTTCGTCGCTTTCGCCTGCGACCTCCACCGCTTCGACATCCAGCTGAGGCGCATGTACGGCCTGGCCGGCGACGGCCTCAGCGACCGGCTGATCGACTTCTCCAGGGCGGTCACCGGCGCCTACTGGTTCGCCCCCTCCGCCGCGGACCTGGCGGCGGTCTTCAGGGCTAAGGGGTGACTCCGAGGCGGGAAGCCGCGGGCCGGCCCTTGCCGGCCCCTCGGCCTAGGGGATCGGCCGCAGCTTCAGTTCCTCGGCCGCCGCCTGGACGAAGCCGTACTTGGCGTAGATCTTCTGCGCGGCGTCGCTCGCCAGGTAGCTCAGATAGCTTTCGGCGTTCTTCGGGTTGCGCCCAGTCTCGAGCCGGCCGATCGCATAGCCGACCTCGCCCGCCTTGTTGAGCGGCGCGGGGATCGCCACGCCGTCGATCTTGCGGTCGTGCTTTTTCGCCTCGACCACCTCGGTGGTCCAGACGATGCCGACGTCGGCCTCGCCCTTCTCGATGCGATCCGGCGTCTCGCGGTGGTGGCGCTTGGTGAACCAGGTCTTGCCCTCGATCGCCCAGCAGCCGCGGCACTCGGCGTTGCCGGTAACCTGCTCGTAGAGCCCCAGGTCGCGCAGCATGGCAGCGCCGTAGAACTTGAAGATGCCTTCGGTCAGCGGGTTGGGGTGGGACTGCACCAAGTCGTCGCGCCCCAGGTCCTTGGCGCCCAGGATCCCTTTCGGGTTGCCTTGCGCGACCATCAGCTCGAGCTTGTTGTGGGTGTAGATCATGTACTGGTCCATCAAGCCCTTGCCCTTCAGGGTCTTGAGGTGGCCCAGGTTGACGCTGGCGTAGACGTCGGGGTTCTGCGCCGTGTCCTGGCCGTCGATCTTGCCCTGCTTGAGGATCTGGCCCTTGAGGATCTGGCCCGGCGGAATGGTCTCGACGTAGACCGTCGCGACCTCAGGATGCTTGGCCTGGAAGTCGCGGATCAGCTCCTCCATGACCATGAACTGGTTGCCCGCCAGATAGAGCACGAGATCGGCCGTAAAGGAATCGCCGACCTTGCCGGTGTCGATCCGCCCGTCGCCGTGGAAGGTGCGGTAGTCCTTGCTGTGCCCCGCGTCCTGGGCCGGCGCCGCCCCCGTGGCGAGCCCGGTGGCCAGGATGAAAACGGCGCCCAGGACGGCGCCCTTGCCGAGAAAACGTGCCACTGTGATTTCCTCCCGATTTTCTTCTAATGGTTTCATCCGCGATCGTGACGTCGCATTCACATATAGAGATGTACGAATATCACAATTTCGCGGGTTTGTGAGCGAAAACTTGAAAGGCGGGGCAGGGGGCCGTGAAGACGCCGGCTTCCCTTCGACAGCTCACCTACAGACGTAACGTCGGTGTTCAATACGCACGGCCGGCACGACTCCCGCCGTCTCGAATTTCTCGTAGCAGGCCCCCAGGTCGCGCCAGAAGCCGATCCACGGCGAGGCGTTCCGCGCGGTCAGCCAGGCCGTATCGAGCCGGGCGGGAAAGGCGTGGACCCGGACCGCAGTCTGGCCGTTGTCCAGGGCGGCCTCGGCGAGCGCGTAGATCTCTTCGATGCCGGAGTCGGTCATCGCGTAGCAGCCGATCGAGACGCAGTTGCCGTGCACCATGAGGTAGCTGCCGCTGCGCCCGTTCGCCCGGTCGAAGGCGTTGGGATAGCCCAGGTTCAAGGCGAGATGAAAACGGCTGGTCGGATGGAGCTGGTCCCGGCGCACCTCGTAGAGCCCCTCCGGGCTCTGCCGGTCGCCTTCGCGCAGCTTGGGCCCGAGATCGCCGGAGTGGCTGCAGATCGGATAGGTCCGGAACAGCTCCCAGGCCCCGTCCGCGCCGTTCCGAAGCCAAACCTCGAGCTCCCGGCTCTGCTTGAAGATCCGTATGAAGACCGGCGCGCCCAGCCGCAGGCCCAAGGCCGCGAGGTCCCCCGAAAGGGCCTGGCGGGCCTGCGCCAGGCCGGCGGTGCGGTCCCGCGTCGACCCGTATCTATCGTGGGTCCAGGCCGCGGCCGCCCCGAGGGTGCCCAGGCCGAGCACCCCTAGGACCAGCCATAGTCTTGCGAGTCGATACATGTCGAGCGCCATGGAACAAGATCATTGCGGCGAAGCCAAGGCAGCGCCGGAAACGCGCGGCCCCGGCGGTCCGGTCCAGGCGACTGCATGAGACCCGCATTCTCTTCCTCCCCCCTTGCGGGGGAGGACCGAGGAGGGGGTAGGCCTCTTCGATCGGACCGGAAGCTCCGAGGGCGGTGTGCGTGGCCCGTTCACCCCCATCCAAACCTTCCCCCGTCGAGGGGGAAGGCTTTTTGCCTTTCAAGCGATCCGCCTTGCGGTCGGGGCGGTGGCCCTTGTGCCCCCGGGGCTGGCGCGCGAAAATCCGCTATGGTTCGAATGGACCGCGGCCGGTCCGCGGGGAAGGGGGGCGAGGTGTTCGACAAGATCCTGATCGCCAACCGGGGCGAGATCGCCTGCCGCATCATCAAGACGGCGCGGCGCATGGGCATCCAGACCGTGGCGGTCTATTCCGAGGCCGACGCCGGCACGCTGCACGTCGAGCTGGCCGACGAGGCGGTCCTCATCGGCCCGCCGGCGGCGGCCGAGAGCTACCTGGTGATTGAGAAGATCGTCCAGGCCTGCAAGGACAGCGGCGCCCAGGCGGTCCATCCGGGCTTCGGCTTCCTGGCCGAGAACGCGGGCTTCGTCGAGGCCCTGGAGGCCGCTGGCATCGCCTTCATCGGGCCGGCGACCAGGGCGATCGCCGCCATGGGCGACAAGATCGAGTCCAAGAAACTCGCCGCCGAGGCCCAGGTCAACACCGTGCCCGGCCATATGGACCTGATCGAGGACGCGGAGCAGGCGGTCCGGATCTCGCGCGAGGTCGGCTATCCGGTGATGATCAAGGCCTCGGCCGGCGGCGGCGGCAAGGGCATGCGCATCGCCCGTGACGACGGCGAGGCGCGCGAGGGCTTCCGCTCGGCGCGCAGCGAGGCCAAGTCCAGCTTCGCCGACGACCGCGTGTTCATCGAGAAGTTCATCGAGGAGCCGCGCCACATCGAGATCCAGGTGCTGGCCGACACCCACGGCAACGCGGTCTATCTGGGCGAGCGCGAATGCTCGATCCAGCGGCGCCACCAGAAGGTCATCGAGGAGGCGCCCTCGCCCTTCCTCGACGAAGAGACCCGGGCCGCGATGGGCGCCCAGGCGGTGGCCCTGGCCCAGGCGGTCGACTACCGCTCGGCCGGCACGGTCGAGTTCATCGTCGATCTTAATAGAAACTTCTATTTCCTTGAAATGAATACGAGAATTCAGGTCGAACACCCGGTTACCGAGATGATCACGGGCCTCGACCTAGTCGAGTGGATGATCCGCGTCGCGGCGGGCGAGACGCTCGGCTTCGGCCAGGACGAGGTGCGCCTGGACGGCTGGGCCATGGAGGCGCGGATCTACGCCGAGGACCCGACCCGCAACTTCATGCCCTCGATCGGCCGCCTCGTCCGCTACATCGAGCCCGAGGCCGGCGGCCTGGAGAACGGCTGCAGCGTTCGGGTCGACAGCGGCGTCGTCGAGGGCTCGGAGATCTCGATGTTCTACGACCCGATGATCGCCAAGCTGGTGACCCACGGGCCCGACCGCCCGGCCGCCATCGCGGCCATGCAGGCGGCGCTCGACGGCTTCGCGATCCGCGGCATCGCCCAGAACACCAGCTTCCTGGCCGCGGTCCTGGCCCACGAGCGCTTCCACGAGGGCCGCCTGACCACCAACTTCATCGCCGAGGAGTTTCCCGACGGGTTCCACGGCGGGTCGCCGGCCGGCGAGGTCCTGGCGCGGCTGCTGGCCGTGGCGGTGGTCCTGCAAAGGGTCTGGGACGCCCGCGAGGCCAGGATCAGCGGGCAGCTCGCGGGCCGCGCCAAGACCCTGGGCGACGACTGGGTGGTGGTGACCGCCGAGGACAGCCACCCGGTCACGCTGAGTGAAGCGGGGGCCGGGGACGGGGCCGGAGACGGGGAGGGCGCCGGCTACCGGGTGTCCGGCGCGGCCGGCGAGCGGCTGGTCGAGAGCGCCTGGCGGCCCGGCCAGGCCCTGTTCCGGGGCCGCATCGACGGCCGGCCGGTGACGGTCCAGGTCGACCGCCGCGGGCCCTGGTGGCAGCTCACCCACGGCGGCGCCCGGCTCGAGGCCCTGGTGCTGACCGCCCGCGTCGCCGAGCTGGCCGCGCGCATGCCGCGCAAGGAGCCGCCGGACCTGTCGCGCTTCCTGCTCTCGCCCATGCCGGGGCTCCTTGTCTCGCTCGCCGTCGGAGCCGGCCAGGAGGTCAAGGCCGGCGAGGAGCTCGCCGTGGTCGAGGCCATGAAGATGGAGAACGTGCTGCGCGCCCAGCGCGACGGCGTGGTCGCGAAGGTGCATGCCGAGGCGGGCGCCAGCCTGGCCGTCGACCAGGCGATCCTGGAGTTCGAATAGCGGCCCCGGAGAGCGGCGCTGGTGATGGAACAGCTCGAGCGTCCGGACGAGGCGACCTGGGACGAGCGCCGGCTGTGGTTCGAGGCGCGCGAGGCCGCGTTCGGCCGGGCCGGGGCCGGGGCGCTGTCCGAGCAGGCCTGCGCGCTGATGGTCGACCTGCAGGCGGCCTTCTGCGCCGGGGCCTGGGCCGCGGCCGTTATCCTGGCGGCCGCGGTCGTCGACCTGCAGACCGGCGAGGGCCGGGGCGCTGCCGCCGGCCTCGACAAGAAGGAGCGCGACTGGCTCCGCCTCCTGCGCAACGCCCTGGTCCACGAGCATCCCAAGCGCCCGGGCCTCAGCATGCGGGACCAGTGGACCGGCCGCGGCCGCTGGGAGCGGAAGGCCAGGCGCGCGGTCGAAGCCGCGCTGGCCGCGCTCTATGCGCCGCCGCAGGAACAGGGAGACGGGCGGGCCCCCGGGGCGGCCGGAGCGGGCAGGGGGTGATGAAAGCGGTGCGGGTGATCGTCGCCGGCCGGGTCCAGGGGGTCTGGTTCCGCGGCTGGACGATGGAGGCGGCGCTTCATCACGGCCTCGACGGCTGGGTGCGGAACCGGCGCGACGGCACGGTCGAGGCGGTCTTCGCCGGCGAAGACGAGCAGGTCGATGCGATGGTCCGGGCCTGCCACCACGGCCCCTCCATGGCCCGCGTCGCCGCCGTCCGCTGCTTCGACCACGACGACCCGGTCGAGCCGGGATTCCATCCCAAGCCGAGCATGTAGCGGGCGGCAGCCCGGAGGGCTTCCGTCTTGTCGAAAGGCGCCCCGGCTCCGCGCCGCCGGGACTGCGAAATAGATCGACTCCGGCACCATCTTCGCCTGCGGAGGGAAACCGGGACTGGCTCCTTGTCGCGTGTGCGGCATGGTGCCTGTCCCGCTTTCCCGGGCCGCCACGAAGACCGCTGCCAGCCCATCCGCGAAAAAAGGGACAGGCACACAGCCGCCGAGGCGGCTGCGAGCCAGTCCCCATTTTCGCTTGCTTGATTTCCCTCTCCTGGAGGGCGCGGACGAGTAGACGGAGCGGCCTTTCCTCGCGGTGCCTCGCCCGGCCGGTTCGTTTGACAGATCTCAATTTATTTCGATAGTTCTAGAAATATCGTTGACTCTCGAAGCGCCCTCCGCCATATTGAGGGCATGGAACTCGATCATGCCGCGCGCTGTCTGGAGAAGCTGGGCAATCCGACCCGGCTGGAGGTCTTCCGCCTTCTGGTCAAGGCCGGGCACGACGGGCTTTCGGTCGGGGCGATCCAGGAGCACCTGGGCGTCCCGGCCTCGACCCTGTCGCATCACGTCGCGCACCTGGTCAACGTCGGCCTGGTCAGCCAGGAGCGCGAGGGCCGGGTGCTGCGCTGCCGGCCGAACTTTCCGCTGATGGACGAGCTGATCGGCTTCCTGACATCGGAGTGCTGCGTGCTGGCCGACGCGCCGGAGGAACCGGCCGCGGCGCGCGCGTAGAGGCCTGGAGGAGGAGGGGACATGACGGCGATCACCTATGCGGTGCGCGGCCTCGGCCAGGCGCTCAAGGGCCTCGACCGGGTCTGGGCGGCGCTGATCCTGCTGTTCGCGACTTTGGCGGTCTTCCTGCCCGAGCAGGCGGCCGAGAGCGTCGTCTTCACGCTCCGGGCCTTCGGCTGGATCCTGCCCTTCCTGCTGATCTCGGTGCTCCTGGCGGCCTGGCTCAAGGCGGCCGGGGCCGACCGGCTGATCGGCGCCGCGGTGTCGCGCTCGCCGGTCCGGGCGATCCTGCTGGCCGCGGCCTTCGGGGCCTTGTCGCCCTT
>JAOUCL010000044.1 GCA_029859805.1 Rhodospirillales bacterium | reverse complement strand
CGCGTCCCTCTCCCATACTAAGCCGTCGCAGGGAAATCAATCCAGTGGCGATTTCGGGGGGAGCGGCGAGAAGGCGCCCGGTCTATGCGTCTGCGGAATAAAAGGGACAGAATAAAAGGGACAGTATACTTATTTCTCGACGGCTCCCGTGCCCCCGCGCTAGGCTCGCCCCATGGCCCGTTTCGCCCGCGTCGTTGTCCCCGGTGTCCCGCATCACGTGACCCAGCGGGGCAACCGGCGGCTCGACACCTTTTTCAACGACGGGGACTACCGCGCTTACATCGACCTCCTGGCCGAGCACGCGGCGACGGCCGGTGTCGCGGTCTGGGCCTACTGCCTGATGCCCAACCACGTGCATCTGGTCCTGGTGCCGCAAGACGCCGACGGCCTGCGCCGAGCCTTGGGCGAGGCGCACCGGCGCTATACGCGGCGCGTCAACTTACGCGAGGGCTGGCGCGGGCACCTGTGGCAGGAGCGCTTCCACTCCTTCGCCATGGACGAGGGCCATCTGCTGGCCGCGGCGCGCTATGTCGAGCTCAATCCGGTGCGGGCCGGGTTGGCGCGGCGGGCGCGGGACTGGCGCTGGTCGAGCGCGCGGGCGCACCTGGCCGGCAAGGACGACGCCCTGGTCCAGGTCGCGCCGCTTCTGGAACTGGTGCCCGACTGGCGGGCCTTTCTGGCCGGCGGCCTGGCGGAGGACGCACTGGAGGCGATCCGCCGCCACGCCCGCACCGGCCGGCCGCTCGGCAGCGCGGCCTTCCTCGAAGCCCTCGAGGCGCGCCTCGACCGTGCCTTGAGGCCCGGCAAACGCGGGCGAAAGCCCAAAGCCCAGACCTAAAGGTCGAAATAAGTATACTGTCCCCTTTTTTGCCCCTTTTTTGCTGTCCCCTTTTTTGAAGACGCCGAAGACGTGAGACGCGGGTAGGGTTCGGTGATCCCCCCGCTGGGTCAGTGGTAGAGGATCTGCCAGAGGATGATCAGGTTGCCGATCATGGCCACGGCGAAGCTCAGGGTGCGCAGCCAGGGAATGCCGGCGTACATGACGCCGATCTGCACGACCCGCGCCCAGAAGAACAGCTGCGCGCCCAGCACCGTCGCCGGGTTGGAGACGCCGACGGCATGGGCGACCAGCACCAGCACGGCGAAGGGCGCCAGGTTCTCCACCAGGTTCATGTGCGCCCGGTGCCCGCGCTGCGCCCAGGCGGGCAGGTCCTCCGTGCCGCCGCTGGGATAGCCGACGGCCCGGCTCAGGCCGCGCGCCTTGATTGCCGCCAGGATATAGGGAATCCAAACGACGAGGCTGATGAAGGCCGTATAGGTCAGCAGCCGCAATTCGGTCGTCAGGGTCATGTCCGCGCTCATGGTCTAGTCTCCCAATGGTCCGGAGGCGCCGCGTGCGCCTGGAGTCGCGGCGATTGTGCCGGGATCGCGGTGGCGGAGCAAGGCGACGACGCCGATCGGTGCCGCACGGTGCCACGGGCCCTGTCGGCCATGGTAAACGGCCGGTGTCAAAGTATTAACTTCCCAAGGCTAGAGTGGCTGAGCCTGCCGGAACGTATTTGGTGCGGCGAACGGACCCGAAGGCCATGCACGTACTCTTTGTCGACGACGACGAGGCGTTGGCCCAGGGCGTTGAATTGGCCTTGCGCGACAACGGCCATGTCTGCGAGGTCACGGACCTGGGTAAGGAGGCGCTGACGCTTGCCAAGCGCAACGCCTACGATATCGTCGTGCTCGACGTCGGCCTGCCCGACATCGACGGATGCCATGTGGTCCGGCGCATGAAGATGGAGGGCGTCGAGACGCCCGTGCTGCTGCAATCCGGCCTGATCGACCCGGAGCTGTCGGCCGAGGCGCAAAGCCTGGGCGTCGAGGATTTCCTCCCCAAGCCCTTCAGCATCGCGGAACTGATCGAGCGGATGGAGGCGGTGCTGGCACGCAAGGGGATAGGCGCCCCGGACCCGGCGCCCGAATCCCGGGGCCCCGAGGCTCCGGCCTTCGAGTCCCCGGACGCCACAGCGCCTTGCGAACCGGGGTGCCCCGCGCAACCGAACCCGGAAGCCGGCCCGGGGCCGACCCGGCTCCCCGACGCCCAGCCCAAGGCGGCCCCCAGGGCGGCCCCCGCACCGCCGCCCGCACCACGGCCCGCACTACGGCCCGCACCGGCGCCCCGGCCGGAGGCCAAGCCGGCGCCCCGGCCAGCCGCGGAGGCCCCACCGAAGCCGCCCGCCGAGGCACCTCCCGAGACCGCGGAGCAAACCGCTCCACCGCCGCGGCCGGCCGCCGTGGCGGCCGCCCGGGCGGCGCTACTGGCCGAGCCCGAAACCCCGACCGGCCTGCAGGCCGTGTCCGAAGCCATGGCCGAACGCGGCGCCAAGGCGCTTGCGAAAGCCGTGACGACAGCCCGGACCGCCATCGGCCCCAAGACCGACACCGACGCGATGGCCGCGGTGGACGCGGATCACCTGGATTCCGAGGCCGAAAGCGGCACCGGGACGCTCTCCAAGGCCATGGCGAAGGCCCGGGGGGCGCTTTCCGCCGAGCCGCTCTCGAAGGTCGTGGCGAAGGGGCGGGCGGCGCTCGACGCCAAACCGCTCGCGCAGTTCGCGGCCGACGCCAAGGCCGCGCTCGGCGCCAAGCCGCTCTCCAAGGCCGCGGCGAAAGCCCGGGCGGCGCTCGTCGCCAGGGCGAAGATCCCAACCGGGCCGCAGCCGGCGTCCGAACCGGAGCCCGGACCCGATGTCGGACCTACGGCCTCGGCCAGGCCGGACACGACGCCGGAACCCGAGGCAGCGGACCGGATCGAAGATGTCGCGCAGGACTCGGAGCCGTCTCCGCCGCCAGCCGCGCCGCGGACCGAGGCCGACGCGCCCGGCGATCCAGAGCCTCCGTTCGAAGTCGGCGCGGCGCCCGATGGCGAGTCCGCCGGCCCGTCGGCTCCCGACCCGGAACCGGAACCCCAGGACGAGGCCGGGACCGACTGGCTGGAGTCGGAACAGATACAGCCGCAAGGCGCGCCAAGCGACGCGGCCGAATTCGACGACGAGCCCGATACGTCGAGCGAGCCGGACGCTCTATCCGAATTCAAGGCAACGCCCGGCGACGCACCGGCCGGGCCGTCCGAGCCGGATCCCGAGCCGGAGCCTGAGCCGAAGGACGAGGCCGGGACCGATTTGCTGGACACCGAGCCGCCTCAAGTGCTGGACGCGGAGCCGATCGAAGCCGAGACCGACAACGAACCCGATACGTCGAGCGAGCCGGACGCTCTATCCGAATTCAAGGCAACGCCCGGCGACGCACCGGCCGGTCCATCCGAGCCGGAACCCGAGCCGGAGACCGAAGCGGAAAACGAGGCCGGGACCGATTGGCTGGACTCCGAGCCATCTCGAATGCCGGACTCGCAGCCGGTCGAGGCCGCGCCCGATGACGAGCCCGATGCGCCCGGCGAACCGGACTCTCTGTCCGAATTCGAGGCCGCGCCCGATGACGCGATGGCCGGGCCGTCCGAGCCGGAACCCGAGCCCGAGGACGAGGCCGGGACCGATTGGCTGGACACCGAGCCGCTTCAAATGCTGGACGCGGAGCCGATCGAAGCCGAGACCGACAACGAACCCGATGCGCCCGGCGGGCCGCAATCTCTATCTGAGTTCGATGCGGCGACCGGTGACGCGCCGGCCGGTCCATCCGAGCCGGAACCCGAGCCGGAGACCGAAGTGGAAAACGAGGCCGGGACCGACTGGCTGGAGTCCGAGCCGCCCCAAATGCCGGACGCGGCGCCGGTCGAGGCCGCGCCCGATGACGCGATGGCCGGGCCGTCCGAGCCGGAACCCGAGCCCGAGGACGAGACCGGGACCGATTGGCTGGACACCGAGCCGCTTCAAATGCTGGACGCGGAGCCGATCGAAGCCGAGACCGATAACGAACCCGATGCGCCCGGCGGGCCGCAATCTCTATCTGAGTTCGATGCGGCAAACGGTGACGCGCCGGCCGGTCCATCCGAGCCGGAACCCGAGCCGGAAGACGGGGCCGGGACCGACTGGCTGGAGTCCGAGCCGTCTCAAATTCCGGACGCACCGCCGATCGAGGTCGAAGCCGGCAACGAAGGCGACGCGCCCGGCGGGCCGGATCCTCTATCCGAATTCGAACCAGCGACCGGCGACACTCCGGCCGGGCCGTCCGAGCCGGATCCCGAGCCGGAGCCCGAGCCGCAAGACGGGACTGGGACCGGCTGGCTGGAGTCCGGGTCCTCCCCGCCGCTGGCCGGGTCGCGGCCCGAAGCCGAAGCTTGGGCCGAGACCGCACCCGCCGAAGCTTCCTCTCCGGACCCGGCGTTCGAAGACGGGCAGGAGTCTCGGCCAGAGCCCGAACCCTGGTCCGTCGACGACTTGCTGCCCGGCCTGGCCTCCCGGCCGGCGGCCGGGCCGAGCCCGGAGTCCGAACCGGAGTCCGAACCGGCGTCCGAACCGGCGTCCGAGCCGGTGTCCGAGGCGGTCCCGGGCTGGGGGGGCGCAGAGCGCCGTCGTCACGAGCGGGTGTCGGTCATCGAGGCGGCCGTGATCGTAGACGGGGACCACCATTTCCCCTGCGTCATTCTCAACCGGTCCGAGGGCGGGGCGGCGATCCGGATGTCCGATCCCGACCAGGACTGCCCGGAGTCCTTCACCTTGCGGCCCCTGGACGGCCCGGCACGCCACTGCACGCGGCGCTGGCGCGAGGGCGACAAGATCGGCGTCGAGTTTTCCTGAACGAAGAAAGGGGCCCCGAAGGGCCCCTTCCCTGAACAGGTCTATGGGCGCGCCAATCGTTACTTCAGATCGACGCCGTAGAAGATGTGGCCGCCGAAGGGGTCGATCTTGTAGTCGACGACCTCCTTGCGCACCGGCATGAAGACGACCGAGTGGGCGATGGTGATCCAGGGCGCCTCCTCCTTGAAGACGGCCTGAGCCTGCTCGTAGAGCCTGGTGCGCTCCTTGACGTCCGAGATCTGCTTGGCCTTGCGCAGCAGGTCGTCGAAGGGCTTGTGGCACCAGCGCGCCCGGTTGGCCCCCTTGGCCGCCTCGCAGCCCAGGAGCACGAAGAGGAAGTTGTCCGGATCGCCGTTGTCGCCGGTCCACCCCAGCAGGATGGTTTGGTGCTCGCCCGCCTTGGAGCGCTTCAGGTACTCACCCCACTCGAAGGAGACGATTTCGGCCTGGACGCCGACCTTGGCCCAGTCGGCTTGGATCAGCTCGGCCATGCGCTTGGCGTTGGGGTTATAGGGCCGCTGCACCGGCATGGCCCAGATGTTGGTCTTGAGGTCCTTGACCCCGGCCTCGGCCAGCAGCGCCTTGGCCTTGTCGGGATCGTAGGGATAGTCCTTGGTCGACTCGTCATAGGACCAGATGGTCGGCGGGATCGGGTTCTTGGCCGCCTTGCCGGCGCCCTGGAAAACCACGTCGATGATCGCGCTCTTGTCGACCGCCATGTTGAGGGCCTGGCGCACGCGCTTGTCGGTGAAGGGCGCCTTTTCGGTGTTGAACGCCAGGTAGCCGACGTTCAAGCCTTCCTGCTCGAGCAGCTTGAGGTCCGGGTCCTTGCTCATGGCCTCGATATCGGCCGGGTTCGGATAGGGCATCACATGGCATTCACCGGCCTTGAGCTTCTGGTAGCGCACCGAGGGGTCCGGCGTGATGGCGTAGATCAGCTTGTCGATCTTGGCCTTGCCGGCCCAATAGTCGGGATGGGCCTTGTAGCGGATGACCGCGTCCTTCTGATAGGCGACCAGCTGGAACGGCCCGGTGCCGACCGGATTGAGGTCGACATTCTCCGGCGTGCCGGCCTTGGACATCTGGTCCGCGTACTCGGCCGAGAGGATCGAGGCGAAGTCCATGCCCATGTTGGCGATGAAGGGCGCCTCGGGCTTGGTCAGCACGAACCTGACCGTATAGTCGTCGACCTTATCGACCGACTTCAGCAGCCCTGGCATGTCCATGCCGTTGAAGTACTCGTAGGCGCCGCCCGAGACCTTGTGGTAGGGGTGGTCTGGCTTGAGCTGCCGGTTGAAGCTGTAGAGCACGTCGTCGGCAGTGAAATCCCGGCTCGGCGTGAAGTTCTTGGTGGTGTGGAACTTGACGCCCTTACGCAACTTGAAGGTGTAGCTCAGGCCGTCGCCCGAGACCTCCCAGCTCTCGGCCAGGGCCGGCACGATCTTGGTGGTGCCGCGCTCGAACTCGACCAGGCGGTTGAAGATCGGGCGCGACGAGGCGTCGAAGGTGGTGCCCGCCGTGTAGAGTGACGGATTGAAGCCCTCGGGGCTGCCCTCCGAGCAGTAGACGAGGGTCTTGGCCTGAGCCCCCGCCGCAAAGGCAAGCGTCGCGGCGACGGCGAAGGAAGCCATCAGGATCTGGCGCTTCATGTTAACCTCCCTGTCTGTTACACAACTTAATGTATCTAGTTTGATTTCTCTTACAACCCGTGAAAAGGTTGCGAAAAGACCGGGCTATACCTAGCCATGTGTCCCTTGGACTGTCAAATAAAGTTGCTAGGCGGCCGGGATTACCCGGCCGCTTCCAGCGCGCCTTCGATGGCGGCGAGCGCGGCCTGGGCCGCGGCGCCGTCGGGCCCGCCGGCCTGAGCCATGTCCGGCCGGCCGCCGCCGCCCTTGCCGCCGAGCGCCTCGGAGCCGGCGCGCACCAGGTCGACGGCCGAGAGCCGCCCGGTCAGGTCGCCGGTCACGCCGACCACGAGCGAGGCCTTGCCGTCGTTGACCGCGACCAGGGCGACGACGCCCGAGCCGACCCGGGTCTTCAGCTCGTCGGCCATGGGCTTGAGGTCGCGCGGCGGCACGCCCTCGAGCAGCCGCGTGGCGAACTTGACTCCGGCCACCTCGCGCGCCTCCGGCGCCTTGGCCGCGCCGCCGCCGCCGCCGGTGGCGAGCCGCCGGCGCAGGTCCTCCAGCTCGCGCTGCAGCTTCTTGCGCTCATCCATCAGGCCGCCGAGCCGGGCCGGCAGCTCGGCCGGCGCGGTCTTCAAGGCCGCGGCCGCCTCGCACAACAACGCCTCGTGCCACGCCACGTGGGCCAGCGCCGCGGCGCCGGCGACCGCCTCGATGCGGCGCACGCCCGCGGCCAGCGCCCCTTCACCGACGATCTTGAGGAAGCCGATGTCGCCGCTGCGCCGAACGTGGGTGCCGCCACACAGCTCGGTCGAATAGGCTTTGCCCTCGCCCTTGGCCGGGTCCTCGCCGCCCATGGCGACCACGCGCACCTCCTCGCCGTACTTCTCGCCGAACAGGGCGAGCGCACCGGCCTCGACCGCCTCGTCCTGGGCCATGAGGTGGGTCCCGCTTCGCGCGTTCGCGCGGATGCGGGCGTTGACCATCTCCTCGACCGCCAGGATGTCCTCGGCCGTCAGCGCCTTGGGATGGGAGATGTCGAAGCGCAGGCGGTCGGGCGCCACCAGCGAGCCCTTCTGGGTGACGTGGTCGCCCAAGCGGCGGCGCAAGGCCTCGTGCAGCAGGTGCGTCGCCGAGTGATGGACGCGCAGGCCGGCGCGGCGCACCGCATCGACGCGCAGCTCGACCGCCTCGCCGACCGCGAGCTTGCCCTGCGTCACCTCGCCGATGTGGACGTGCAGGTCGCCCAGCTTCTTCTGGGTGTCGTCGATCCTGGCCTCGGCCCCGGCGGCGCTGAAGAACAGCCCGGTATCGCCGACCTGGCCGCCGGATTCGCCGTAGAAGGGGGTCTGGTTGACGATGAACTGGACCGGCTCGCCCGGCGCGGCCTCCCGGACCTCCTCGCCGTCCTTCAGGATCGCGAGAATCCGGCCCTCGGCCTGCTCGGTCTCGTAGCCCAGGAATTCGGTGGCGCCGAGGCGATCGCGCAAATCGAACCAGAGCGCCTCCGTGGCCGCGTCGCCCGACCCGGCCCAGGCCTTCTTCGCCTGTTCGCGCTGCCTCTTCATGGCGGCGTCGAAGCCGGCCGTGTCCACGCCGCGACCCTGGCCGCGCAGGATGTCCTGGGTGAGATCGAGCGGGAAGCCGTAGGTGTCGTAGAGCTTGAAGGCGACCTCGCCGGCCAGCGCCTGGCCGTCGCCCAACCTGCCGGTTTCCTCGTTCAGCAGCTTGAGGCCGCGATCGAGCGTGCGGTTAAAGTTGCGCTCCTCGAGCTTGAGCGTCTCCGTGATCAGCGCCTCGGCGCGCTTGAGCTCGGAAAAATGCTCCCCCATCTCGCGCACCAGGTTCGGCACCAAGCGCCAGATCATGGTGTCCTTGACGCCCAGCTTGTGCACGTGGCGCATGGCCCGGCGCATGATCCGGCGCAGCACGTAGCCGCGGCCCTCGTTGGACGGCAAGACCCCGTCGGCGATCAGGAAGGCGGTGGCGCGCAGATGGTCGGCGATCACCCGGTGCGAGACCGCCTGCGGACCGTCGGGCGCGACCCCGGAGACCTCGGCCGAGGCTTCGATGATGTGGCGCAGCAGGTCGACCTCGTAGTTGTCGTGCGTGCCCTGCAGCACCGCGGCGATGCGTTCGAGCCCCATGCCGGTGTCGACCGACGGCTTGGGAAGCTCGATCCGGCTGCCCGGCTCGACCTGCTCGTACTGCATGAACACCAGGTTCCAGATCTCGATAAAGCGGTCGCCCTCCTCGTCGGGGCTGCCGGGAGGTCCGCCCGGGATCGCCGGCCCGTGATCGTAGAAGATCTCCGAACAGGGACCGCAGGGACCGGTATCGCCCATGGCCCAGAAGTTGTCCGAGGTCCCGATTCGCAGGATCTTACTGTCGGGCAGGCCGGCGATCTTGCGCCACAGTTGGGCCGCCTGGTCGTCCTCCGCATAGACCGTGATCAGCAGCCGGTCCGGGTCGAGGCCGTATTCCTTGGTGACCAGGTTCCAGGCCAGCTCGATGGCCAGATCCTTGAAGTAGTCGCCGAAGGAGAAATTGCCCAGCATCTCGAAGAAGGTGTGGTGCCGGGCGGTATAGCCGACGTTCTCAAGATCGTTGTGCTTGCCGCCCGCGCGCACGCATTTCTGCGAGGTCACGGCGCGCTTGTAGGGACGCGTCTCGGCGCCGGTGAAGACGTTCTTGAACTGCACCATGCCGGCGTTGGTGAACAGCAGCGTGGGATCGTTGTGCGGCACGAGCGCCGAGGAGGCCACGACCTCGTGGCCGTTGCGCGCGAAATAATCCAGGAATCCACCGCGGATCTCGTTGGCCGTTGTCATGGGTTTCGCTACTCCGGCTGCCCCAAGCGCCGGGCCTTAGGGCAAGAACTGGAACAATTCCATTCTTGGCCCCAAGAAGCTGGCTTATTGGCAAAGGGTATTTAACGCGCCGGCTCGGACCTGTCCAGTTCGCCAGGACGCGCGGAGCCAGCCCATTTGGTCGCAGCCCATTTGGTCGCAGCCCATTTGCACATGGGCTTCGACAGACCGCGGACGCGGCGGGCCCGTCCGGCGCAGCGCCGGGCCGGCCGCGATCCGTCCCGGCGCGTTTCTTTTCCGGAAATCGAGCGGCCTGCCGCGCAGGCCGACGAAGGCTGCCGGGTCAGCCGGCCGGCTCGGCCTCGGCGCCCTCCCCCGCTTCGGCGCCGTCGGGGCCGTCGGGGCCGTCCGGTCCCTCGAGCATTGCCGAGGCGACGAGCCCGGCGTTCTCCCGGATCTTCTGTTCGATCGTATCGGCGATCCCGGGATTTTCCCTGAGGAAGGTCTTGGCGTTCTCGCGCCCCTGGCCAACCCGCTGGCCGTCGAAGGAGAACCACGAGCCGGACTTCTCGACGATACCGGCCTGGACCCCGAGGTCGAGCAGCTCGCCGGTCTTGGACACCCCCTCGCCGTACATGATGTCGAACTCGACCACGCGGAACGGCGGCGCCATCTTGTTCTTGACCACCTTGACCCGGGTCTGGTTGCCGACCACCAAATCGCGGTCCTTGATCGCGCCGATGCGCCGGATGTCGAGCCGGACCGACGCGTAGAACTTGAGCGCGTTG
This sequence comes from Rhodospirillales bacterium, assembly GCA_029859805.1. Lineage (GTDB taxonomy): Bacteria > Pseudomonadota > Alphaproteobacteria > Kiloniellales > JAKSDN01 > CAMYKD01. The sequence continues at coordinate 12,705 of JAOUCL010000044.1, read as the reverse complement.
CCGCCGGTCGTGGTCTCGGGACTGCCGAACATCACGCCGATCTTGTAGCGGATCTGGTTGATGAACAGCACCATGGTATTGGACTTGGAGATCGAGCTGGTCAGCTTGCGCAAGGCCTGGCTCATCAGGCGCGCCTGCAGGCCGGGCAGCTGGTCGCCCATGTCGCCCTCGAGCTCGGCCCGCGGCACCAGGGCGGCCACCGAATCGATCACCAGCACGTCGATCGCGCCCGAGCGCACCAGAGTGTCGGCGATCTCGAGCGCCTGTTCGCCGGTGTCGGGCTGCGAGATCAGCAGCTCCCCCACGTCGGCCCCGAGCTTGCCGGCATAGGCCGGGTCCAGCGCGTGCTCGGCATCGATGAAGGCGCAGGTGCCGCCGCGCTTCTGCGCCTCGGCGAGCACGTGCAGCGCCAGGGTCGTCTTGCCGGAGCTTTCCGGGCCGTAGATCTCGACCACCCGGCCGCGCGGCAGGCCGCCGATGCCGAGCGCGATGTCCAGGCCCAGCGAGCCGGTCGGCACGACCTCGGTCTCGACCACCTGGTCCTCGCCGAGGCGCATGATCGAACCCTTGCCGAAAGCGCGCTCGATCTGCCCCAGCGCGCCCTCCAATGCCTTCTTCTTGTCCACGGAGTCCCTCTCGACGAGACGCAACACGTTCTGCGACATGACCGACCTCTCTTATCCCATAGGGGTGATGCGACTGCAACGAAGGCGAGTGTACCCGCTTTGTTCTCATCTTGGCAAGGGAAAAGAATAAAAAGAGAACAAAAGGGCGGCGCGCCAGCCCCGCCGGGTCCCGGTCAAGCATCGGACCGCCGCCTCACGCGGCGGTTTCGCGCATGACCTCCTTCACCTTGCCGGCCAGCTGCTTCAAGGAGAAGGGCTTGGGCAGGAAGTGGATGCCGGCGCCCTGGTCGAGGCGCTTCCTGAACGCGTCCTCGGCATAGCCCGAGATGAAGATGACCTTGAGGTCGGGCCGCTGGCCGCGCACTTCGCGCACCAGGGTCGGCCCGTCGATCCGCGGCATCACCACGTCGGTGATCAGGAGGTCGATCGGTTTCTGCTGTTCGCCCAGGAGTTCGAGCGCCGCCTCGCCGGAACGTGCCTCGAGCACGTCATAGCCCTTGCTGCGCAGCGCGCGGGCGGAAAAGGCGCGCACGGCGTCCTCGTCCTCGACCAGCAGCAGGGTGCCGCTGCCGCTCTGATCGATGACCGGCTCGGCGGGAAGCTTGGCGTCGACCGCATCGCTTTGCGTTTCGGCATGGCAGGGCAGCAGGATCGTGAAGGTCGTGCCGGCCCCCGGCTTGCTCGCGACGAAGACGAAGCCGCCGGTCTGCTTGACGATGCCATAGACCGTCGACAGGCCGAGCCCCGTACCGGCCCCGACCTCCTTGGTGGTGAAGAAGGGGTCGAAGATACGGTCGAGGTTTTCGCGGGTCATGCCGGAGCCGCTGTCGGTCACCTCGATCTGCGTGTAGTCGCCGGCCAGCATGGTTTCGCCCTTGCGCTTGGTCGTCCTCGAGAGGTGGACGGTGCCGGTGCGAATCGTCAACGTGCCGCCCTCGGGCATGGCGTCGCGCGCGTTGACCGCCAGGTTGATGATCACCTGCTCCAGCTGCCCCTGGTCCGCCTTGACCATGCCGAGATCGCGGCCGTGGACCATCTTGAGGTCGATGTTCTCACCGATCAGGCGGCGCAGCAGGTGGGACAGCTCGGCCAGGATGTCGGTGACGTTGAGCACCTTGGCCTGCAGCGTCTGCTGGCGCGAGAAGGCCAGCAGCTGGCGCACCAGGTTGGCCGCGCGGTTGGCGTTCTGCTTGATCTGCATGATGTCGGCGAAGGACTGGTCGCCCGGCCGGTGGCGCAACAGCAGCAAGTCGGAAAAGCCGATCATCGCGGTCAGGAGGTTGTTGAAGTCGTGCGCAATGCCGCCGGCCAGCTGGCCCACGGCCTGCATCTTCATCGACTGGACGAACTGCTTCTCGAGGTTCTTCTGCTCGGTCGTATCGATGAAATGGGCGACGAAGCCGCCGGGCCCGTCCGCCTCCGGCTGCATGGGCGTGACGAAGAGCGCGCAGACCCTTGCGCCGCCGCCGGCCATCTCGACCTCGACCGGCTCCCCCTCGCCGTCCGAAGCCCCCTGGGCGCCGCGCTCGAGCAGGTTCTCGACCAGGGGCCGGCTGTCCTCGGCGACCAAGTCGGCCAGCGGCATGCCGCCGGAAACGCCCTCGTCGACTCCGGCCATGACGCGCACCGCGTCGTTGAACTCGGTGACGCCGCCCCGGCCATCGACCAGGGCGATGCCGACCGGCGCCTGTCCGAAGAAGCTTTCGAAACGGCTTTCCGCCCGGTCCAGCGCCTCGGCCATGGCGCGCTCCTCGGACAGGTTACAGACCACCGCGCGGGTGCGCAGCTCACGGCCCCCGGCGTCGCGCTCGACGGTCTGGCCGATGAGCGCCGGAAACGCCCTCCCGCCTTCAGCTTGCAGCACCGCCTCGCCCTGCCCGGCGCCGTCACCGAAGGGATCGCCGGGCGCCGTACCCTCCGGGGGCTTCCGCGCGAGCACACCGTGGAGCCGCCGGCCGCCTTCGAGATCCTCGCGCGCCAGACCGAGCCAACCGGCCAAGGCCTGGTTGACGAACAGGAACCGCCCCTCTGCATCGACCGAGTAGAAACCGATCGGCGCGTTGTGCAGCAGGTCGACGAAGCGCTGCTGCTCCGCACGGATGACCTGCTCCATCTGCCGCTCGGGCTTCACGTTGTCGACGAACCAGAACGCGGACCCGGGCCGCCCCTCGACCGGATAGGCCGCGACGTGACGCCACGCGACGTCTTCGTCCTCGATATCCTCCCCCGGCTGCGGTCCCCCGCCCTGCCGCACCCGGATCTCGGCGTGCCCGGACTCGCCCCGCCGCACCGCTTCGGCAAGCCGCGCGATCAGCCTCCGCGACTCCGGGTCCGCCGCGCGCTCGCCGAGAATGTCCGGCGTCGGCCGATCCGTATCGCCGAAGGCCTGGCCAAAGGCCAAATTCACATAAGACGTCCGACCCATCGAATCGACGATCTGACGTGGCCGCGGGACCGATGCCAGGGCATCGCGGAGCAGGGAGATCCTGCGCAGCCCCCAGAAGTAGGCCGCCGCACCCCCCAGGACCGCGCCCAGGAGCACAAGAAGCGCGACGGTGGGCGCCGAGAAACCGCCCCCACCGGCGGCCAGCGCCGGCGAAGACCCGAACCCCAGGCTCGCCGCCGTCGTCGAGGCGAACAGGGCGAGCGTACGATGCGATTTTCCCAAGGGCGCCATCACCGATCTAGTCTATATCCATAAAGCGCATGTTTATCCATCACCTCCGTCCGCGCCGCAAGACCGCCGCCCCCAACGCCGGCCCTTCGCCTCAGTGGAGTCGCCGGGCCGGCATCCTGCCCTTCAGGCGCATCACGTAACCTATGATCTCGGCCACCGCCTTGTAGTGCTCGGGCGGAATCTCCTGATCGAGCTCGACCCCCTCGCAGAGCGCGCGCGCCAGAGGCGGGTTCTCGACCACCGGAATGTCGCATTCCTCGGCCCGTTCGCGGATCCTGAGCGCCAGCGAATCGACGCCCTTGGCGATCACCTTGGGCGCGCCGGACGACCCCATCTCGTAGCTGAGCGCCACCGCGAAGTGGGTCGGGTTGGCGATCACGACATCGGCCTCGGGGACCGCCGCCATCATGCGCTGACGGGCCCGCTCCACGCGGATCTGGCGCAGCCGGGCCTTGACCATCGGGTCCCCTTCGGTCTGCTTGAACTCGTCCTTCACCTCCTGCCTGGACATGCGCATCTGCTTGTTGTGCTGGTTCTTCTGGAACAGGAAGTCGAGCCCGGCGATCACCGACATGACCGCCAGCACGGCGATCAGCACCCGGAGACCCAGCGACTGAAGCAGCTCCAGGAACTGCGGCAGGTCCATGGTCACCACGGCGGAGATCAGCCGCCGCTCGGGCCAGAGCAGCAGGCCGATCACCGCGGCGACGATGGCGAGTTTGACCAGCCCCTTGACGAATTCGGCCAGCGCGCGCGCCGAGAACAGACGTTGCAGGCCGCGCAGCGGCGAGATCTTCTCGAGCTTGGGCTTGATCGGCTCCAGGCTCAGGACGAAGCCGCTCTGCATCAGGCCGGACGCCAAGGCGGCGGCCATTGTCAGGAGGATGGGCGGCGCCAGCGCCAGGGCCAGAAGGCCTGCGGTCTCGGCGAAGAGGTTGCTGAGCCCCTCGCCGTCCATGGCGATCGCGTGCGGCCGCGCCAGGAAGCCGTAGAGCGCCTCGGCGATGCCGCCGGCCACCCCCGGCGCGAGGTAGCCGACCGCGATCGTGAAGGAGAGGATCATGAACCAGTGGCTGACCTCCTGCGACTTGGCAATCTGGCCCTTCTCGCGGGCTTCGCGCAGCCGCTTGTGAGTCGGCTCCTCGGTTTTTTGCGAGTCGTCCTGACGGTCTTCAGCCATGGCTCAAAACGGCGCCGCGCCGCCGGCGAAGGGCAGCAGCGTCTCCTCGAAACTGCCGGCGAACCAGCTGATGATGAAGGGCACCGCGAGCGACATCACGACCAGGCCCAGCGTGATCTGCAGCGGCATGACGACGAATAGGATATGCACCTGCGGCATCAGGCGGGACAGCAGACCGACGCCCAGATAGAAGATCGTCGCCGCCGCGATGAAGGGCGTGGCCAGCTGGAAGGCCAGGAGAAAGGTCTTGGACATCACGCGGGCGATCATGTCGGCGAAATCGCCGAACGGCAGCACCTCGCCCGGAACGAAAAGCTGGTAGCTCTCGACCAGCGCCCTCAGCATCAGGTGGTGCAGGTCGAGGGCGAAGATCACGAGCAGGGCGACGATGGTCAGGAAGGACCCAGCGATCGAGCCCTGCTGGGCAGCGCTGGGGTCGTTGATCAGCGCATTGGCCAGCGCGGACATGTAGGCGATCATCATGCCCGTCGTGGTCAGCGCCGCGATGAAGAACCGTGCCACCGTGCCGATGAAGAGACCGATCACGACCTCGCCGAGGATCAGCAGGGCGAGCGCCACCGGGCTGCCCGGCAGGGCCGGCAGGGCGCTGGACAGAACCGGCGCCACCAGAAGCGAAAGCAGCAACGCCAGCAACAGGCGCACGCGCGCCGACACGTAGGGCTCGGCGATGCCGGGCAGCAGCATCATGGCCGCGCCGACCCTGACGAAGACGAGCAGCACGCCGAAGATCTCGGCCGGCAGCAGGGCCGCGAGCATGGCGCGCCTAACCCAGCGCGACGATGCGGTCCATCAGGCTCTGGCCGAAGGCGGTCATCGTGGAGAGCATGAAGGGCATCAGCACCAGAAGGGAGACGAAGATGACCAGGATCTTCGGCACGAAGGACAAGGTCATCTCCTGGATCTGGGTGAGCGCCTGGAACAGCGCCACGGCGAGGCCGACCAGGAGTGCCATGGAAAGGATCGGCGCGCCGACCTTCAGCATGACGATCACGGCTTCGCGCGAAACCTCGAGAACATCGGTGGCATTCATGGGCGTTGGGCTTCTCGGACGGGGAGCGGAGGCGCCGGACGAGGCCGGTCAGATCGGCATGCGCAGGATATCCTGATAGGCCTGGATGACCCGGTCGCGCACCGCGACCACGGTCTGCAGGGTGATCTCGGCCTGGCTCACGGCGGTCACGACGTCGGTGATGTCGGCCTTGCCGGCCGCGGCCTTCAGCGAGGCCGCCTCGCCCTCGCGCAACGCCTGGACCGCGTCTTCGGCGACCTCGCGCAGGGCGCCGGCGAAGTCGCCGCTCTGGTCCCGCTCGCGCGGATCGAGACCATCCGGGCCGGCGCCGCGCGCCGCGCCGAGATAGGCGGAGATCGCGTCGTTCAGGTTCACGGTCATGGACTAAGCCTCCTGATGGGCCGGTTACGCCCCCGGCTTCGCCGTTCTGGCAGGGAAACGGCCGCCCTTCTGGCGGCCGCGTTCGGTTGGGTCATACCAAAGGTCACTGATAATGACTCATTTCATGGGAGCGGATCGGGTCGCCCGGGTAGGCGCGGTGCGCAGCGCGGTGCGTGCATCGGGCAAGCGCCGCAACGCCCCTGGCGCCCCGATACGCCCCACCGGACGGCCGGGCGATTTTGGCCGCCAGCCACGTTGCGCGCCGCTTGTTGTACCCGCACAACGGCGCAGCGCGCGCCTTGCTGGCGGCCAAAATCGCCTCGGTGAAATGCGTCATTATCAGTGACCTTTGGTATCAACGCAGGATGTCGATGGTCTGCTGCAGCATCGCGCGCGACGACTGGATCACTTTCAGGTTGGCCTCGTAACTGCGCTGGGCCTCGCGCATGTCGGCCACTTCCAGCAGGCTGTTGACGTTCGGCGTCAGGACATAGCCCTTGTCGTCGGCCGCCGGATGGCCCGGCTCGAAGCGGCGCCTGAACTCGCTCCGGTCCGGGACGATGCCGTCCACGCGCACCGTCTCGGCGCCGAGCTCGCGGTCCAGCACGTTGCCGAAGGTCACGACCCGGCGGCGATAGGGCTCGGCGCCCGGTTGCTGGGCCGTCGAATCCGCGTTCGCGATGTTCTCGGCGATGACCCGGAGGCGCGTGCCCTGCGCCTTCAGGCCCGAAGCCGAAACGTTGAGTGCCTTGACGAGGTCCATGGCTCAGCCTTCCTTATGTCCCGCCACGACCTAGCCCCCGCGGCCCAGCGCCATGCGGATCATTTGCATGTGCTTGCGGTACAGGTTGGTCATGGTCTGATAGTCCATCTGCGTCTCGGCCACCTTGATCAGCTGCTCCTCGAGCACGACGGCGTTGCCCGAAGGCGCGGTCTCGAAGCGCTCGCGCTGGTCCTCGCTGTCGGCGGGGCGCTCGGCCCGGCCCTCTGCGCCGCGCAGATGGTGCGGGTGGGTCGCCGCGGGCTCGACCGGCGCCAGCCTGCGCGCGAGCTGGCGCGCGAAGGGGCCGTGCTCGAGGTCCTGCGGCACGTAGTCGGGGGTGTCGGCGTTCGCGACGTTCTGCGCCAGAACCTGCTCGCGCTGGCCGAGCCAGGCCATGCGCCGGGCGAGCGCGTCGAAAATGCTGAGTTTACCGTCCATCTGGTCTCCCACGCGTGCCTGCGCGCTCCGCTGCGGCCGAAATCGACACAAAGGCCCGCGCGATTATCAAGCGCGGCCTATTAATGATCCGTAAAAGGTGATTTAATTGTCCGACAAATTGTGGGGGCGCTACCGTCGGCGCCGCTCGACCGCGGAAAGGCGAGAGACAGCCGATGCTTTATCTGACACGCAAGGTCGGCGAGTCAGTCATTATAAACGACGACATCGAGGTGACCGTGATCGACATTCGCGGCAAGTCGATCAAGCTCGGCTTCACCTTCCCGTCGACCGCCACGGTCCTGCGCCGCGAGATCTTCGAGCGCATCCAGGCCGAGCAGCGCGCCGCCGAGGCGACCAAGGAAGCCGGCGCCAGGACCGAGCAGGAAGCCACCGAAAAGCCCCCCGAGTGAGCCCCGTCGAGGCCGGGGGAATCGCATGTGGGCGCGGCGTGTTCGGCGCCCTTCGAGACGCGCCCTTCGGGCGCTCCTCATCCTTCGACAAGCTCAGGATGAGGTTCCCAATTTGGAACAAACAACCATCCTCATGCTGAGCTTGTCGAAGCATGAGGGGCCGCCGCAGGCGGCGCCTTGAACCTTGGCCATCGAACACCGCTACATGCGATAGCCCTCCCGTCGAGGCCGGGCCAAGGGCGCGGCGGGCGACAGCCTAAATAATTCATTAAGGTTAATACTCCAGGATTACGTCCTGGCGGCGGCAGAATGCTCTGCCGGTCGTCGCGCAGTCGACAACCTGGAACGTAGAACACGAACCATGGCCGAAGAGACGACCCTCTCCCCGCCGGAGACGGCCGAGACCGAAGGCCGGCGCTCGCTGGCCGTCGCGCTTCAGGAGGGCCCGGCCGGCACGCCGCGCGTGGTCGCCAAGGGCCGCGGCAAGCTGGCCGAGCAGATCCTGGCGATCGCCTTCGACCGCGGCGTCAAGGTGCGCAGCGATGCCGACCTGGCGGAGATCCTGGCCGCGATCGACGTCGACAGCGAGGTGCCCCTGCAGGCTTTGGCCGCGGTCGCCGAGATCCTGACCTACGTATACCGGGCAAGCGCCCCGCCGCCGGCTACCGGAGACGGGCCGGGAGACGCGCCGGGGGACGCGCCGTGAGCCCGCCGGCGACGATCGGCGAAGAGCTGGCCCAGCTGGGCCTGGCCGTCGCCGAGGCCCGGGCCCACCTTGCGGCCGGCCGCGACCTCGGCCTGGCCGCCTTCGAGGAACGGGTCGAGGCGCTCTGCGCGGAGATCGCGGGCCGGCCCCGGGAGGAAGCGCTGTGCTACGGCCCCGTCCTGCTCAGGCTGCGGGCCGACCTGGACGGACTCGCCGCCGAGGTCCGCGCGATGGTCGACGGCCCGGACGACCGGACGGACGACCACCCGCAGGCGCGCCCGACGGGCGGGGCTTGACCGGGCCGCCCGCCGCCATGGACCTCGACGTCTATTTCAAGTTCGTGCTGGCCCTGGTCTTTGTCCTGGGCCTGATCGGCGCGCTCGCCTGGGCGGCCCGGCGTTTCGGCCTGGGCGGCAAGCTGACCCCCAACACCGGCCGGGCGCGGCGGCTTGCCGTGGTCGAGGTGATGCCGCTCGATGCCCGCCGCAAGCTGGTCCTGCTGCGCCGCGACGCGGCCGAGCACCTGGTGCTGCTGGGCGCCGGCCCGGACCTGCTTGTGGAATCCGGCATCGCGGCGCCGGAGACACCGGGCCCGGGCGAGGCGCCGACGGAAGAGCGACCGGGCGGGCGAACGGGAGAGCCGGCATGAGGCGCCTTGCCTGGCTCGCCGCGGCGCTGCTGGCCGGCCTCGCCGCGGGCGTGGAGCCGGCGCTGGCCCAGAGCCTCAATTTGGAGCTCGGCGGCGAGGGCGGGTCGACGACCAGCCGGATCCTGCAGCTGGTCGCCCTCATCACGGTCCTCAGCCTGGCGCCCTCGATCCTGGTGATGATGACCTCGTTCACCCGGATCGTCGTCGTGCTCTCCTTCCTGCGCAGCGCGCTGGGCATCCAGCAGACGCCGCCCAACTCGGTGCTGATCAGCCTGGCGCTGTTCCTCACCGCCTTCGTCATGATGCCGACCCTGCAGCTGGTCTACGACGAGGCGCTCGAGCCCCTGATCGCCGAGGAGGTCACGGAGGTCGAGGCGCTGGACCTCGCCGCCGAGCCGGTGCGCACGTTCATGTTGAAGCACGTGCGCGAGCAGGACCTCAAGCTGTTCCTCGACATGTCGGGCGAAGAGGCGCTGGACGAACCGGAGGAGACGCCGCTGCGCGCCCTGATCCCGGCCTTCATGATCAGCGAGCTGAAGCGCGCCTTCGAGATCGGCTTCCTCTTGTTCCTGCCGTTCCTGGTGATCGACATGGTGGTCGCCTCGATCCTCATGTCCATGGGCATGATGATGCTGCCGCCGGTCATGATCTCGCTGCCCTTCAAGCTGATCTTCTTCGTCCTGGTCGACGGCTGGTACCTGGTCGCCGGCTCCCTGGTGCAGAGTTACGGGGGGTAGGTCGTGTACTCATCAATGGCGGTTCGATTTCACGGGCCGCCGCCCAGTGTCACGACCGCTATGGACAGGTATGCGGACATCCTGGTGATCAGCTGTGCACTTCCGGCTAGAGCCAAAAGACGACATTCGACAGTTGCGGACAAACATTGGACGCCGGTTTTGACAGCTTTAAACATGCTTTCCCCCTATGATTCGGCGACCGGCGGATCGGCAGGCTTTTCGTGCCGAAAAGGCCCAATTGCAGACGCGCGGCCTGATCGAGCTTCTCCGAACAGCTTTCAATTGCTGAATTTTGCCGTGCGCATATGCCCCCCACGCGACCCGCGAAAATGATGCCGCCGGCAACAAGCCCAGGGGTATCCAAAAAATCGAGTCAAACTGACCGGACCCTGCTCTAGGGAGAATGTGATCGGCGATTCCATTCGTCCGGTTGATGGGTTCGCGTCCACTCCCTGTGCAACCTTCTGTATAACAGCCGTGAGGCCCAGTTCATTTGAGGAACCTTGAAGGCCTTGAACGGCGTTTCGACAACGAGATTTACATAACGCCTTGGAGTTAGTGTTACCTCCCGTTCGGTTACGGAGTGGACGCTCCGAAGGGAGTTCACGAAGCAGAACAGCTTGTTCGTGTCGTAGCGAATTGTACCCACGTCCTCGAGCCGCTTCGTGGACACTTGGTGCTTGTCGAATACAGGCGTCTTGGCAAATCGGTAGATCGTTAGGTCCCCGCCGGGTGTATCATCCTCTCTATGGCGACAGTAGAAGAGCGCGCTGAAGATCTTATCCGCTCGGTCCACATGCGCTCCCTTGACGCTGGAGCGTTGCGTGACCGGCGTATTGTAAACGAACAAACAGTCGAGACGAACCTCCGCCTCTCCATCATCACCTCTCAAGATTGCTCGCCAGTCTTCAAGGGCCCGACCGGTCCGTGCTTCAATGTTGGGGTGGGACCTGCGCAGTTCGCGACCCATTACCCGGACAATGTCGCCCCACCAGTCCTTTGAAACGTGGTAGGTGAAGAAATCCCGCCAGATCTTGGGAATTTCGGCATTGTCAATCACCTCCCGCGCCGAAAGACGCACTACCTGATTGCTGCCATATCCCTCTTGCCCTCCGGCGATCACCTCAAGGGGTGGGAAGCTGCCCTGCAACTCCTCATAAAGCGACCAGTCTAACGCCGGCATGATTTCCAGATGGGCGTAGGGCTCCGTCTGCACAGCTCCCAGCTCCGCCCGACCGAGCAAACTCATGGCAGACGGCGAGGAGGTGCAGGTCAGTGACGTTGGTTTCGTTCTCGATTGCCTCATGCTCGGCCCCCCCCCCGCCCGCGCGGAGAATACTGTTGTGGTGCGTCTTCAGTTAATCCGAGATCTCCCTGCTGAGATCTACATTAAGTCGAATTTTGCTTAGAAGCCAGTGATCCAGTTAAACTGGACACTCAATCCGTTCCTGTCTTGTCGACTCGAGACGATGAAACCAACTGTCAAGAGTCTAAACCGAGATCCCCGGATACCACCTCCAGCTGGCCGAAAACGGTAGCAGATTCGGCTGCCGATGACGACTTTGATCTTGCTTGGGACATTGCATGTTGATCGTCTGGTTTTCTTGGTTCGATTTGGCGACTGAACAGCCGCTTTGGGTCACCTCCAGACCATGGGGCGAGGCGCTCAACGGGTCCGCTGCCAAGGGTCAAGCTGACGAAATTCGTTGGAAAGCTGACGTTCGGACTCGAAAGTCGGCTTGCTGGGGGAAAGCGGCCGTGCCCGAACACGCCCTCGAATGCGTGCTCCTAGCCAACAGCTGACCTTACGCCCCAGCGACGAGACGAAGCCCCCCTCATTTGAGGTGCCCAACATTGTATCTTGGGCGCAACGGAGATAAGCTCGGTGCAATCGACTCCGGGAACTCCCGGATCGGAGGTCCGATCTAATCGCTCTGTGTGGAGGAGGATCGAGATGCGAGGTCTGTTCGTAGCACTGGCATTCCTCGTGGCGCCGTCGGCCGCCCTAGGCAATTCGTGCAGGATCGAGCTGGAAGCCGCAGAGTGGGTCGGCTGTGATGCCGGGGTCCCTGTCATCGACTACCACATCCGGTTGAAGGGCTGTGGGGTCGGTATCGGTCTCACCGAATGCACGACCCAGTTCGTCGACAAGGAGGGGAACACGCTCGGCAGCGACTACTTTGCCCCCCCGGATCCGTCTAGCTGCACGCTCGTCGGATACGGCAATCAGGTCCCGATCTCCCCGCTGGCAGGTACCACGAAGGTGTTCGCCGAGGTGAGCTGCGGTATCTGCGGGGGGGACGTGCTCGAGACGCGCGCTCGGATCCGCGGCGACGTGCCCGCCTGCGAGCAGAAGACGTGTAAGTGCTGGGACCCACAAGTGGTCTTTGAGCGCATTGATTCGATGAACAAGCCAGAGTTCGTGTGTTACTCCGACCTGGATACAGCGGGCGTGTTCAGCTTCGTTGAGTACATACTCAAGGACAAGAAGGGCGACCCCGTATTCGGCATAAGCCTGGAAGATCAGCAGGATTACTGGTCCTGTATCTACTTCGACGGCTTCGATGTTGGAGACCCCTACGGGGAGCGCAACGACCTCACGGCAGAGGACGTGCAGGCCTGCCGCCACGCGTTCGAACCGCCCTTCGACTGCTCGCCATAGGACACTGACTGACGCTCAAGAGGGCCTGCCAGCGGAAGTGCGTGAAAAGACCGGCAAGGGACTTGAGGATTCAGAAGCCTCGAAATCCGTGAGCAGACACCTCACGGGCATGAAGGTACAGCACTTTCGACTTGGCGGCTCCCATAACGCAAGTAAAGCAGATCCTCGCGGACTGTACAGGTGAATTGCATGCCAAGCTTTGGCTAGAGAACGCGAAACAGTATTTTGACAGCAAGTACGCGGGGTGATCGGCTGCTCCCTTGCGGTGGCTTGTATTACTCGCCGCCTCCAACTCCCAGGCATCTTGTCCCTGTTAGCGTGGGTAAGCCGACGTTCGGGGGTATCTGAAATTCGGTACTCCTCTCAGCGGAAAACATCGAGGCTCAATGTCTCCTGTGGGTCATCTTTCCCCGTACAAGCTCCATCGAATTCAGGTCCGGAGTCTG
>JAOUCL010000004.1 GCA_029859805.1 Rhodospirillales bacterium | reverse complement strand
AAACCATAGCGGAAAGCGGCTGCGGCCGCCTCGATATTCACCGAAAAATCAACCGCGAAACGCGGATAATTCAACGCGCTTCTGCAATTTTGCAAGCAGCTCTACTGTCCCCTTTTTTCCTGTCCCCTTTCTTCAGATCGAGGGGCCAGACGCTCATCGCCGCTTGTTACCATTGCTGAAAAGATCACAATCAGTATGACGTAATATTCTGATGAAGCTCTCCTAATGATTGGTTTACCGGGTCTGCGAGGATACCCGGTCGGCCCGGCCGGTCCGGCGCAATCTTCTTGGAATGGCCATTTAAGATTTGCGATTATCCACGCGCGGCCCCTACAATCCTGTCCCAGGGATTGGTGAAACCGCCGGGTCCATAGAAAACAAGACCATAAGCCTGGCGGTCTTGGGGAGGCGGGTTTGATGCGACCACCAGCCTGCAGGCGGCCCCCGATCGGCAGGAGCCCGGGTCCGCGACGAAACGCCCGTCGCCGGGGGGTGCCTCTACGAAATTCGGAAAGCCGCTCTCGAAGCGTCGAGAGACGGGCCCGCGCCGCGAAGGCTGCCGCGGCGATCGGGGATTTTTGGAACATCTACCACCAAGAAGGAGGGTTACGATGAAGCTCAATCTCAAGCTCCTGGCCGCCGCGGTTGCCGGTCTGACGGTGATGGGCGCCGCCGCGCAGGCCCAAGAGATGATATTCTTCCGCATCGGCACGGGCAGCGCCGGCGGCACCTACTTCCCGATCGGCGGCCTGATCGCCAACGCGATCTCCAACCCGCCCGGCTCGCGTCCTTGCGACAAGGGCGGAAACTGCGGCGTGCCGGGCCTGGTCGCCATCGCGCAATCGACCAACGCCTCCGCGCACAACGTCACGGCCATCAACGCCGGCCAGATGGAGGCCGGCCTGACCGGCGCGGCGACGCTCTACTTCGCCTATCACGGCACGGCCAAGTTCGAGGGCAAGCAAAAGCCGAAGCTCCGGGTCATCGCCAACCTGTTCCCGGAGGACCTGCACCTGGTGCTGCCGAAGGGCAAGAAGCTGGGCTCGCTCAAGGACCTGAAAGGCAAGCGGGTCGGCATCGCCCAGGCCGGCTCCGGCACCCAGATCGCCGTCGAGCTGATGCTCGCCGCGCAAGGCATCACCCGCGACAACATCGACGAGGCGGAGCTCAACAATTCGCAGAGCGCCGAGCGCATCGCCGACGGTCAGCTGGACGCCTATTTCTACGCCGCCGGCACGCCGGTCGCGGCGATGATCCAGCTCGACAATACCAAGGGCATGGATCTCTACTCGTTCTCGGATGCCGAGGTGAAGGCGTCGAACAAGGCGGTCCCCTACTACGTGCCCTCGACCATCAAGATGGGCACCTATCAGGGCGTCAAGTACGACGTCAACACGCTGGCCGTGAACGGCACCCTGGTGACCAGCATCGACCAGCCGGAAGAGCTGATCTACCAGGTCACCAAGGCGCTGTGGAACAAGACCACGCGCAAGCTGCTCGACACCGGCCACGCCAAGGGCAAGGTCATCCGCCTGGAAACGGCCTTGAAGGGCATCGAGGGCCTGGACGTGCCGCTGCACCCGGGCGCCGAGAAGTTCTACAAGGAAGTGGGCGTGCTCAAGTAGGGGGCTCCCCGAGTGAAGCCTTCCGGCCGGCGGGCAGGGGCGCGTTCCGTCGAACCTCGCCGGCCGGGGGCCTCCGGGCTCGGGACCCTTTCGTTTTCGTGTGGCGGACGTGCAAATCCGTCACCTGCGGCGCCATAGGGCGGCCATCGCGCCGTCCCGGGCGGGGGCCAAAGGAGGAGATTGAATGATCGAGCACCCAACCGGCACACTCGATATCGAAGCCGCCGAAGAGCTCGAGAAACAGTACGACTCGGCCCTCGTCACCCGCGACAACGGCGCGGTGCTTAAGCGGATCCTTTATTACGTCGCCATCGCCTTCGCCATCTATCACATCTGGACCGCGGGCTTCGGGACGCCGGTCGAACACGAGCACATGGGGATTCACCTCACCGGCCTGTTCGTCATGATCTTCGCCGGATTCCCGCTGATTCGCACCCAGAGCCTGCTCGAGTACCGGGAGAACACGTGGTGGCGCTGGGGCAACGTCCCGCTCTACGATTGGGCCTTCGCCGCCATCGGCGTCGCGGCGGCGCTTTTCCTGGCGGTCTCGTGGCAGGGGCTGAGCGTCTTCGGCTACGAGATCCCGGAGCAGGCGCTGCGCCAGGGCGATCCCACGACGCCCGACATCATCCTCGGCACGGCGCTCGTCGTCCTGGTGCTCGAGATCACGCGCCGGTCGCTCGGCTTCGTCCTGCCGATGATCATCCTGGTGTTCGTCGCCTATGCCTTGCTGGGACCCCAGATGCCGTTCCAGATTCTCAAGCATCCGGGCGTCGACTGGCGGCAGTTCATCAACAACATGTACTTCCCGCAGGAGGGAATCTTCGGGGTGACCCTGTGGGTCGTCTCGACCGTGGTCTTCCACTTCGTGGTGTTCGGCGTCGTCGCCCAGCGCATGGGGCTCGGCCAGTTCTTCGTCGACAACGCCATGGTGCTGGCCGGCAGGTACACCGGCGGCCCGGCCAAGGTCAGCGTCGTCTCCTCGGCGTTCTTCGGCACCATTTCCGGCTCGTCGATCGCCAACACGGTGTCCACGGGCTCGCTGACCATCCCCAACATGAAGCGCCTCGGCTATCCCGGCCACTTCGCCGGCGGCGTCGAGGCCGCGTCCAGCGCCGGGGGGCAGATCACGCCGCCGATCATGGGCGCGGCGTCGTTCCTGATGGCCGAGTTCCTGGAGGTGCCCTACACCACCATCGTCATCGCCGCCGTGGTGCCGGCCACCATGCATTACGTCGGCGTCCTGTCGATCGTGCATTTCACGGCCAAGCGGCTCGGCCTCAAGGGCTATACCAAGGACCAGCTGCCCAGGTTCCTGCAGATCTGGCGCGAGGGCTGGCACACGGTGCTGCCGCTGCTGGCGCTGCTGATCGTTCTGTTCAGCGGCTATTCGCCGAACATGGCCGCCTTCATGGGGCTGATGTTCTGCATCGTCGTCGGCTTCACCTCGTTCCAGAAGCCGCTGACGCTGATCGTGCCGGCCGGGCTGATGACCTTCATCCTGTGGAAGGCCTCGGACGGCGGCTTCTCGCCCGTCCTCGCGGGCATCCTCGCGGGCGGCCTCATCCTCAGCCTCCTGCACAAGCGCGAGCGCCAGGATTTCCACAAGCTGTTCGACAGCTTCAATGTCGGCGTTCAGTACGCGCTCGCCGTCGGCGCCGCCTGCGCCGCCGTGGGCATCGTGGTCGGCGTCATCAACACCACGGGCGTCGCCTTCCGCCTCGGCTTCATGGTCACCAACGGCGCCCGCGACATGGCGGAGACTCTCTACCTGGTGATCGGCTGGATCCCGCTCGAGGTGTTCGGGCAGGCCTCCATCCAGCAGTTCCTCTCGCTGGTCCTGATCGCCGTCGCCTGCATCCTGATGGGGGCCGGCCTGCCGACCACGGCGCTCTACATCATGCTGGTCTCGGTCGCCCAGCCGGCGCTGGCGCAGCTGGGCGTGCCGCCGCTGGCGACGCATATGTTCGTGCTCTACTACGGCGTCATCTCCGAGATCACGCCGCCGGTCTGCGCCTCGGCCTACGCGGCCGCCGGCATTGCCGGCGCCAACCCGTTCCGCACCGGCGTCAGCGCGTTTACGCTCGGCATCGGCAAGCTCATGGTGCCGATGGTCTTCGTCTACGCGCCGACCATGCTGATCGTCCTGCCCGAGTATTTCACCTGGACCTCGTTCATTCAGGTCTCCGTGACCTGCGCGTTCGGGGTGTTCGCCATCGCCACGGCGGTCTCCGGGTTCTTCCTGGCGCGGCTGGACGCCGGCTGGCGCTTCCTCATGGGCGTCGGCGGGTTGCTGCTGGTGGCGCCGAGTTGGGAGAGCGACCTCGCCGCCCTGGCCGTCATGGCGCCGGTCGTCCTGATGCAGGTCGTGGCAAGCCGCCGCGATACCGCCCCCGTCACCGCCGGCGGCGACTCCGGCTGACCGGCGCGGAGAGGAATCGAGGAGCCGCCCATGCCCCGCAAGATACTCGTGCCCATCGACCTGGAACACGGCGAACGCGTCAACGAAGTGCTCCGCATCGCCGCGGACTTCGCCACCGCCGACGACACCGAGGTGGAACTGCTGACCGTCATCCAGGCGGGTCCGGTGATCGTCTCGCAGTTCCTGGCCGAAAACTACGAGTCCATGGCCTCGACGAAGGCCGAGCAGGAGCTCGACGCCCTCGTCGCCGGCATGGGCGCGGCGGCGGACAAGGTGACGACGACCGTCCGCTTCGGCGGCACCTATCAGGAGATCCTCGCCTACGCGGAGAAGATCGGCGCCGATCTGATCGTCATCGGATCGCACAAGCCGAACGTCGCGGATTATCTGCTGGGCAGCACCGCCGCGCGCGTCGTCCGCCATGCCAAGTGTTCCGTCTACGTGGTGCGGTAGAAGTTTGTTGTTCTAAGCAAGGTCGTCATGGGGGCCGACGAAGACCAGGCGGTACGGGATGGCTGGCAGGTTGCCGAGAAAGGGTGCAGCGGCCCGTTGCCCTCGTCCTTCGACAAGCTCAGGATGAGGTCAACTCCAAGCTCGGGATGAGGGTAGCTCCTCGAAAGAGCTCACCCTCACACTGAGCTTCCTCATCCCGAGCTTGTCGAGGGACGAAGTGCGAGGGTGAGCCTTTGCACGTTTTCAGCAACCGGATAGAGCGCTTTCACTTTTGACTGGGCTTGGCGCCCGTGAATCGGATGCAGACTGGGGAGAGATTGTCATGAGGCACATCGTTATCGCCCTCGCCCTCGCCCTGCTGGTGGGGCTGGTGGGACTGGCAGCGCCGGTCTGGGCGGACCAGCACGCGACAGTGGTCCGGACGCTGGCCGAACAGGGGGACGCCAAGGCCCAGTTCGCCCTCGGCACCATGTACCGCGACGGCCAGGGCGTGGAGCGGGACTACGACGAGGCGCTCAGCTGGTGGCGCAAGGCGGCCGAGCAGGGGGTCGTCGACGCCCAGTATGCCCTCGGCAACGCCTATTCCGGCGGCACCGGCATCGCGCGGGACAACGTCCTGGCCTACATGTGGTACGACATCGCGGCGGCGCAGACCGGGGCTGGCTGGCTCTCTGCGATCGCCGGCACCAACCGCGACGTCCTCGTTGCGCGCATGACCTCCGCCGACCTCGCCAAGGCCAAGCGCCTGGCCGCCGAGTGGATGGCGCAGCACGGGAAGTGACGGCCCGGCAATGCTCCGATCGGGTTTCCGGGGCCGCCTCCGCTCACTTGGCGGCCCGGTGGCGGGACGCCATGACCAGGGCGGCGACGAGCACCAGGATCGGAACGATCTCGAGCCGCCCCATCCACATGACGACGATCAGGCCGAGCTTGCCGGACCAGTGCAGGCCGGGGCCGGTGATCCCGGTGGTCAGGCCGACGTTGCCGAGCGCCGAGGTGACCTCGAGCACCACGTGATCGAGCGGAGCGCCGGGGCCGGCGGCGTGCAGCAGCAGCAGGGTGCCGGCGAAGACGGTGGCCGCCCAGAGCGCCGCCATGACGATCGCCGCCTCGAAGGTCCGCGCGGTATGCGCCTCGACCGCCGCGTCGGCCATCGGCTTGTGGTCCATCAGCCGCCAGGGGTGGAGCGCCACGCCGCGGACCCGGGCAAAGGCGCCGCTAGCGAGCCGGACCACGCGCCTCAGCTTGAGCCCGCCCGTCGTGGCGCCGGCCGCCCCGCCGCAGGCCATGGCCAGGCTGAGCAGGACCAGGGCCGTCGGGCTCCAGGTCTCCAGCCGCACCGTCGAGAACCCGGCCGTGGCCAGGGCCGAGGTCCACTGGAACAGGCTGTCGAGCCAACCCGCGCCGCTGTCGTACCAGAGGTTCTCGAGCGCCAGCAGCCCGGCGCCTAGGACCAGCAGCAGAACGAGGGCGTGATTTTCCGCGTCCTTCCACAGCAGGGCGAGCCGGTCCCGGGTCAGCAGCCGGTAGTGCGTCGCGAAGCTGACCGCGCCGGCCAGCATGATCAGGACCATGGCCAGGCGCGGGCCCGTGCCGAAATCGGCCAGGCTGTTGTCGGTGACGCCGAAGCCGCCCGTCGCGATGCCGGTCATGGCGTAGTTCACGGCCTGCCACCCGGTCATGCCGGTCGCCCAGAGCAGCAGGATTCCCAACGCCGTGTACAGCAGATAGATCCACCAGATGGTCCGCACCGTGGCGGCGATGTCCGGGACGATCGTCTGCTCGCGCGCCTCGGAGAAGTAGAGCCGGTAGGCGTCGCCCGAGGGATGGAACACGGAAAGCATGAGCACGACGACGCCGACCCCGCCGACCCACTGCATGAAGGAGCGCCACCACTGCAGGCAGTGCGGCAGCGCGCTCGGCCGCGGCGTCATGGTGAGCCCCGTGCTGGTGAAGCCGGACATGGCCTCGAAGAGCGCGTTCCAGAAATCCCGGAAGACCAGCACGGTCTCGCTCGCCGCCGGCTGCGCGCCCGCGATCAGCAGGAACGGCAGGGTCCCGATCAGCGGCACGGCGATCCACGAGACCACGACCGTGACCATGGCGTGGCGCAGGCGCATCGCCGGCGCCCGCCGGCAGCTCCAGTAGAGCACCTGGCCCGGCAGCAGCGCGGCCGCGGCCGTGATCAGCAGCGGCCCCGCCGCATAGCCCTCGCCGAAGAGCCAGGCCAGCGGCAGCGAGACCAGCGCCATCAGCCCGGGCACGTGCAGCACGACCCCCAGGTCGCGCAGAACCGTCTTGCCGTGAGGGGACACGGGGAGCGCTCCTTGTCAGCGCAAGACACTTAGCGCGCTGCGGGGCGCGGGGTCTTGATGCAGGTCAAGGCAGGAGCGGCAAGGACGCCCCTACGGTCGGAGCGCGGGCCCCGGCCGGCGGCCGCTATTCTGTCCCCGGAACTCACCCGGAACTCAACCTTCCGACACCGCCGACGCAACATCGGCGAAGCGCGAGTGCGTTTGGCGGTGAACCCAACTAATATCAGAGTTCATTGTCGATGGCCTTTGGTATAACGAGAGCGACTGCTCCAGCCCTTCCCTTGATCGAACCGACCGCACGGCATGCAAGACCTGCCTCACGATAGCCTTGGCACCCTCGAACGGCTTGCGCTGATCGCCGTTGTCGTGGTCGTTGCGCATCTGGCCGTCCGTTTGGTCCGCGCCATCAGCGTGCGGGTCATGGAGCGGACGATGGACCGCTCCCTCAGCAAGGCCCGGACGGTCAACAGCCTGATCACCAGTCTTTTGGTCTTTTCCCTCTACTTCGGCGCCCTGGGTTGGGCGCTGACCGAGCTTGGAATACCCCTGACGGCCTACCTGGCCAGTGCGTCGATCGTCGGGCTTGCTGTTGGATTCGGCTCCCAAGGGATCGTACAGGACGTCGTGACCGGGCTGACCGTTGTCCTGACGGACCAATTCGATGTCGGCGACATGGTGCAGATCGGCGATCAGGTCGGGATCGTCCAGCGCGTCGGCATGCGTTTCACGGTGCTGCAGAACGCGATGGGCGCCGAGGTATTGATACCCAACCGTTTGATTGCCAACGTCATCAACTATCCCCGCGGCTATGTCCGGATCCAGGCGGACGTGACCCTTGCGGGCGAGCCGGAGCGGGCCGCGGAAATGGAGAAGGTGGCCAGGGCCGTGACCGACTCGGTCGTCGAGCAGTTCGCCGGCGTTTTCCGCGCGCCGTCGGAAGCGGTCGGCCGGTTCCAAACACCGAGCGGAAAGAGCTATCTGCGGATCAAGTTCCGCATTTGGCCGGGCCGAGGCGGCCCGATCGAAACGGCGTTCAAGCAGGAGCTCACACAGTCGCTCAAGAAAATAGACCAAGACTATGCCGACCGGATGGTGGCCGTGAATTATGAGGTCGAGAAGGCGGTTCCGAAGCCGAAAAGAAGAACTTAGCGTGCCTCCGGCCCCGTGGTGATCGCCGGCTCGGACGAGCGGGTGGAGTCCCTGATTCTTTCGTCCCAATCCAGGGGTTCGCTCCAATATCGTTGTCTGATCGGATTCTTTCTCGGTGCCGTTCTTCCCGTTTTCTTGCCTTTGTCGGGGCATGGTTGTCTGCGTGGTCGCGCCGCTCGAGCATCGAAACGGCCCCCGATTCCGTCAGTTCGACCAAAGTCAGGGACTCACGCCACCGCTACTTTTTCAACAGGTCCCCCGGCCCCGGATTTCCCGTCAAGGGCCCGCGCGGAGACATCTTGATCGCCGCCGGTTGATCGCGGCAAAATCCGGGGCATCTATACCTGCAGGCGGGCCCGTCCGGGGCCCGCGGCGAGACGGAGAAAGGCGGAAGCGGTCATGGCGGCAGCGAAATCCAAGGGCGAGCGCCGGAAGGCGAAAGGCGCGAAACAGAACGGGACGGAGGCCCGCAAGGACGCGGCCACGGCGTCGGAGGCCGGCGGCGACCCGCGCGCGGCAGGCGCACCGGAGTCGGAGAAGGCGGCGCCTGGGCCGGCCGCGCCGGGGGCGGAGACTGCCGGCGCGTCTCCCGATGAAGCGCCGCGTGAGACGACCGAGGCGAAGGCTGCGGCCGCGGCCGGGGCGGCCGCGGGGCCGGCGCCGGTCGCGAAATCCGCCGCGGCGGCCAAGCCGGCGGCGCCCGGCGCCCCGCCGCCGGCCGCCCCAAAGCGCCCGCGACGGTCGGGCGGCGAGCGGCTCGCCTGGACGGTCGCGGCGCTCCTGGCGGTCGTGCTGCTCGGCGGCGGACTGGCTCTCGTCGGCAGCTACGAGTCCAGGATCGCCGAGCTCGAGGCCGAGGACCGGGCGATCGACGAGTACCCGAGCGCGGTGGCGGCGCTCGAGGCCGTGCGGGGCGAGGCCGCCGAGGCCGCGGCCGCGCGCGACGGCGCCCGCGAGGAGGTCGCCGCCCTGGCCGCGCAGCGCGACGAGACGGCGCAGCGGCTGGCCGCCCTGGAAAGCGAGCTCGCGGCCGGCGGCGAGGCCCTGGAGGCGAGCCGCCAGGAGGTCCGCTCGAACCAGGAGCAGCTCGCCGCCCTGCGCGGCGAGCAGGAGGCGCTTCGCGCCGAGTTGGCCTCGACCGAGTCGGCGCTCGAGGCCGCGCCCGCGCGTCTGGAGGCGCTCAACGCGGAGCTCGGCACCCTGGAGCAGCGGCGCGACGTCCTTGCCGCGGAGGTCGAGACGGCGCGCACGGAAACGGCCGAGCTCGCCGCCACGCGGGAGGAGGCCCGTCTTGCCCTCGAGGCAACCCGGGCCGAGCAGCAGTCCGTCGAGCAGGCCATCGCCGGATTGAACACGCAGATCGCCGGGCTCGAGGACGAGCGCGCAAAGCTCGCCGCCGTGGTCGAGAGCATCGGCGAGGACCTCGAGTCGGCCATGGGCCTGCTCGAACAGGCGCGCGGCCGGCTGAGCCCGTGACCGGCAGGCGCGCGCGCCGGCGCGGCCTGCGCGGAGCCGATCCGCCGCCTGCCGCGGCCGGTTCCTGACGGGACCTACGGCGAGGTCCCGGCCCCCCGCCACGCGGCCGGCGGTCCGCCAAGGTCGCCAAGGGCGGCGCGCGGCTCCACGGAGGCGGCAAGTTGCCGCGCCCCAAGACGTGGACACGACACGACGGTCCCACCCCGGGTCCCGCGCTGCTACCCGGCCCCCGCGCGCCGGTCCGCCCGCCTCTCCAGGCGTTTCAGCGCCCGGCGCTGCTGGCGGTTGAGGGCAGGGGCCGGCTCGTCACGCGGCTCGGGCACGGCGGCACCCTCGGCCCTTGGGGCGGCTAAAGGCTCTGGCGCATCTTCCGGCACGGCGTCGGCTTCGTCGCTCAGCTTCATCATGCGCTCCAACTCGGCCGTAAAGGCGCTGCCGCGGGCGAGCTGTTCCTTCGTTTCGTGCGCCTCCTGGCGCCAGGCCTGGCGCTCGGCGGCTTCGGCTTTGCGGCGGCGCTGGTCGCGCAGGCGCGCGAGGGTCGAGAGCTGGCGGCTAGTCAGCGCAAACATCTGGGTCGCGAATTTCTGGGCTTTCTGGCGGACCTGCTCGCCCAGGTCGGGGGCGTTGGCCTGGCCCTGCCAGTCCATGGCGGCGGTATGGGCGCAGAGGAACTGGACGACTTGGATCCGCTCGCCGAGCCAGGCGCCGGCGGGGGCGAGCTGCTCGAGCGCCGCCTTGGCGCCGGCCAGAAGGAACTCGCGGCGGTCTTCGCTCTCGCCTGCCTGCGCGGAGCCGGAGCTCCGCTTCGGCGAAGGCAGATCCTCGGGCAGGCGTAGGCCCGCGCTAAGCGTGACGCCCAGCCAGCCGGCGATCAGCGCCTCGTCGCCCTCCGCGATCACCTGATAGGGATCCATGGTCGCCCAGGGCGGAATCATAAATGGTTAATGCATTTATGGGCGAAGAGGATTCTTATGGCCGGGACAGGAGGGCTGGCCATGAGCATGGATTTTTTGGATCACATCAAGGTTGTGGAGGACCATCGCATTCCCGGGATGACGACCTATCCGCTGGATGAGGTGCTTTTGACGGTGCTGGTGGGATTGCTGTGCCGGGGGGAGGATTTCGACGAGATCGAGATCATCTGCGAGGAGCATCTGTCCTGGCTGCGCCGTTTTCTGCCATTCGGCAAGGGGATCGCACCGGCGCAGACCCTGCGCCGGGTTCTGCGCGCACTTGATCCGATGGCGCTGGAAAAGGCTTTTTCTTCGTGGGTGGCGAGCCTGCAGGCGAAGGTCACGGGCGTGGTGGCGATTGACGGCAAGACACTTCGCGGCTCCAAGCAGGACAAGAGCGGCGCCGGCGCGCTGCATCTGGTTTCGGCCTATGGGCATGCGGCGGGGCTCACGCTGGCGCAACGTGGGGTCGCGGACAAGAGCAACGAGATCACCGCCATTCCGGAGCTTCTGAAGATGCTGGAGATCGAAGGCGCCATCGTCACCATCGATGCCATGGGCACGCAGAAGGCCATCGCGGCCAAGATCATCGGCAGCAAGGCCGATTATCTGCTGGCGCTCAAAGAGAATCAGGAGACGCTGCATCACGATGCCGCCGAGTTCTTCGCCGATCCGGCTCTCGCTGCCGCCTGCCCGCGCGCGTGCCAGACCGGCAGCGGCCACGGACGGATTGAAGAACGCAGTTGCCTGGCCGCAGACGCCGCCTGGCTCGCCGAGCGCCATCCCGAATGGAAGGCCTTGCGCTCCATCGCCCAGGTCACAGCCACGCGCACCAACAAGAAAACCGGCGAAAGTTCAACCGAAACGCGGCTTTACATCTCCTCGCTGCCACCCGATCCAGCGCCCCTCCTCGCCGCCAGCCGCTCCCACTGGAGTATCGAAAACAATCTGCACTGGCAGCTCGACGTGACCTTCCGCGAGGACCAATGCCGGACCCGCAAAGATCATGCCGCCCGTAACCTCGCCACAATGCGCAAGGCGGTGCTCAACCTCCTCAGGCGCGAGCCATCCAATATCTCCCTCAAGCGAAAACGTCTCAAAGCCGCCCTCAACCCAATGTTCCGAGACACCATCCTCACTTGTTAACGATTCATGATCTCGCCCTGGGGCACGTGTGCCCTTTGCTTGATGCCTCGAACGATGTAGAATTAGGAGTTGTACTGACTGTTGGGGCAGGTCGTATTTGATCCAGACAGTGAACAGCATACACACATGATGCCAACTCGGCGCTGCCGACCCAGGCACAACGACTGCAGTTGGCTGTTCTATACCCGTTGGAGGACACCCATGGCTCTGCAGATCTTCGACAATGTCCACTTCGCGACTGAGAACGGAGGATCAGTGAACTGCACGCGCATCATCACGGATAACGCGGATGGTTCGACCGAGTACAACAATCTCAAGATCTATCGCTTCGGAGATAGCGGCAAAGACTACGACTGGACCTCTCCGAAGCGCCAGAAGTCGAAAGGAAATTTCGACCGCCAGACCAACAGAGATCTCCACGCGCTGGCGCTCAGCCAAGTCAGGTTCGGACGGAAAGGGGCGGTGGGCGACGATACGCCATTCGTTTCGGTCGCAACTAACTACAAAGCGCTTCACGACAATGGGGAACCGTGGGTGCAGGAGCTGCTCAAAAAAGTGCCCAACCTCGGAGTTTTCTCGGTTCCATTCGGCACCGTCATGCGCCCGGGCATAAATTCGCACGCCACCAAATCCGAGACCGAATGGCTGTTCTATGACGGCGATGCGGCGCTGATTACCTATCTGGTGGAAATGATAGACAATCCTTACCGAAAGTAACTGTCGAAAGGAATTGATACGATTTGAAATAGGATTCCCATTTTGGAACCGTCTCGTTAGGTTGATCGTAATCAAGATGTGCTGAATGCTGGCGGCCGGTCATGAAGGGCCCCACACCGTCGGGGCTCGAATTGTCGCTTCTGTCGGAATGCAGGCCCCTCCGACAGGTCCTCCAATGACCGATTCTGGCTACACCCGGCTGTCGCAAGGCGCCTTCCGCGACGGTGAGTTTGGGGCGGTAAGCTGAAGTTTTGGCCCGTTTCGTCGGCTCTACCCCCGACTCCGGACGGAAATCGGGAGTGGCCCTGACGGTCAAACCTGACCCAAAGAAGACCTTCGGGCCATGGGTTTACGGTCATCAATGGGTACGACCAAGCAGAATTGAGTGTACACCCGAACCGGTTGCTGTTGTTGTTCTAATGAAGCGCTTCCCAGCCTGCATACGTTCTTCAAGGAGATGTTCATGTCTGCAAAGTCAGGTTCGTTTTGATATGGGCGGGGGGTTAATGGCATGCGCGGTGATTTCCCAGGCCTCACCTACAACACTGCTTGTTGTAGATCCAAAACGGGTGTAACCTGTCGTTAAAAGCTATTCCAGAGAACTGAGCCTGATTTGGGCAACAGGCAGACGCCAACCAATTCCTCAGCCTGGTATGAGCTGTTCTAAAAAGATCCATAGACCAAGCCATCAGAATGGACTCCGGCGGGGCCGTCTAGCAATGCTGATTCTATACTAGGGAGACTGCGGGCACCGCTGAGAAGCTCGACCGGGATGACATTCGCGCCTGCCTTGACTGTTAAGGCCAGTCAGCAAGCCAAGGGAGGAGTGAGCAAAATGTCAGGAAACACCGGACCATTAATCTCGCCAAGCCGTCCAGCAGCCAAATCTCCTGCCTGGAAATCCATCCTCTGGATCGTACTTGCCCCCTTCCTCTTGGTAGATGTGGCCTGGGCTCAAACGTGGTCGCTCAGCGGGGAGCAAAGGAAAGAGTATCTCAACTACTACTCACCAATCATCTTCAAGCGAGCCAATGAAAACGAGTCGGGCCACGAAGGCTTTGACTGGATCACAAACTTCAATTTCGACCGCGACGGCGTGTTTTCCAACAACAAAGTGAACTGGGGGGCGATCAACGAGTTCGTGATGACGAGCATCGATCCGTTCTTCAGTGATAGTCATGATTGGGACACCTGGCGGATCCGGCCGACTCTCTATTCCGCCATCATTGAGTTCATGCAGGACGGTCAGAAATCCGTGATCCTGCTTTACCACGTCTACCACGCGAAGCAGCAGGGCTCGATCCACGACTGGGAGCGCGTGGAGCTTCGTGTCGATGGGGTTAGCGGGATTCCTGGGTCCGGGACGGAGCAGGTCAACTACGCTGTCATCACGGAGCATAGCAAACACAATGCCCGTGTCTTGGGTGAGGTGGACCTAAACTTCATGGAAACGAGCTTCGGCAAGCACGTCATGCTCTGGCAGGCGGAATGGTCAAATGACCCGTTCGGCTTCGACTTGCATGAATTGCATTGGGTCGAAGACACGTTTGCTGGCATTGATGTCGGGAACCAATTCGCAATGTCGGCGAAGGTGAACGTCAACGGGGATAAAGACCGACGGAGCGTCAACTATGTCTTCGTTTGCGATTGCGATCCGGAGGCCGTGGCCTATTGGAACGCCCAAACTATCACTCACGACAACGCCCTCGATATGGTGGCCGGGCCTAACAACCACGTCCGATGGGACGAAATTCGGCGAGCGACATTCGAGCTTCAAGATCTTGCGGACATCTTGCCTACGCATTGGGAAGGCAATTCGTACTCCCTGCATTGGACCTCGCCTTCCCGGATGATCAAGCTCGAAAGCCCGATCCTGAGCGAGGATGGAACGGAGCTCGTGCCAACGGGCCTGCAACGATTCTTTTTTCGGTCAATCGACAGTCAGGATGCCGGCGAGAGCCGAGGGGGCTACCCGGACAAGCACTGGTTTTGGGGGGCATATCTGTGGGGGCAGGTGGGGAATTTCGTGTTCGACGCCTACGAATTCGGCGATCCCTTCGGCGAACGCGGACTCGCAAGCGGTCACCTGGATTCCCACGGGAACTATTGGTGGCAGCACGACTACTTCGCCCATGTTGGCGTGCATGGCGACGGCTCCGCCGATGGGGAGCAAGGCGAATGGCTTTTCGGAGCCTGGTACACCGAGGCAGAGGGAGGCTTTGACGGACGCTGGGTGCAGCGTTTTCCTAATTCTCGGGAGCCGGTGCGCAACGACTTGAACGCTGACCGGATGTCGGACGTTCTATGGCGCAACACCGCCACCGGGAACAACGTCCTGTGGCAGATGAACGGCTTCACGAAACTGGCGGGATCTATCGGTGTTGTCGGCGCCGAATGGAAAGTAGAGGGTCTTGGCGATTTCGACGGCGACAGGCGATCCGACATCTTGTGGCGCAATGCCAGCACGAGCAACCCCGTCATCTGGTTCATGGACGGCTTTACCCGGCTGTCTGACGGCCCGATTGATGCTCCCGTCGCCGACTGGCAGGTTGTCGGTCTGGGCGACTTCAACGGCAACGGCAAATCCGACATCCTGTGGCGCGACACCATTACCGGGAATACGGTCATCTGGCAGATGAATGGCCTCACTCGGAAATACGACGGGTCGATTGGGTCGCCCGAAGCCGACTGGCAAGTGGCCAGCGTCGATGACTTCGACGGCGACGGCAAGTCCGACATCCTGTGGCGCAACACGAGCAGCGGAAGTGCCGTCATCTGGCTGATGGACGGCTTCACGAAGCTTGCCGGCGGCAGCATAGGCGGGGCCAGCCTCGACTGGCAGGTGGTCGGCACGGGCGATTTCGACGGCGACGACCGCGCCGACATCCTATGGCGCAACCTCACCACCGGGGCCACGGTGATCTGGAAGATGGACGGCCTGTCGAAGACCGCCTCGGGCGGGATCGGTGGGGTGCCCTTGGTGTGGGAGGTGGCCGGGGTCGGTGACTTCGACGCCGACGCCAAGGCCGACATCCTGTGGCGCAACACGACCACCGGGGCCGCCGTGGTCTGGCTGATGGACGGCTTCTCGAAGCTTGCGACGGGCGGGATCGGCGGGGCCAGCCTCGACTGGCAGGTGCAGTAGGCACGCAAGGCCACCTTGCCCAGCCGCATCGAGGCCGCGTTATAGCAACGCAGTCTTGGGGGTACGGGAAATCACCCTTTTCGGTGCCCCCTGGCGCCGAACACCTGATCTGCGGGAATTCGGGGTTGGAAATGTGGGTCCGTGGACAGGCCGTGCGGTGGGGTTTTTCGTACAGGCCAAATCAGGGCTTCCTTGGACTTCTCACAAAATGCTCTGAGGTCTCCTTGTGGCTATGAACGCCCTATCCTGGTTACCGTCTGTCTCGGCAGCTATGCCCTCGACACCGGAAGTTCAGGTACAGAATGTCAGCTTTTGCCAAGTTTCGTCGGCGCGACCCCTGACAACCGACCACCGCGGGAAGGGGTAGACAGGACCGGGTATGAACGGACAATTGCCGATCTCTTCGCAACTGACGGATTGTTTCCGAAAAAGGCGCCGCAAGCGCCATAAGAGGGCAGCAAACTGCGCAATTCGAGAGCCCCTCTGCCATTCGGATTGGTCAAAGAGGACAGGACGTATAGCGGGCTCTTAGGGCCAGACAATTCGCCTAACGTCGGGCCGTGCTCGAGGTGTCGAACGAACTGAAGAGAGCAAAGAGGCGATCTTCCATCTCACTGGAGAAAGCAAGAAGCTCAAGACTGTGATCGAAAGTGTACATCGCGCCGTCTCTATAGAAGCGGTGCTGGCAAGTTCTTCCTGCTGGACGTCTTTCTGTGCACAGAATGAGGGTGGAAATCTGTCCTTCGGTGTCGAGCTTGTAGAACCAATCAAATCCGTGCGGACCCTCGCGCACCTCCATGAGGTCTGCAAAGCGACCGGTTGATTGTTCTTTCAAGACATCTCTCGCTGACCCTTCGAGCCAGGCCCGGCTTCCTATCTCAGCGCTTGCTTGGGGCGATGAAGACGATCGCTCGATCGGCTTAAAATCAGGCGGCGGCGCAGAGATCGAAAGATATTTGTCGGTGAAATTCGGGTTGTAATCCGTCGGAATTACGAGGTCGCGGCCACCGAAGTTAAGCTCGTATCCATGACGCTCCACCCCTTTCCAATGCAGAAGTCCAGCCGCGAAATCCTGTCTTGGAAGGCAAGCAACCGCGTCGTCCGCAAGTCCTTCAACAAATCGTCGCTGGCGGTAGGACCAGTGATAGCCCTCCCTTTCACCCGCGCGATCGACCAGCAGGATTGCGTGGTGGCGGATGCCGTTCTTGTCCATGGTGAAGAAGGTGAGATCCTGACGCGATCGCGCCGGCCGATGTCGTTCCCCCAAAGCGATGCAAAACGGCGCATCGCGAGCGACGCGCTCGGCCTCGGCGAGAACGATCTCCGGGTGGAGCGGACCATAGACCGACACCGCGATCATGAGAGAAGAGAAGGCGGCAGCGAAGGTACCGGCACGCCAGTTTGGAAGCCGGCCTCGAAAAAGACGCCAGGCTAGAACGATCACTCCCGCCAGCGAAAGCAGTCCGACCACGCCATGAATGACATAACCGCCTGGTATGGCGGAGAACGCGTAGGCCAGAGCCCATATGGCGAACCCCGCTGCGACAATGCCGGCGAACGCGCAGAGTAGCCCTTCAAACATAGCGAGAAACGGTTTCTCAACGCCCGAAAGCTGTTTTTGCCCCCTGGACTTGCTTGAAATGAAAACCTGGATGCCAAACCGAATGGCCAACAAGCTCGCAAAGACCAAGCCGTAGGAGAACAGGATTGCTAGCCCATAGACATAGCCGACGCCTGGATCAGGATCGCGCGGCGAGAAGCTAAGAAGCGCTATGGCTGCAATCGAGACGAGAAGCCAAAACCGCCAAACCCAACGCCACGGCACAACAAGCGTCAAAGCCGCAAGAGCGAGTGTTGGCGTATTGAGAAACAGCTCCAGCACGGGAGGTCATTCCTGGACAAGTTTGATGACTTGTATCCCGCAAACAGTTAACAAAACCGAGGCCATTTTTTGGCATTTGTGGGGACGTCATTGCTTGCTGTTTGTCCGATTGAACCCAGGGGCACGGCGAGCGAGTCCGGCTTCGCACCGAATCTGTCATCCAAATACGTGCCGCCAAATGAGGTTCTTATCGTCGTTCCAGTCGTTCTTGTCTATCAAGCTCAATGGCAGGTATTGGCTAGTTTTCCCGGTGGTCTGATCGGGCAGAGCGCGTCCGCTCTGCCCTCAGGATCAGACGTCGACCTGCTCGGCGATGGCGAGAGCATCATCGACCTCAATGCCGAGATACCGGACAGTGCTCTCGATCTTCGTGTGCCCAAGGAGCAGCTGAACGGCCCGCAGGTTGCCGGTTCGCCTGTAAATCAAGGTCGCCTTGGTTCGACGCAGGGAATGTGTCCCAAAGAGTGACGCGTCCAGGCCAACGCTGGCGATCCATTGCGACACCAAGCGGGCATATTGACGGGTCGTGAGGTTGCGGTCTTTGCCCCTGCGACCGGTGAACAAGAACTCCCCGGGCCTCTTGCGAGCTGCCTCTAGATACTCATCGATAGCTTGGCGGGTCTGCTCGGTGATCTCGAACTTCACGGGACGCCCGGTCTTCCTTTGGCGGACCGTGGCTCGCTCGAGCGCGTAGCCGTGCGGTGCGACATCGTCGACCGTCAAACTCACGACATCGCATCCGCGCAGCTTGCTATCGATCGCGAGATTGAAGAGAGCCAGGTCCCTGATTCGCCTGTCCAGCTGCAGGCGGGTCCGAATGGCCCAAACATGCTTTGGTTGGAGCGGTGGTGTCGGGCCGATCAGCTTGGCCTTGTTCCAGGCGTTCCGGGGACCCGTCTTGTCATCACCATCTTTGAAGCTCTGCATCGACTTTCTCCTTCCTGTCTCATGGACCAAAGGAGAATGATCGTCAGGCAAAACAGTCGCTCAGAGATGCTCACACACCGCCATCGAGCTCAAAGGTCCGGTGTCAGGGGCATCCCCGACGTAGCCGCAGCCTGATCCGGACGGGGAAAAGTAGCCAGGACCAGACCTTAGATGAACGTCAACGAAGTGGCGATCCGTGATTGCGGGAGCCCGTACATTCTTAAGGTTAGGGCTGGAAGTTATCGGACGACAAGCCAGGATCCTCTGAAATCAGATCCAATTATGTATGACTCCAATAAGGCCTCATCTCGGCGTATTCGTAAGCTTCCGAAATTTTGGAATCGCAGCAGCAAATCTCGTGCGGCATTTGGCTCAACGTCGGTCACGGTCTTACCCAGGAGGCTCATAAAACTGAAGTCCTTTGGGCCATCGCCGACGCTGTAAACTTTCGGGTCCTTTGCATCGTCGCTTTCCAGGAACACAATCTCCGTCCAGAGAGCCAATGGCGGTCCATCCGAAAACACCAGACCCAGTTGATACTCATCAAATTCGACTCTGATGAGACTGGCCCCTTTGAGAGGTTCGACTATCGCAGCGATATCCTCCAGCGACGGCTCCTCAACTGGCTCCAGGCGTATGTAATCGCCCCCAGCTTTGTCCAGAGCCCCTGGGGGATAGATTATCCAACCTTTCTTCTTCGGTTCCTTGCTCAAGGCAGGGCCGGCAAGGCCAAGCGCCATCAGAAATGCGAAAAGCTGGAAGAACCTGAACGGCATCGTAGCCTCCCGAGCGCAAAGTCGAGGCGTCTAGCGCTGCTTTATGTGCGTAGCTAGCCTGACCGTAAACAGATTTATTCTATCCTCTGGAGGGGCATGTCTTGCGTGGAGTAATCGAGCGGACTGCCCTTATCACTTCCTGCTCTTCGACTTTGGCATCAGCGACGTTACAGTTATAGGTCACAAACAGCATTATGTCAGCGTCTCTCAGCAGCCATATTTTCCAGTGAGTTGCGTCGTCTGAATAGCAATAGTGGAAACCGACGAACCCTTTGGCAGAGAAAGGTGTTGCCTGATCCTGCGGAACCTCCTCAATGGACTCCAGCAGGTCTTCGTCTGTGATCTCGGTCTCTAACTTCTGGTATTCGCTGATTTGCAGAGCGCCCATGCCGCCAGGCGCATAGATAACCGCAATGTCATTTTCCCACTCCCCCAGCCATCTTTTCGGGAGCTCTAAGCTCCAGCGTGCAGCCTCGAATGGACTACTCACAAAAACGTCTCGCTCAAAACTACTAGGTTAGTTTCTTGCCTTGGGACCATTATCACTCATACCTACAGAGAGCGACAAGAGGAACATCCGAACTCACAGCACTAGTCCATCTGCCTCGTCATATACTTCAGCTTCGGGTCATTTTTCTCCGTTCGCCGGACTCGCCAGCCACGTCCGAGCTTGAGGGTACACCGGAAACAATTGGCCCAAAGTCGGACTTCGGCGCTCAAATGTCCGGGTCTGGGGGTACTGTTGCCGTAGCCGGTGCTCGGCCCGTACGGGGAAAAGTAGCCAAGAGCGGAAGATTGCAGTTCGGTAGACGGCAAGTCGCAACTAGAAGCAGGTTCCAGTCCCATGATCATTCAAGACGTGGCGGATTTTGGACCTCTGGCGGTGCTGATGTAGTGTGCGGGGTGCGATGAGGACCAATTCGGCGCGCAGCGGAGACAACGATATGCTCAGTTCCAGGTTCGGCGTTCAGCAGATCTTGTTGTTGCTTCTGTGCCACCTGTGTGCAATTGCCGTGGTTATGCTCATTAGCACTGATGCAGATGCCTCGGAGCGGGAATTCGGTGTGGGCTTCGCCAGATTGTCTACAGCTGACCCGATGGGCGGGGAAATGCAGTACTCGCTCTGGTACCCAACCGATGTACCGAATAGTGTTGTCAGAGTAGGTCCTTTTGAATTTCCGGGTACCCGGGACGCTGAGCCAGCCGCTGGACAATTCGGACTGGTGATCCTGTCCCACGGCTCGGGCGGCTTCGACCTGGGGCACAGGGACACCGCCATCGCCTTGGCCAAGGCGGGTTTCATTGCCGCTGCGCCGCTGCATCCCCGGAACAACTTCCACGACGACATCCACGACGACCAGCGCATCGTCCTGGATGGCCGTCCGCGTCAGCTCTCCGCTATCATCGACGCGCTTCTGGCGCAGCAGGCTTGGTCGAGCCGAATCGACTCCAAGAAGATCGCAGCCTTCGGCTTTTCGGCCGGCGGCTATACGGTCCTCGCGGCCCTGGGTGCGGAGCCGGAGTTTTCCCGTATTCTCGACCACTGTGAGAGGCACGCCGAAGAGGATCCTTACTGCCGCATCATCAACAACGTGAGCGCTGAAGAGCGCGCGGCGCGGGCCAGGGCCTATGCCGAACCAGTGCAACGAACCTATGATGGCAGGCTTTGTGCGGCTGTGATAGCCGATCCCTTCGCCGCGCCCTTTTCCGATGCGACTCTGAAGGCGCTGCCACCGGCGAAGCTGCTGTTCTTCCGGCCGGAGGTGGAAAATGTGCTCAAGGCAAAGCTCCACGTCTCCCGAGTGGTTCGCCTATTGAAGCAGCGCGACGACTTTCCCGATCCACGAGAAATTGTTGTACCAAGGGCACACCACTTAAGCTTTCTTGCCCCCATTCCCGAATCCGTCGGCAAGAGCCTGGCGGGTCCTGAGGGCTTCGATCCCGCTGCTTTCCGCGAAGAGATGACCCGCCGCGCCGCTCTCCACGAAGAGATGAACAGCACCATCGTGACGTTTTTCCGCGAGGCTTTCGTGGACTGCGCGGAGAGCTGATGGCTGCTTAGGGTCATCTTTCCCCGTACAAGCTCCATCGAATTCAGGTCCGGAGTCTGGGGTGAAGCCGAAGCAATCCTCATGAGAGCCGACATCCGAGCTTTGACTTCTGGTGCTGGGGGTACTGCTGCCGTGGTCGGCTTGGCTATCGCTTAGCGCGCTTAGCCGCTCGCTCACTGAGAAATAGCTTCAGGGACTTTGAAAACATCAGAAGGAATGCAATCACTGCGGATAACACCGCCATGGTCAAAAACTCCAGTGCCACGTAGTCATAGAATGATCGCGTAATATATAAGCAGGCTGAGATCAGAAATAGTGTTGCAAGCGCCAATCTTACCCAAGACATATTCCTAAATAGAAAATACAATAATATTAATTTAGACGCCGGAAAAATAGACTCTATTATTTCATTGTCTATCTGACAATAAAACCACAAGGATGCACATTCAATGATTATATAGGCATATAATATGCATTCCAGCACAACAAAGCCGATAACAGACCAAGTGATGAAAGCGCCCAGCAAGGAGCCCCTCCTTGGGATACATCTGGACCCGGGAGTGCTCTTGTGTCTGCCGTCCATAGAAGTTACCTCGTGGCTGCTTTGTCGGTTGTTTCAGCGTCTGGCACACGGACAAATCCGTCCTTGCTCAACATAGCAACAGAGGAACGAACTCCGGCACGGGATATGTTGTGACATACGGCAGCCGGGCATGGCAAAGGATGCACCTAGTGCTGATTGTCGGTACGTCTCTGTTCATCGAGCGTGATCACCTGACCGACGGAAGAGTCTGGTTTGGGTCACGAGCCGTCATAGCAAGCGTGTCACGGGAAGGTCCGGAACCGGGATCAGAGCAGACACTCACCGCGACAAAGGTACCGATACATTTCTGAGTCCATGACTTGCCGCCGCGCCAGCGCGCGCAGTCGGTTGGCGAACCGCCTGCCGGCCGTTTTCCCGGGTCCCGGGGCCGGCGCGATGGGGTATGATCGGCCGATCCTCGGGGCCTTGCGGATCGGATCGGGTGGATATCGGGACACTCATAACTCGGCACGCTACGTACCGGCCGGCGCATACCGCCGTCGTCTTCGAGGGCGAGCGGCTGAGCTACGAGGCGTTCAACGGGCGTGTCAATCGTCTAGCCAACGGGCTGTTATCCGCCGGTATCGGCAAGGGCGACAAGGTCGCGACGGTGTTGCCGAACTGCCTCGAGCTGCTGGGCTTGTACTGGGCCGTCGCCAAGATCGGCGCGGTGGTCGTGCCCATGAGCCCGCTGCTTCAAGCCAAGGGCCTGGCGAAGCTGCTCGCCGACGCCGATGCGGGCATGGTACTGGCCGATCCCGCCTACGCAGCCTTGGTCGACGCCGCGCGCGGCGACCTCCGGCAAATCGCGGACGAGCGCTTCGTCGTGACCGGCGCAGAGCCGCGCGAGGGCTTTCGCTGTCTCGACGAGCTCCTCGCCGAGGCCTCCGCCGGCGAGCCGCCGGACGCCGGCCTGGGCAACGACGACGTGTACGACATCGTCTATTCCAGCGGCACGACTGGCGATCCCAAGGGCATCGTGCACACCCATTATGTCCGCGCCATGTACTGCATGCTGTTCTCGCAGGCGTTCCGGTTCACCCCCGAAAGCGTCTGTCTGCACACGGGCGCGATCATCTTCAACGGCGCCTTCGTGACGCTCATGCCGACCTTCTTCAACGGCGCGACCTACGTCCTGCACAAGAGCTTCGAGATCGACGCGGTGGTCGAGACCGTCGCGCGCGAGAAGGTCACGCACATCATGATGGTGCCGGCCCAGATCATCGCGCTGCTCGACCACCCCGGGGCGACGCGGGAGAGGCTGGGCTCGCTCGAGACGGTCCTGTCGCTCGGCGCGCCGCTGCACCTGGAGCACAAGCAGCGGCTGGAGGCGCTCCTGCCCGGCCGCTTCCACGAGCTCTACGGCCTGACCGAGGGCTTCGTCACGGTCCTGGACAAGACCGACTTCAAGCGCAAGCCGGGGTCGGTCGGCGCCTGCACGCCGTTCTTCGAGATGCGGATCTGCGACGACGAGGGCAACGACCTGCCGCCCGGCGAGGTCGGCGAGATCGTCGGCCGGGGCCCGATTCTGACGCCGGGCTACTACAAGCGCCCGGACCTGACCGAAAGCGCGGTCAAGGACGGCTGGCTGTTCAGCGGCGACCTGGGCTACCTGGACGAGGACGGCTTTCTCTATCTGGTGGACCGCAAGAAGGACATGATCATCTCGGGCGGCGTCAACGTCTATCCCCGCGACATCGAGGAGGTCGCCGTCCAGCATCCGGCCGTCGCCGAGGCCGCGGTTTTCGGGGTTCCGGACGACAGATGGGGCGAGACCCCCGTGGCGGCCGTCCTGCTCAAGGACGACCAAACGGCGGACGAAGAGGCGTTGCGGGACTGGATCAACGCCAATGTCGAGGCGAAATTCCAGCGTGTCAGCCGCGTCTTGATCAAGGACGCGTTTCCGCGCAGCGCGGCGGGAAAGACCTTGAAGCGCGCCCTGCGCGAGGACCTGGCCGGGACGTGACGGGCCGAGGGGCCGACCCTCGATCTGCACGCGCGGGCACCGAGCCGCTAGCAGGGGAATCGCATGTGGGCGCGGCGTGTGTTTCGCGCCCTTCGAGACGCGCCCTTCGGGCGCTCCTCATCCTTCGACAAGCTCAGGATGAGGTTCCCAATTTGGAACAAACAACCATCCTCATGCTGAGCTTCCTCATCCCGAGCGTGTCGAGGGACGAAGCATGAGGAGCCGCCCCTTCGCCAGGCTCTGGATGAGGGGCGGCAATTGCATCAGACGACCATCCTCATCCCGAGCTTGTCGAGGGACGAACCATGGCCATCGAACACCGCGAGATGCGATTGCCCTCGGGCCGCTAGGTCTTGGTGATCCCGTTCCGTCCGATCGGCCGCGCGCCGCGTGCAGTCACGGCGTGCCCCGGCTGAGCGCGCGGTAGCCGGCCATGAAGGCCTGGATGCGCTCGACCCCGGCCAGCTCCTGGGCGACCTTGGTGATCTCGGCCTTGCGGAAGTCGCTGGTCAGGAGCGCGAAGCTCTCGGCCCTGGAGCCGGCCGCCATGGCCGGGCCGTAACGCTGCTTGAGGTCGCTGAGCGCCTTGCGGTCGCCGGCCAGGCTGTAGGCGACCGCCAGGTCCAGGACGGTCTGGTCCTCGGCCTCGCCCTGTGCCCCTCCGGCGGGCGGTTTCTTGGGCACCAGGCGCGAAAGCGCCACCGCGGCGGCGGGCCAATCGCGCAGCTCCCAGAGGATCCCGGCGCGCAGGCGCAGGCCCTCCTCGCTCTCGTCACCGGCCAGCAGACCGAGCGCCTCGCGCCCGCGGCCAAGGTCGCCCAACGCCCGCGCCTCGAGCAGCCGGCGCCGGCGCCGGAGGTCCTCGGGCAGCTGCTTCCACGCGGTCCCGGCAAGCGCGTCCAGCGCCTGCTCGGGCTGCCGGTCGAGCAGGCGGACGAGCGCCAGCCGGGCCCCGCCGCGGGCCCGGTCCGCACCCTTCAGGCGCTGTGCGATCTGGTCTTCCAACAGCGTCGCCGCGCGGCCCAGCAGATCGATCTCGACGAGCTGTTCGACCAGATTCGCGATCATCCGGTCACCGGCCGGGCCGACCGGCGTCAACTCCTTGAACTCCTCGTAGAGCGCCAGCGCGCGGACCGGCGGCAGCGTCCTGTCGCCGCCCTCGAGGTACAGCCCGGCGAAGATCTCGCGCATTTTCCGGGCCACCGCCTTGGCGCGCGGCGAACCCGGAAAATGGGAGGCCGCCTGACGCAGGCTGTGCAGCGCCTGGCGGTAGTCCCGCGCGGCGGCGTAGAGCCCGCCCAGCCGCTCGAGCAGGGCCAACTCGAAGTCGTCGGCCCGCCAAAGAAAGCGCAGCCGCTCGAGCTCCTCGATCGCCGCGGCGGTGTCGAGCCCACCGGTCTCGAGGCCCAGGTCGACCAGGGCCAGCCGCGCGCGCGCGCGCGACGGCGCGTGCGTGGCGCCGGCGACCCTGCGCCACAGGGCCTCGGCCGTCTCGGTTTCGCCGTCGAGCAACAGGCGCCGGCCCTCGAGGAAGTCGAGCTGGGCCTGCTCGAAGGCCGCGGGCGCGTCCTCGCGCACCTGTTCCAG
The DNA here is from genome assembly GCA_029859805.1 of Rhodospirillales bacterium. Classification (GTDB taxonomy): domain Bacteria; phylum Pseudomonadota; class Alphaproteobacteria; order Kiloniellales; family JAKSDN01; genus CAMYKD01. The sequence goes on along the minus strand of JAOUCL010000004.1, from coordinate 27,639 downwards.
GTAGAGGCTGGCACCGCCGGTATCGCCGACGGCCAGGTGCGATTCCGCGGCCAGCAGCCACAGCCGGGTGCGCACCGGGTGGATGTAGTCCGCCAGGAGCGGGCCCGTCTGGTCGAACACTTCCGCGGCATAGGCCCAGTCTTGGGCGGCGGCGGCCTGGGCCGCGCGCCAGACCAGCGCCTCGGGCTCGCCGGCCAGGGCCGGTTCCGCGAGCCCGTCGGCCACCGCCCGGTAATCCTGAACCAGGAAAAGGCTCGCCGCGCGCAACAGGATCACCTGGGGGTCCCGGGCGAGCTCCGGGTTGTCCCGGGCCATCAGGTTGAGCTCCGAAAGCGCCTCGCTGGCCAAGCCGTGGGCGAAGTAGAAGCGCCCCAGGTCGAGGCGGGCGACCTCCGGGCGCTGTCCGGGGCCCGGCGTAACCAACCGGCGCTGCAGCACACGCCGGTTCCGTTCGAACAGCACGTCATCGCCCAGACGCCAGGCCGGCAGCTCGAAAAGCCGTCGGCCATGTTCCGTCAGGGCCGCAGCCGTCGGGTCCTGTCGCGCGGCGGTCCGCGGCGTGACCAGCAGGTCCCCGCTGCTCGTCACCTCGAAGCCGGTCTCGTCCCGCGCCACGCGGATGCGATCGGAACGGGGCGCCACGGCGAGGCCCTGATAGGTGGCGAGCGCCCGGAACTGCGGGAACTCGCGGGCGGCGAGCAAGCCGAGACCGGGCGCGACGACCGGCAGGACATGGATCCGGCCACCCAGATCCGGATCGTCGAGAGAAACGACCCGCCCGGCGCCCGCGACCGGAAACCGGACCCCTGGTTGCGGACCGCCGGCGCGCACCTCCGGCTCGACCGAGACCTCGGGGCGGGCGAGCTGCGGGCGCAGTTCGACGATCCAGCCGCCCTCCTCGCGCCGCAGCGCCGGCGCCAGATCGGCGGGCGCGGTCAGGCGGAGCAGCGTGGCGCCCTCGAGCGCCCGCTGCTCGACAGGCATCAGCTCCGGCGCGAACTTTGCCAGGCGCTTGGCGATGTCCGCCCGCGCCGGCCGGTCGAAAACCAGCCACAGGCTGCGCCCGCGCCGAAACGCGGCGGCAGCGGCGTCCGGCGCCCCGGTCACGCGGAGCGTAAGCGGCCGGGTGCGCGGCGCGCTGGCCCCCGGCGCCGGGCTCCAGGGCGGCAGGGAGGGTCGTTCGAAGGCAATAGCGATCTTCGAGCCCGACGCGGCCCGCGCCTTGGACCGGGTTTTCGGCCGGCGCGCTTGCGCGCTCCGCGGCTCTGGGGCCCCGGGCTCCGGGTCGAGCCGGGTCGGCAGCCGACGCGCGGCGCGCGCTGTTTCGGGAACCTGCCTCGCCACGGTCGCGGCCAGAACGGCATCGGCGGCGATCGCGTCGAGGTCCCGGGACGCCACGCGGCGCGGCGCCAGGACGTCGACCACCACTTTCGAGTCGCTCATAAAATGGCGCAGCGAGACTCCGGGCGGCAGCGACAGCTCCACCGCCGAGCCCTCGGCCACGGGTTTCATCGTCAGGGCCGGGATTAGCCTGCCCGGGTCGGCGCGGAAGCGCGACAGGTCGAGCCGGGCCGGACGGCTGAAATAGAGCACGGCGCGGCCGGGCGCCTGCTCCAGCCGGTAGGCGACCGGTGCGTCCCAGTCGAAGACCAGCCGACTGTAGCCGTCGTGTACGCCGGTTCTGACGGGCACCTCGGTGACCGCCGCGCCGGCCGCTGCCGCGGCGGGCGACGCGAAGTCCACCGCGGCGGCCAGCAAGAGCCCGTAAATGGACGCCCGTGACCAAGGCCCGCCGCGGGTCACGGCTGCTCTCCCGCGGCGCTGCGCACGAGGATCTCGACCCGCCGCGCGAGCGCCAGGCGGCGCGCCGGGGCGAGCTGCGCTGAGAGGGCCTCGAAGCGGCCGTCGCCCAGCCCGCGCGCCACGACCGGGCCATGGCTGCCGGTCTGTTCCAGAATTTGGGCGACGCCGAGCGCGCGGGCCAGGGACAGCTCCCAGTTCGAAGCGAAGCCACCGCCCGGTTTGCGCGGGTCGGCATGGGCCGTCACCTCGATCCGGTTGGTCACGTGGCGCAACAGGCCGCCGAAGGCGGCAAGCACAGCGCGTCCGGAGGGCTCCAGCTCGGTCGCCCCGGGGGCGAACAGGAGCTCGCCCGGCAGCGCGATCACCAGATGGTCCTGGAGACGCCACAGCACGGCCTCCGCCAGCAGCGGCTCGGCCGCGATGTTCTCCTTGAGCAGCGCGGCGAGATAGTCGAGATCGACCGCGGAAAGCGGCTCGTCGCTCTCGATGTCGAGCCACTCGGTCGGCAGCGCCGCCGGAAGCTCGCGCACGGCGTTCAGATTGTAGGCCAGCGCGTCGGTCAGGTTCTGCCACTTGCGATGCTCGACCTTGGACATGGCGAAGAGCATGACGAAGAAGGTCAACATCAGAGCGACCAGGTCGGTGAAGGTGATCAGCCAGGCCGTTCCCCCGGCCGGCGGCCGGCCCGAAGCCTCGACCCCGTCCGGGGCGGTGCTCGCGGGCCCGGTCACTCCGCGAACCCCAGATAGTCGGGAGCCCGAAGCCGCGCGTCGTAGACCTGGACCACCAGAACGACCTTGCCGGGCCGGCCCGGCAACGTACCGATCGACAGCTTTTCCACCGGCACGCCGCGCCGCGCGAAGGCGCGCGCCAGGGCGCCCATGCGTCCGACCTCGACGGCCTCGGCCGGAGCGGCGGCAAGCCTGGCCGTGTCCCCGGCAGGGACGCCGTGCAACAGCTCGACCTCGTAGTCCAGGCCGACCCGGCCGTCATCGGTCAGTGCCCCGGCGAACCGGCGCAACAACAGGTCGTGCCCAGGCCGCAGCTTGGCCGCGGCGGGTTGGAAAAGGGTTTCGGCGGGCAATTCCAGGCGCAGACGCGCGCCGCCGGCCGAGACCTCGCTGCGCACGGCGGGAATCTGCGAGCGAAACAGGCGGCCGACCGAGCCGATCATCGCGGCGGTCTCCTCGAACGGCCCCAGTCCCGCGGGATAGGATGCGTGGCTCTCGAGCGCATCGACCCGGCCGTTGAAGGCCTCGTTGACGCTCTCGAGGACCTTTCGGGCCCTATCCTCCTCGTATTGGGAAAGCGCGTTCAGCAAGATGAAGAAACCCAGCAGCAGGAGCTTGAGGCTGAGCAGCGCGACGATATTCGGATCGCCGCGCCGGCTGCCCGGCTGCCCTGCGTCGGCCATGGCGGCTCAGTCGAGGCCCGCCAGAATGGCGTCGATGTCGTCCTGGCTGTTGGCGTCCCTTTCCAGCTGGGGACCGTGCATTACGCTGCCGTCCGGTGGCTCCGGGTTGTCGGGTCGCTCCTGGCCGGGCAGCTGCCGGATTTCCTCGCCGAAGGCCGCCAGCAACGCCTCGACCTTATTCTCTATGTGCTTGAGCGCGGTCACGACCTTGGTGATGCGCTGTCCGGTGATGTCCTGGAAACCACAGGCCTCGTAGACCCGTGTCACGGCGTCCGACACCTTCGGCGCCACCTTCTTGTTCATCTTGGCGGTCAGCTCCTCGATCGCCTCGACGGCCTCGAAGATGGTGTTGGTCGCCTGCTCGGTGGCGCCGACGATGGCCTCCAGCTCGTCGGCCGCCGCCGGGAGGTGTTCGTCGTTGATCTCGTCCGGCCTGACCGCGGCCAACTCCAGCTTGAGGTTCTCGATGAACTTGGCGAGCGATTCGATCTCGGCGTAAAATTTCAGATTGACGGTCGAAAGGTCCCCGTCGATCGATGCCATCACGCTTTCCACCACTTCCAGGATCTGCTCGGGCTCGACTCCGTCACCGCGCTTCGCAATGGCTTCGACACGCTTGCCGATGTCTTTTTCGTCGAAACGGGCTGACATGCTCTGGTTCCCCTGGGGTGCCCGGTATCGGGCTTAGAAGTCGCCGACGACAGCCGTCAGCTTGGTCTTCAAGGTGTCCGCGTTGAACGGCTTGACGATGTAATTGCTGACGCCGGCCTGCTTGGCGGCAACCACGTTCTCGCTCTTGCTCTCCGCGGTGATCATGATGAAGGGCAGCTCCTTGAGCTGCGTGTCCGCCCGGACTTCCTTCAGAAGCTCGAGGCCGGTCATCGGCTCCATGTTCCAGTCCGAAATGACCAATCCGTAAGCCTTTTCACGCAGCTTCTGCAGGGCCGTGCTGCCGTCGGTGGCTTCGTCCACATTGTCGAAACCCAGTTGTTTCAGCAGGTTCCGGATGATCCTCAGCATGGTCTTATAGTCGTCCACGATGAGGATCGGCGTTTTCATGTCGATTGCTGACATCGGCATCTCCTGACATAACGGGCCGACATGGCGGATTTCTGCCGGCCCGCCCAAGCTCTGGCACTTTCCGTCTCCGACCAAATAACTAGTTTATGTTAGTTAAAACCGAGTAAATCGTGAGGCCAGGAAACTCCTACCCCATCAGCTAGTTCGGCGCAGCCGGCAGGCCGCGGCGCTGGGCCAGTTCGATGGTGATCGCCTTGGCCCGCCGCGGGTTCATGCGCGCCAGGATCGGTGCCGTCTTGCGTTCCTTCATGCGCTCGATCACGTCGAGCAGGACGGCCATGTCGAGTTCCTCGAAGATCCGTGCCGCGTCCTTTGGCTTCATGTTCTCGTAGATCTTCACGAGGCTGTTGAGCTGCGTCTCTTCCTGCTCGTCGCGCTGGATCAGAAGCTCCTCGATGGTCTTCTGGAGGCTTTCCAACTCGCCGATCTTCTCGTCTATGCGCCGTTCGGCTGCTTCGAGCAGAGTGCCTCGCTGATCGAGCTCGGCCTCCCGGCGGTCGATCTCGGTGCGGCGTTCGGCGAGCATCTGCAAAAGATCGATCTCTTCGTCGGTCAGTTGGAAGGGATCGCTCGGCAGGTCAGCGGTGGCGGACGGGCCCTCGCCGGCCACGCTCTCGGCCGGCCCGGACTCCGGATTCGGCCGCGCGCCGGAAGCCGGGCCGCGTTCGGCCACCTGGACCGGCGAGGCGGACGCGAAATCCGGGGACCGGTTGCCGGCGGCCGCCGGCTTGGCCTGGGCGAAGGTGTCGAGGCCGTGCCAGATGCCACCCGCCTTGAGTGCGACGCCGACTGTGGCGAGCACGATCAGAAGCGGAAACAAGCGCAATCGCATGGAACCTCCTTCGCCAGGCCTTTGGGTTCAGCGCATGCCGCGCAGGGACTTCATGAAGGCGGATTGCTTCGGAGTCGCCTCGACGCGTGCCTGGCCGGCGGCGTCCGGTGGCGGGGCCGCGATGCCGTCGGACGCGGCGTCGCCACGGTGGCGGACAACGACCCCCTGGGCGCCAAGTTGACCATTGGCCAGTTCGTCCGTCCGCCGCGCCGCGGGCTTGGCCTTGACGGCGCCTTCCAGCCGATCGGCAACGCTGCCGGCGCGCTCGACCAGAAACACCAGGTCGTCGGCCACGACGTTGCCGCGGTCGATCGCCTCTTGCAGGGTCCGCCCGGTCTCGCCCGCCGATTGTCGAATGTCCGCAAGCACCGTCTCGGCCTTCGTCGTTGCCTCGGCGAAGCGGCCGATCAGCTCTTCCATCTCCTGCCTGGAGTCGCGCAGGGCCGACAATTTTCGGTTGAGGATCGCGGCGTAGACGATGGTTGCCAGCAGCAGCAAAGCCACCACCGCGTCGAACAGCAGAACCATACGGTCCAGCGGAATTTCGCCGATCAATTCATTTCCTCACTGATTACCAGCTTGTTGGCGATGCGCACGGCTATGTTCGAACCGCTGCGGCCCATCTGTCCGTCGAACATGGCGACCTCGCCGCAGCGCAACTGGATCTTGGAGGAGGGATCGCAGTTGAGTTCGAGGCGCGTACCCTCGGTCCAGGAAAGCACGTCGCTGAGGCGCAGCTCGACCTCCTCCAGCACGGCCTGGATCGCCACATCGGTCTGCCAGAGCTCGGCAGTCAGATGGCCCTCCCAAATCGAATCGCGTCCGAACTTCTCGCCGATGAACATCTGCAACAGGAGTTCGCGGACCGGTTCCAAGGTGGCATAGGGCAACGTCAATTCGATCCGTCCGCCGCGGTCCTCCATGTCGACGCGCAGCTTGGCCACGATCGTGGCGTTCGCCGGCCGCGCGATGGTCGCGAAACGGGGATTGGACTCCAGCCGCTCGAAGCGGAAGCTGACCGGCGACAAGGGATCGAAGGCAGCCGAGAGGTCGCCGAGAACGACGTGCACCATGCGCTCCACGAGGTTGCGCTCGATCGTCGTGTAGGGCCGCCCCTCGATGCGCATGGCCGCCGTGCCGCGGCGGCCGCCCAGGAGCACGTCGACGATCGAATAGATCAGCGAGCTGTCGACCGTCATCAGGCCGAAGTTGTCCCACTCCTCGGCCTTGAACACGGTCAGCATGGCGGGCAAGGGAATCGAATTGAGGTAGTCGCCGAAGCGCCAGGAGGTGATCGACTCCAGGCTGACCTCCACGTTATCCGAGGTGAAGTTGCGCAAGGAGGTCGACATCATGCGCACCAGCCGATCGAACACGACCTCGAGCATCGGCAAACGCTCGTAGGATACCAGCGCCGAATTGACGATCGCCTTGATACCCGACTGGTCGCCGTCGTCAGCAGTGCCCCCGTCGACGCCCATCAGGCTGTCGATCTCGGACTGGTCGAGGACGCGCGTGGACGACCCGCCCATCTGGCCGACGTCCTGCTCCCCCTGCCCGCCCCCCGCTTCGCCGTCTTCAGCGGCCACGGCCTCCCATTCCGCCATAAGGGCCGCCTGGTCCTCGTCGCCGCCCTCGGCCGGAGTCGCTCCGTCTTCCGTCAGATCCGCCATTTGGTCCAGCGCCGTCCTAACCGGTTATTGAATCAACATTTCCTTGAAGAGCACGTCCTTGACGACGGCCGGCTGCGTTGCCGCATTGACCCGCAGCAGCAGTTCCTCGCGCAGCCGCTGCAGACCCGCCGAGCCGTTGAGGTCCTCGATCCGCAGCTCGCGCAGATAGACCTGGAAGTTATCCACTATGCGCGGGAGCACCTGATCGACATATTCCAAGGTGCCGGCGTCCTCGAGCTCGAGGCTGACGGAGATCTTCAGATAGGAGGCCTTGCGCCCCCCGCCGTTGAGATTCACCAGCATTTCCGGCAGATCATAGAACACGGCTGGCGCCGCCTTGCCTTGAGCCGCCGCTTCCTCCTGGTCTTCAGCCGTGCCGAGCAAAGGGTCGAGGGCCCCGGCAACATAGGCGCCAGTGGCTCCGCCCAGAACCAGAACAAGCGGCAGGAGGATGAACAGCACGAGCTTCTTGCCGCTCATGCCGCCCTCGCGCGGCTTGGCCTCGACCTCGACGCCTTCGCCGAGGTCCTCCGTTATCGCCTCGTCCGTCATGTGCGAATACCCTTTTTATATTAGTCTATTAGTTCCTGCCAAACTTAAGCCGGGATGGTTAAGAACTGGTTGATTCCCACAGGCGGGAGCGCGCCGGGCCGGCGGCAAGAACTGCCGGGCAAGCCCTGCCGCCAGGCTCCCGCGGGACCCCGCGAGCCGCTCCGGGGCCTTGGACCCCCGTCGGACGCGAACTGGCACGCGACGTGCAAGACCGGTACCGCCGTGGCATTCGCGGCGACGCGTGGACCACAAACGAACGGACGACGCTTTGGAAAATCCCGGTTACATAGCCTTGTCGCGCCAGATGGTGCTGAAGCGCCAGATGGACATACTCGCCAACAACCTGGCGAACGTCACCACGCCCGGGTTCAAGGGCGAGAGCATGCTTTTCGTGGAACACCTCAAACGCACGGACCACAGCGAGAGGATCCGCTTCGTCCAGGACATCGCCACGGTCCGCGATCTGAAACCGGGGCCCATGACCCATACGGGGAGCGCCTTCGATCTGGCGATCTTCGGCGAGGGTTATTTCGCGGTCGAGACGCCCGAGGGCGAACGCTATACGCGTGCCGGGGGTTTCGCCCTGGATCCCGATGGTCAGATCGTCACGACCCAGGGACTCCCCGTGCTGAGCGACGGCGGCTCCCCGATCACCGTTCCCCCGGACACCGCCGCCGTCACCGTGGCCCGCGACGGCACCGTGTCGAGCGACCAGGGAGAGATCGGCCGAATCCGGCTGGTCCGCTTCGAGAACCCGCAGGCGCTCGACAGACTGGCCCACGGGCTCTACGACGCTGCCGGCCAGGAACCGCTGCCGGTCGAGATCCCGGACATCCAACAGGGCAAGGTCGAGGGCTCCAACGTCGCCGGCGTGGTGGAGATGACCAAGCTCGTCGCCACCGTGCGCAGCTACCAGGCCGCGGCCAACCTGGCCGACCAGGAACACCAGCGCCAGCGCCGGGCCATCCAGGCCCTGGCGAGCGTCAGAAGCTAAGTATAAGCCAAGAGGGAGAACAGCGATGCTTTCACTCGACATCGCCGCGACGGGAATGCTGGCCCAACAGCTGAACGTCGAGGTCATCTCCAACAACATCGCCAACATGAACACGACCGGCTACAAGCGCCAACGCGCGGAATTCCAGGACCTGCTCTATCAGGACCTGCTGCGCGTCGGCTCCGCCTCGTCGGATGCCGGCACGGTCGTGCCCGCCGGAATCCAGGTCGGCCTCGGCGTGCAGCCGGCAGCGGTCTACCGCATCAGCGAGCAGGGCAGCATGCAGATCACGGAAAACCCCTTCGACCTGGCGATCAATGGCAAGGGGTATTTCATGGTCGAGTTGCCCAGCGGCAGCACCGCCTATACCCGGGCCGGCGCGTTCCAGCTCTCGGCCGACGGCGACCTGGTCACGCCCGACGGCTTCGTGATCCAGCCGGGAATCACGATCCCCACAGACGCCATCTCGGTGACCGTCAACGCGAGCGGCCAAGTGTGGGTGACAATCGACGGCCAGGTCAATCCGCAACAGGTCGGCCAGATCGAACTGGCCACCTTCGCCAATCAGGCGGGCCTCGAAGCGATCGGCGACAACCTCCTGCTGGAGACCGTGGCCTCGGGCACCGCCACGGTGGGGACGCCCGCCTCGGCGGGCTTCGGGTCCGTGGAGCAGGGGCTCCTCGAGGCGTCCAACGTGAACGTCGTGGCCGAGATCACCAACTTGATCACCGCGCAGCGCGCCTACGAGATGAACTCCAAGGTCATCCAGGCATCCGACGAGATGATGTCGAGCGTGACCCAGCTCCGCTAACCCCTTCGAGGAACCACTATGAGAAATCCGATCTCGACGCTCGTCCTGGCCCTGATGCTCGCCGCCCCGGCGACCGCGGGCCAAGGAGGCACCGGCCAATTGGGTGCCGCGGGGCCGGTCCGGCTCAAGACCTCGGTGGTCGTCGAGGATGCCGTCCTGCGTCTGGGCGATCTGTTCGACGGACTGGGGGCGCTGGGTGAAACCGCGATCGCCCGCGCCCCCGCCCCGGGCAGACGGGTCGAGCTGGACGCGCGCTGGCTCGCCGCGCTGGCCGATGGATATGGAGTCGCCTGGAAACCCGCCTCGCCGCTCGATGCATCGGTGGTGGCGCGGGCCAGCCAAACCATCGGCAGCGCGGAGATCGAAGCTGCACTGCGCGAGGCGCTGGCGGCCCGCGCGGTCACCGGCGACGTCGCCATCGTGCTCGACAATCCAGGACTGCGCCTGCATCTGCCGATCGACGCCGAGCTCAGCGTCGAGTCCTCGGGACTCTCCTACGACCCGGCCAGCGGCCGCTTCACGGCGCGCGTGGTCGCACCGGCCGGCGCCGCACCGCTCGCCGCCGCCACGGTGACGGGCCGGGCCGTGCACATGACCGAAGTGCCGGTGCTGCATCGCCGCAGCGTGCCGGGCGAGGTCATCGCGCAGGGCGACGTCGACTGGCTGAGTGTCGATGTCAGGCGGTTGCCCGGCAATGTTGTGCTGGACCCGGCCAACCTGATCGGCAAGAGCCCGCGCCGTGCGATCCGGCCGGGGCAACCGGTGCGCGCCACCGACCTGCGCGAGCCGCTGCTGGTTTCCAAGAACAGCCTGGTCGTCCTGCGCCTGGAGACGGACCGCATGGTGCTCACCGCCCAGGGCCGGGCCCTCGAGGACGGCGCCAGCGGCCAGGTCATCCGCGTTAAGAACACCAAGTCCAACGCCATCATCAACGGCGTGGTAGCCGAAAACGGCGCCGTCAGGGTGCTCCGAACCGCCACCGCGGCCGGCAACTGAATAAAGGAGGCCTCCTTGATCCCGCAGATCTCCTCTCCCGGCGCGCTCTCGGCCCGGATCGCCGGCGTCGCGCTGATCGCCCTGGCGCTCGGCGCCTGCAACATCCTGCCCCGTCTGGCGCAGATCGGCCGAGCGCCGGACCTGAGCAGGATCGAGAACCCGGCTGGGCTGGCCGGCAAACAGCCTGTCCAGATGCCAATGCCGCCGACGGTCGAGGTTGCCCGCCAACCCAATTCGCTGTGGCGGCCCGGCTCGCAACAGTTCCTAAAAGACCAGCGGGCGGCCAAGGAGGGCGACATCGTCACCGTCAACATCGAGATCCAGGACAAGGCCCAAATCTCCAACACCACGACCCGCAGCCGGATCGCCGCCGAGGACTCGTCGATGAGCGCAATGCTCGGTTACCAATCGAGCCTCCACCAAATCCTGCCGGAGGCGATCGACCCGACCAACCTGGTCGACCTGGACAGCTCCGGCAGCACCGAGGGCGCCGGCCAGGTCAACCGGGACGAAACCATCGAGCTGCGCGTCGCCGCGCTGGTCACGCAGGTGCTGCCCAACGGCAACCTGGTGATCGCCGGACACCAGGAGGTGCGCGTCAACTTCGAGCTTCGCGACCTGAAGGTGGCCGGCATCATCCGGCCCGAGGACATCACCTCGGCCAACACCATCGAATTCGACCAGATCGCCGAAGCCCGCATCGCCTATGGCGGCCGCGGTCAGATCACCGACGTCCAGCAGCCGCGCTACGGCCAGCAGGTCTTCGACATCCTTTGGCCGTTCTAGTGAGCGGGCCGGTCAGTCGTCCCGGTGGGTGCGCTCCATGCGCTCGTGGTGCTCCTGGGCCTCGAGCGACAAGGTGGCGATCGGCCGCGCCTCCAGCCGGCGCAGGCTGATCGGCTCGGCGGTCTCCTCGCAATAACCGTAGGTGCCGTTGTCTATGCGGCGCAAGGCCTCTTCGATCTTGGCGATCAACTTGCGCTCGCGGTCGCGGGTGCGCAGTTCCAGCGAGCGGTCGGTTTCCAGCGAGGCCCGGTCCGCGAGATCCGGCTCGGCCAGGCCGCCTTGCTGCAGGTGTTGAAGCGTTTCGGTCGAGTCCTGCAGCAGCTCCTGCTTCCATTCCAACAGCTTCGCTCGGAAGTATTCCCGCATCCTCGGATTCATGAAGGCCTCGCCCTCCGAGGGGCGGTAGCCGTTGGTTATGATAGTCCCCTTCGCCATGCCTCGACCCTGCCTGAAACCTCCAGATTGCCGCGGAGTATATGAATTTCCGGCGGCCCTTCAAGTGCTAGAATGCACGCCGAGATTGGCGTCATAGCATTGAAATCAGGTAAAAATCCGCCAGGCCGGACAGGAGCCGGATCTCAGCGCTCCAATTTGGCCAGCTCGACCGCCGCGCGAAGCTCGATCTCGTCGATCAAGGCGGCAAGGCGCGGATCTTCGACCTGGCCGCGCCGCTCGGCCAGCAGCCGGGACAGGCGAACCAGCCGTTCCCGCGGCAGGACGCCGGCCAGCAGGCCCAGGCGCAGCTGCTCGAGCCCGTCCAACAGCTCCTCACCCCGGTGCTTGGCTCCCGCATCCCCGACCAGGCTGTCGGGAACCTCCTGCAGGGCGAGCAGCGCATCGACCTGCCCCAGGCTCGCGCCGGCGCCAACCGAGGCGGCGGCGGGCGCTTCGCCTTCGAGCTCGCCGGCGAAAGCACCCGAGCCCACGGCCTCGCCCCGCCCCTTGCGGCGCGGCGTCGTGAGCCGTTGACTGGCGAGCGGATCGATCTTCATGCACCCTGCTCCGCGGGAGTATCCGGTCCAAACTGCGGGCGACACGGTTAACAAGCGGTTAACCCCGGGGGCCGGATCCGGTCGATGTCGGGCACGTAGACTGCACATAGACCGTCAACAATTAATTAACTTATTTAGAGTAGTTTAATAAGTGCTGTATACTAGGCTTAATGGCTGGAGACACCCGACCGTGATCGTGGAGGTTGGACATATCCCGCTGGTGGCCGAGGAAACTCAGGCCAAGCCGACGGAGTCGCTTCTGCGGCCCGTGGAGCCTGTCGCCGCGGCCAAGAAGTCCGAATTCGCTTCGGACGCGGTCCAGTCGTCCCGCTCTCGCCTGGCTTACGACAAGGATCTCGCCCGCGTCTTTGTCGAGATCGTCGACCCGGAGTCGGGCGAGGTGGTCGACCGGTTTCCGCCGGAGGAACTGGTCAGGCACATGAAGAACCTGACCGAGCAGGACCACCTGCCGAGCGGCCAGGACGGCACCGGCCTGCTGCTCGACCGTTTCGTCTAAACAAAAAAGAAGCCCTCTCAAGCCTCTCATCCTAAGAGCCGCCTCGAACCGAAAGGTCGCCGGGGCGGCAATTCTTGCCCGGCCATACCTGCCCGGACGGCCCGGCGCGCGTTCGGCCCTGACCGGCCCAAGCACGCCTGAAACCTGGATTTCCGCGAATTTTCTCGAAACCTGCGGAGTGGCACGCGCTTCGCATAAAGAGGGTGCGCGTTCGTGCGCCGGTTCGAGACGGATGGAAAACAGGTGATGGGCAGAGCGTCGGCGAGAGAGAAAGACTGCAAAGGCCGGTCCGGCGCGTGGACTCGCGGTCTGCTCGGACTGCTCGCGCTGGCCTGCCTGCTTTGGCCGGCCGCGGTCCAGGCCCAGGCCCGCATCAAGGACATCGCCGAATTCGAGGGCGTGCGCGACAACCACCTGGTCGGATATGGCCTGGTGGTCGGGCTGGACGGCACGGGCGACGACCTGGACAGCGCCGTGTTCACCCGCGAAAGCCTGATCGGCATGCTGCAGCGCCTCGGTGCCAGCGCGCGCAGCGAAGACCTCGACACCAACAACGTGGCCGCGGTGATGGTCACCGCCAACCTGCCGCCCTTCGCCCGCCAGGGCAACCGCATCGACATCACCGTCTCGGCCCTGGGCGACGCCGAAAGCCTGTTGGGCGGTACGCTGCTGGTGACTCCGCTGCTGGGCGCCGACGGCGAGGTCTACGCCGTCGGCCAGGGGCCGGTCGCCGTCGCCGGCTTCAGCGCCGGCGGCGCCGCCGAGGAGGTGCGCAAGGGCGTGGCGACCGCGGGCCGCATCCCGAACGGCGCCATTATCGAGCGCGAGCTCGACTTCGACATCGCGCGCCTGAAAAGCGTCAAGGTCAGTCTGCGCAACCCCGATTTCACCACCGCACGCCGCCTGACCCAGGCGGTCAACGCCTCGATCAAGGCGCCGGTGGCCCGTCAGCTCGATTCGGCCACCGTGCTGGTCGAGGTGCCGCCGCAATACCCCGGCGGCACCGTGGCGCTGCTGACCGCGATCGAGCAGATCCGAGTCACCACCGACCAGACCGCGCGCGTTCTGATCGACGAGCAGTCGGGCGTCATCGTCATGGGCGAGAACGTGCGCATCAGCACCGTCGCCATCGCCCAGGGCAACCTGACGATACGGATCTCCGAGACGCCACAGGTCAGCCAACCCAATCCGTTCTCGCCCACCGGCACCACGGAGACGGTCGACCGCACCAACGTCCAGGTCACGGAGGACGGCGAGCGCCGCATGGCGGTCCTGCCGGCCGGCATCAGCCTTCAGGAGCTGGTCAACGGGCTCAACGCGCTGGGCGTCGGGCCGCGCGACATGATCACGATCCTTCAGGCCGTCAAGGCCGCCGGCGCGCTGCAGGCCGAGATCGAGGTGATGTGATGGACTTCGGAAACCTCGGCTTCGACCTCCTGACCCGGGTCGCGACGGCTTCCGGCCAGGCCGATCCCGCCGCCGGCCTCGCCGGGCCGGGCGCGGAGACGCGCAAGGCGGCCGAGGAGTTCGAGGCGCTCTTCCTGACAGAGATGCTGAACCCGATCTTCGACAATCTGGAAAGCGGCGCGTTCGGCGGCGGGCCGGGCGAGCGGATCTACCGCTCGCTGCTGGTGCGCGAATATGCCGCCGGGATCGCCCGGTCCGGCGGACTCGGCCTCGCCGACGCCGTCCAACGCGAAATTCTCAAGCTGCAGGAGAAGACGCCATGAGCGAGACCCTGGCCGATAAGGGCCCCTGGACAACGACCCGGATGACCGAGCGGCTGACCGGAGCGGCAAGCCGCCTGACCGACCTCCTGCACGACGAGGTGCAGCTTCTCCAGGCCATGCGCGCCGACGATATCGAAGACCGGCTGCCGGACAAACGGGCCGCGGTGAAGGACTATCGGGACCTGCTCGAGCAGCTCGCCCAACAGCCAGGCCTGCTCGGCGGCCTGGACCCGCGCGCCAGGGCCGGGCTCGAGGCCGCGGCCGAGCGCCTGGCCGCCGCGGCAGAGAACAACGCGCGCGCGCTGCAGGCCGGAATCGATGCCAACGCCCGCTTGGTCAAGGCCATCGCCCTCGCGGTTCGCGACGAACAGCTGGGCGGCGGCCGCTACCTGGCGAACGGCAGCCCGACCGATGGCGCACCGGCGAACCAGCCCGTCGCCGTGTCGGTCAACCAGGTCCTGTGAGCGGGTGCGGAGAGGAGCCGAAGTGCCATGTCCCTGATCGGAGCCCTATCCTCCGCGATGTCGGCGCTGCAGGCGACGCAGGCCGCCCTGCGGATCACCTCACTCAACATCGCCAACGTCAACACCGTGGGCTACACGCGCAAGACCGTGAACCCGCTGACCCCGGTACTCGACGGCGAGGCGGCCGGCGTCTCGCTGTCCGAGATCCAGCGCACCGTCGACGAACACCTGCTGCGCCAGATCCGCAACCACATCGCCTCGCTGTCCGGGCAGCGCGTCCAGAACGACTTCCTCACCCGCACCCAGAACCTGTTCGGCCCGCCCGCCGACAACAGCTCGCTGAGCCACACAGTGACCGGCCTCGGCTCGGCCTACGAAGCCCTGGCCCTGTCGCCGGAAAGCGCGATCGCCCGCAGCGGCGCCGTCGACGCCGCCCGCCGCCTGGCCGATCAGCTGAACTCGATGACCGCCAACCTGCAGCAGATGCGCAGCGAGGCCGATCAGGAAATCAGCCGCTCGGTCGAGCACATCAACGACCTGCTCGCCGACATCCACGAGCTGAACATCGACATCGCCAACCGAATGGCGGCCGGCGAGTCGGTCGCCGACCTGCGGGACCAGCGCGATCTGCTGATCGACCAACTGGCCGAAGAAACCGACATCCAGTATTTCGAGCGCCCCAGCGGCCAGGTGGTGATCGCCACCAAGTCCGGACGCACCCTGCTCGGCAGCCTGCCGGTGACGCTGACCCACACCTCGGCGGCCCAGCTGTCCGCCGGGACGACCTACCTGAACGGCATCGACACCATTAGCTACGGCGCCGGCGGCGCCGACATCACCGAGGAGGTCCGCTCGGGCCGGCTGGGCGGCCTGCTGACGATCCGCGACCACACCCTGGTCGACCTGCAGGCCGAGGTCGACCGCATGGCCGAGCTGCTGACGGACCGGATCAACGCACTGCAGAACCGCGGCACGGCCTTTCCGCCGCCCAGCACGCTGACCGGCACGCACAGCCTCGCGGCCGGCGATGCGCCGACCATGAGCGGGACCTTCCGCGTCGCCGTGACCGACCCCGACGGCCTGGTGGTGGAGACCCTGGACATCGACCTCTCGGCCCTGGTCCCGCCCACGATCGGGGGACTGGTCGCCCAGATCGACGCCATGGCCAACGCCAGCGCGACCATCAACGTCGACGGCCAAGTGGTGATCAGTGCTGCCGGCGGCAACGGCATCGCGGTGAACGAGCTGGACAGCGCGGTCGCCACCGGCAACACGACGGTAGGCCTGGCGCAGTTCCTCGGCCTCAACGACGTGTTCGACAGCGGCACCGGCTACGACGTCTACCTGAGCGACCGGGTCGCCAGCGACACCGCCCCGCTCGGCGTTTCGGGGACGCTCGACTTCTCGATCGGCGGCGCGACCACCTCGGTGGGCTACGCGGCCGGCGACAGCCTGACCGATATCGCCGCGGCGATCACCGGCGCTCTGGGCGGCGCCAACGTCACCGCCACGGTGGTCCACGAGGCCGACGGCTTCCGCCTCGAGATCACCGACGGCGACGGCGACAATTTCTTCCTCACCGACAGCGGGGGCCTGACCGCGCAGCTGAACCTGCGGCCGGGCCAGGCGGGCACGGCCGGGCGCATCGAGGTGCGCGGCGACCTGCTCGCCGATCCGAACCTCATGGCCACCGGCGAGCTGAGCGGCGCGGCCCTGCTCGCCCCCGGCGACGTGGCGATCTCCGCCGGCGACGCCACGATCGCCCAGGCCTTGGCCGACATCTTCACCGACAGCCTGACCATTCCGGCCGCCGGCGGCCTGCCGGCCACGGTCGCCACCCTGGCCGGCTATGCCGCCGACATCCTGGCGCTGAACGCGGCCAACGCCGATGGCATGGCGAACGACGTGGCCTACGGCGAGAGCTTCCACTTCGCGCTGGAGGTCCAGTCGGCCGCCATCAGCGACGTCAACCTGGACGAGGAGCTGGCCAACCTGGTCGTGCTGCAGAACGCCTACGGCGCCTCGGCGCGCCTGACCACCACGATCGCCGAAATGATGGACGTGCTGCTCGGCATCGGCCGCTAGGAGACAGGGTCATGACCCGTATCGCCACCTTTGCCCAACACAACCTGCTGCTGTTCCACACCATGAACACCGTCTCGCGCGTGCAGGACCTCCAGGTTCAGCTCGCCACCGACAAGAAGGCGCAGGCTTACGCGGGCATCGAGCGGGAGTCCCACCGCCTGGTCTCGCTGGAGAACCGGCGCGCCCAGATCGACCAGTTCCTGAGCAACATCTCGACGGGCACGCAGCGCATCGACCTGATGGATCTCGGCGTCGCCTCGATCGAGGACCTGACCCGCGAGTTCCGGGACATGCTGGCCACCGCGATCAACGGCCCGGAGGCCTTCGGCGGCGATCTCGGCAAGTTCGCCGCCGACATGCGCCTGCTGGTCGCGGAGCTGCTCAACTCGCGCGACGGCGAGCGCTACCTGTTCGGCGGGGCCCGCGTCGACCGGCCGCCGGTCGATCTGAACCCGCCGGGCTACGCCAGCGTGTCCCTGATCGAAAGCGACGGCGTGACGGTCGACAGCACCTTCTACGAGACCTACTACACCCAGGTGCAGGGCAACACCCTGCCCTTCGCCGCGGGCTCCTTCTACGAGCAGATCTTCTTCGACAAGAACGGCGTGGCGCCCGCCGGCCCCCTGCCCGCCGACCCGGACAACCCGACGCTCGGCGAGTTCGTCGCCGAGGACCCGGACCTCTGGCAGTACTATGTCGACCGGCTGAACTCGGCCGAGATGCTGGCCAACCCCAAGGTCGACTATTACCAGGGCGACACCCTGGTCAGCGTGGTGCGCGCCGACGACGATCTGGACGTCGCCTACGACCTGCGCGCCGACCTGCCGGCCTTTCAGCAGATCCTGAGTGCCCTGGACGCCGTGGCCAACCTGCCGAACGCGGATTCCAGCGATCCCTTCGAACGGGCGGTCATCGTCAAGGCCAAGGAGATGCTGGACGACGTCCTGGACCCGCTTCCGGGCAGCACCTTCGAGACGCTGGACCAGCTGCGCATGGAGCTGTCCCGGGCGCGCGACAGCCTGACCCTGGCCGGCGAGCGCCACGAGAACTTCAACGCCTACGCCGAAGGCGTGGTCCACGACCTCGAGAACATCGACCGCAACGAGGTGATCGTGAAGCTGCAGAGCCAGCAGCAGGTGCTCGAAGCCTCCTACGCCTCGCTGGGCCGCCTACAGTCGCTGACCTTGCTCGACTATCTGTGAGGGAACCCCCACGCGTTAGCGGTGCCTTAACCGGTGACCCTGGATAATCGACTAGTATGAAAGTATCAGGAAGACCGCCTTGATCGACTTCACGGGCAGCGCCTTCTTCAGTTCGACGGCCACGGCCCTGGTGCGCCTGGCCCAGGCCGCCGCGCGCCCGAACTTCGAACTGCAGTTCAACATCGCGCAGAACACGGCCCTGGCCCGCCTCGACAAGGAGATCGAGGCCTTCCAGGACGACGACTTCGGCCGCGGCAAGACGGCGCTGCTCAGGGTCAAGGCCACCCGCCTGGACCGCGAGCTGGCGGAGGCCAAGGCCTACAAGACGGTGGTCGCCAGCAACCGTCTGACCGTGAAGGACGCGCTCGACCAGCTCGACGCGCTGCGCGCCCTGGCCGATCCCGCGAGCGTGAGCGAGTTCGAGGCCAAGCGGAGCGAGCTCCTGGAGACCCTCGACAAGCTGCGCACCGCGACGACGAGCCGCCTGGGGGCACCCGACGGCCTGAGGCAGGCGAAGGCCGACGGTCTGGCCGCCATCGAGGCCATCGTGACCAACGACTTCGCGACGCCGGCCGACATCCAGGCCGCCCAGGACACGATCGACGGTCTCGCCGCCGACTTTACCGAGTCGCTCTCGATCGTCGAGATCAACCAGGACCTGACGACCAACCTTGTCAAAAGCGTGGACCGCAGCCTGGACGAAGCCCGGCTCAAGATCGACGACATAGAGATCGCCGAGCGCAAGCAGCAGATCGACAAGATCCAGGCGCTGCAGGAGCGCACCGCGACGATCCTGACCAGCGTCTCGCTCGCCTTCGAGGGCGCGCAGGCCCTGAGCGACTTCATCGCCCAGAACACGGTCCTGCCCCAGGAGATCGAGCCGGGCTCGGTGCTCAACCTCTTCGCCTGAACGCGCCCTCCGGCGCGCCGCGACGCCACCCGCCGGGGCAGCCGCCCGCGCGCGCGCAGACCGGCAATTCTTGCCGCCCTCGGCAGAAATTTCCGCCCGACCCGGCAAAAGATTCCGCCTTTCGGGCCAGGGTTACCTTTCGTTAGCCAAACCGTCCGGCGCGGACCCTGGACCCCTCCCCGCGGGCTTCCTGGCACGGCGGTTGCTTGTAAAGCGGTGGGTCAGAACGGCCCCGGGACCAGAAGGTCCATCACATAACGCTTCAGAATGGAGAACCAGAATGGCAAGCGAAATCACCCTATCCGCCGCCGCGCGGGCCAGCGTGCTGGCCCTGCAGGGCACCAACGACCTGATCAACCGGACCAACAACCGTCTGGCCTCGGGCCTGCGGGTGTCCAGCCCGGTCGAGGACGCGCGTGTCTTCTTCCAGGCCAAGTCGCTGACCGACAGGGCAAGCGACCTGAACGAGAAGAAGGACGGCATCGACCAGGCAATCAGCTCGGTCAGCGCGGCCCTCGAGACCGTCGAATCTATCGACACCATCGTCCGCCAGGCCAAGGGTCTGGCGATCTCCGCCAAGTCGGCGTCGGGTACCGAGCTCACCTCGCTGGTCGGCCAGTACAACGAGCTGCTCACCCAGATCGACAACCTGGCCGCCGACACGACCTACGAGGGTCTCAACCTGATCAACGGCACGGGTTCGTCGCTCGACGTCGAGTTCAGCAACCTGACGGCCAGCCAGATCAGCATCGCCTCGGTCGACCTGAGGACGGGTTCGCTCGGCCTCGACATCACCTCGGCCGCCAACTTCAGCCTGACGTCGCTCATCGATGCGGCCATCGCCGAGCTGGACGCCGCGGTCGAGGAGCTCTCGGGTAACGCCCAGACGCTCGGTTCCAACGTCGCGTTGCTGCAGACCCGCCTCGACTTCACCGACCGCTACGTCGGGGTCCTCGAGGAAGGTGCCGGCAAGCTCACCCTGGCCGATATCACCGAGGAAGGCGCCAACCTGGTGGCCCTGCAGACCCGTCAGCAGTTGGGCATCAGCGCCCTGGCCTTCGCCGGCCAGAGCGAACAGCAGGTGCTCGCGCTGTTCCGGTAAGACCCGGACAGCCGGAACCACCGGCTCACACTCCAACGGGGGCGCTAATGCGCCCCCGTTTCTTTTGCGCCGACCGCACGGGCGTCGGCCGGGCGGTAAATTCTGCCACGGGCTCCCGGCAAAGCCTGCCGCCCGCCCGGCAAGAGCGACCATTCCCGGGCCGGAGGACTACACATAACTTATTGATATATATATTAAATAGCGACTGGTACGCTCGTTGCAGTTTGGTCATCCGAACATGGACCCTGTCCAATCCGAAACCCCATCCAGTATGGAGACGGGACGATGGCCAACGACATTTCACTTTCCGCAGCAGTACGCGAGAACCTGCTGGCACTGGCGAACACCGAACGGCTCATTTCGCGCACGCAGAACCGCCTGTCGACCGGGCTGCGCGTGGCGAGCCCCGTGGACGACGCGCGCGTGTTCTTCGAGGCGAAGGCGATCAGCGACCATGCCCGCGACATGGACGAGAGGAAGGAAGGCATCGATCAGGCGGTCAGCTCTGTGACCACCGCCCTGGAGGCGATCGAGGCGATCGACGCCCTGGTGCAGCAGCTGAAGGGCCTGTTGATCAGCGCCAAGTCCTCGAGCGGCAACGAGCTGACCCTGCTGGAGACGCAGTTCAACGACCTGCGCGCCCAGATCGACAACCTCGCCACCGACGCGTCCTATCAAGGCCTCAACCTGATCAACGCGACAGGCTCGGCACTGGAGGTCTTCTTCAGCTCCGATTCGAACAGCGTGCTGAACATCGATTCGGTCGACGTCACGACGGGCTCGCTCGGGCTCGCGATCAACTCGGTCGCCAACCTCAGCCTGTCCACCTTGATCGATGCGGCTCTCGCCGAGATCGCCACGGCAACCGACACCCTGCGTGGCAACGCCCAGTCTCTGGGCTCCAACATCGCCCTGTTGCAGACCCGTCTCGACTTCACGGAAAACTACGTCAACGTGCTGGCGGGCGGCGCGGGCAAGCTCAACCTGGCCGACATCACCGAGGAGGGCGCCAACCTGGTCGCGCTGCAGACGCGCCAGCAGCTCGGCGTCAGCGCCCTGGCCTTCGCCGGCCAGAGCGAGCAGTCGGTTCTGCAGCTCTTCAGGTAGGCCTGAGCGGAGCGTTCGGATCGAACGCCGGCAACGAGGGTTCAAGATGACCGGTGCCATGTCGGACAGCACGCCGGACGAAACCTCTGCCGAGAGCGGCGTCGGGCGCGCCGTCCGCGAGGCGCTCGGCTGCCTCGAGGCGGAATGGCACGACGAAGCCATTGTCGCCTGCGAAACGGCCCTGAAGCAGGATCCCGCCTGCGCCGAGGCGGTCTATCTGCTCGGCCTCCTGACCTTCGACCTGGACGAGCCGACCCGGGCCATCGAGCTGCTCGAGAAGGCCCACGACATGGACGCCACGGTGCAGGAGTACGCTGAAGCGCTCGCGGCGACCTACGCGCGCCTGGGCAAGGTCAACGACGCCCTGTTCTATGCCAAGGTCGCGACGACGCTGTCTCCTCACCCGACAATCCCCGGCCTGCTGCCCGACCGCTTCGGCAGCTTCTTCAAGAACCTGGAGTCCGCCCGGCCGACCCTGTACCGCGACCGCGCCGAAAGAAAGCTCGAGGCCGGCGCCTTCCGCGAGGCCCTTGCCGACTGCGAGAAGCAGCTCGAGCTCACGCCGGGGGAGAACGGCAGCCTGCGGATCATGGCCCGCGCCTGCCTGGGCACCGGACAGGCCACGAAGGCCGTGGCCGCGTGCCATGCCTTGTTGCACGGCGACGAGGCGCTGCCCGGGGACCTGAGCGTCCTGGCCCGGGCCCTCTCCGCCGCCGGCCGCCACGACGAAGCGGCAGCCTGTCACCAGACGGCTATCGAGCGCGCGCCGGACCAACCCGGCCTGCATTCCCGTTTCCTGGCCGATCTTCTGCGCCGGCCGGGAGCCGGCGCCTCAGAATTGGCGCGGGCGCACGGGCACTGGCAGGCGCGCCACGCCGCCGGGGTCGCGCCGCGGCCGCTGCCGCCGGACCGCGATGCCGATCCGGAGCGGCGGCTTCGGGTGGCCTATCTCTCTGGCGCCTTCTACGGCAACGACCTGATGCAGCTCTTCGAGCCAGTCCTGAAGGCGCACCGCCGGGACCGGATCGAGGCCTACTGCTACGCCGACGGGACCCGCGCCGACGCGGTGACGGAAGGACTGATACGGGCGGCCGACAAGTGGACCGACATCACGGGCGTCGACGACGAAACGGTCTGGGAGATCCTGCGCGGCGACGCGGTCGATATCGTGGTCGACCTCACCGGACACCACGAGGGCGGCCGGCTCCTGGCCCTGGCCCGGCGGCCGGCCCCGGTCGCGGTCGGCTGGCTCGGTTATCCGCATCCCTCCGGCGTCGCGGCGATCGATCATTTCCTGACCGACGGCCTGGCCTGGCCGAGCGACTTGAGCGGGCCCAAGGCGGGGGGGCGGGTGTGGCGCCTGCCGCGCGCCCATTTCGCGTACAGAACGCCGGGCCTTTCGCCCCCGGTCGGTCCCCTGCCCGCCGAACAGGCCGGACACGTCACCTTCGGAGCGAGCTGCGACCTGGGCCTGATCGGCCCCGGCACCGCGGCGCTCTGGGCCCGGGCGCTGGGCGTGCTTCCCGGTGCCCGCCTGCTGATCTGCAACCGCTTCGACCAGGACCAGGCCGGCATCGACCGCTGCCTCGAGCTGTTCTCGCACCTGGGACTGCGCGACCGCGTGGATTTGGTCAACATGGTCGACAATTTCCGCTCCGGTTTCGAGTTCTACCAGCATGTCGATATCGCCCTGGACACCGCGCCGAACGGCGCGGTGGTCGAGGCCTGCCGCGCCCTGTGGATGGGCGTCCCGGTGATCGCCCTGGCCGGCGGCCACCATGCCGCGCGCCTGGGCGCGAGCCTGCTGGACGCCGCCGGCCATGCGGACTGGGCGGCCGAGAGCCCGGACGACCTGGCGGCGATTGCCCTGCGCCTGGGCGCCGACCGCGGGGCCTTGGACGGGCTGCGCACGCGGCTCCGCGACGAGGTCGCGCAGTCGGCGCTCGCCGACGTGGCCGGCTTCACCGAATGCCTGGAGGACGCCTATCGCGCCATGTGGCGAGCCTGGTGCGCGGAGACCAACTCATCCTGACCGCGTTCCGGTGCTGCGAATGGCCTGTGGCTCCTAGTATAATATGGTTAATCTATTCGTAAACTTTGCCTCCGATTGTCGGGCGAGGGGTTAGGGTCTCGGCCGGAGTGACCATGGCGAGCAAACGCAGGATCTGTGTGGTGACCGGCACGCGCGCCGAGTACGGCCTGCTGCATGCCGTCATGAGCGAGCTGGAACGGGACCCGGACCTGGCCCTGCAGCTCGTCGTCACCGGCATGCACCTCTCGCCCGAGTTCGGCCTGACCTGCGAGGTCATCGAAGCGGACGGCTTCGCGATCGACGAGAAGGTCGAGATGCTGCTGTCCTCGGACACGGCGGTCGGGGTCGCGAAGTCCATGGGCCTGGGCACCATCGGCTTCGCCGACGCCTTGGCGCGGCTCCGGCCCGATATGCTGGTCCTGCTGGGCGACCGCTTCGAGTTGCTGGCCGCCGCGCAGAGCGCGCTGGTCGCCCGCATCCCGATCGCCCATCTGGCCGGCGGCGACGTCACCGAGGGCGCCTTCGACGAGGCGATCCGGCATGCGATCACCAAGATGTCGCACCTGCATTTCGCGACCAACCAGGACTCGGCCCGCCGGGTGCGACAACTGGGCGAGGACCCCGCGCGCATCCATACGACCGGCAATCCCGGACTCGACTATCTGCGCCAGACCCGCCTGCTCGACCGCGGTACCGTGGAACAGCGGATCGGCCTTGCGCTGCGGCCGCGCAATCTTCTCGTCACCTTCCACCCCGTCACGCTGGACGAGCACCCGGCCGAACAGCCGTTCCGGGAACTGCTGTCCGCCCTCGAGACCCTGGGACCGGAGGTCGGCCTGGTTTTCACCCAGCCCAACGCCGACACCGCGGGGCGGGCGCTGATTCGTATGATCGACGACTTCGTGGCCGGCCGCGACAACGCGGTGGCGCACGGCTCTCTGGGCCAGCTCCTGTACTGGAGCACAGCGGCGCAGGTCGACGCCGTGGTCGGCAATTCCTCCAGCGGCCTGCTCGAGGTCCCGTCGCTCGGGACAGCGACGGTCAATATCGGCGACCGCCAGAAGGGCCGGCTGCGCGCGGCCTCGGTGATCGATTGCCCGCCGGAAGCCGAAGCCATCGTGGCGGCGGTGCGCCGGGCCTTCGAGCTCGACTGCGGCGGCACCGTCAATCCCTACGGCGACGGTCATGCCGCACCGCGGATCGTCGCGGCGATCAAGGCGGTCCAGGATCCCTCGGCCTTGATCAAGAAGCGCTTTTTCGACCTGGAGCCCGGCGCGTGAGCGGCCCGCGGCATACCGAAATCATCGCCGAGGCCGGCGTCAATCACAACGGGTCGCTGGACCGGGCATTGGAGATGGTCGACGTCGCGGCGGAAGCGGGCGCCGACACCATCAAGTTCCAGACCTTTCGCAGCGAGCACCTGGTGACCCGGGCGGCGCCCAAGGCCCGGTACCAGAGGCAGACGACGGACGGCGACGATACCCAGTTCGAGATGCTCCGGCGTCTCGAGCTGGACGACTCGATGCACCGCGCGCTGCTCGCGCGCTGCCGGGAGCGGAGCATCAAGTTCCTGTCCACCCCCTTCGACCCCCGGAGCCTGCGCTATCTTGCCGAGGACCTGGGGCTGCCCGTGCTCAAGATCTCCTCCGGGGACCTGACCAACCCGATGGTCCTGCTCGAAGCCGGGCGCAGCGGACGGCAGGTGATCCTGTCGACCGGCATGGCCACGCTCGCGGAGGTCGAGGCCGCGCTGGCCGTGCTCGCCTTCGGTTACACGGCCGGCCGGGAACCGCCGTCGACCGCGGCCTTCGAGGCGGCCTGGGTCAAGCCGGAGGGCCGGGCCGCGGTGACCCGGAACGTCGTCGTCCTGCACTGCACGACCGAGTATCCGGCGCCCTTCGAGGACGTCAACCTGCGCGCCATGGCGACCATCGCCGAGGCCTTCGACCTGCGCGCCGGCTATTCCGACCACACCAACGGCATCGCCGTGCCGATCGCGGCGGCCGCGCTGGGCGCGGCGGTCATCGAGAAGCACTTCACCCTCGACCGGGGCCTGCCCGGCCCAGACCACGCCGCCAGCCTGGAGCCGGACGAGCTGAATCACATGGTCCGCGCGATCCGCGAGGTCGAGCTGGCCCTGGGCGCAAAGGAGAAGGCCCCGGCGGCAAGCGAGCTGCACAACATCGCCGTCGCTCGCAAGAGCCTGACGGCAGCCGCCGAGATCGCGGCCGGCGCGCCCTTCACGGAGCGGAACCTGACCGTGAAGCGGCCCGGAACCGGGGCATCGCCGATGCGCTACTGGGACCTGCTCGGGCGCGCCAGCGACCGGGCCTACAAGACGGACGAAACGATCGAATGAGGCCGCCGCCGATGCATCTGCTGATCGCCGCCGGCGGCCACGCCAAGGTCGTCGCGGAAGCTCTGCCCGATCCGGTAGCGGCCTATGTCGACCGTCGCGAGGCCGACTGGCTGGACGCCGAATGGATCGCGTCGGACGAGGCGGCACTGGCGGATGCCGGGCTGCGCGCGTTGCCGCTCGCGCTCGGTATCGCCGGAACGCGGCCCGATCGCCTCGAGGGGAGGCTGAAGTTGCTGGAAGACTATCTGGCGGCGGGCTTCCAGGCACCGCCGGTGATCCATCCGGCGGCCGTGATCAGCCCAAGTGCGCGGATCGAGGCCGGCGCCGTGGTCTTGGCCGGCACCGTGGTGCAGCCCCATGCGACGGTCGGACGGGGCTGCATCGTCAACACGCGGGCGATCGTCGAGCACGACTGCGCCATCGGGGCCGGCAGCCACCTCGCCCCAGGAGCCATCGTCCTGGGGAACTGCAAAGTAGGCCGGACATGCATGATCGGCGCCGGGGCCGTCGTGCTGCCCGGCAGCGACCTGCCCGACGGGACGCTGGTCAAGGCCGCGACCCGGTATCCGGAATAGCCCGCGTCGCCGTCAGGCCTTCCTGGCGATCTCGGCCGGTTGCGTGACGTCGCCCTCGCCTTCGAGACGCGCGTCAAGCATCTCGGCGATCGCGAGGTCGAGCGCGTCGTCGATGTCGATCGAGCGCTCCCGGGGCATGACGTAGCCGAGCGTGTCCGGACCGATGAAGCTGTCCAGCACCATGATCCAATCCGCGCGCGCGACGTAGACCGCGCCGTTGACGGCATAGGCCTGCGGCAGGTCCTGCCGGCGCGAGGCCTGGCGGTATTCGGGCAGGATCGGCTGCAGCCTGAGCCGCTCGTCCAGCCCGTGAATCCAGAACGGCGGCTTATCCGCGGCACAGACCGAAACGCAGGCCGGCGCCTCTCGGCGCACGCAGAGCTCGACGGCGCCGTCGACGTCTTCGGGCGCACGCAGCGGCGAAGTCGGTTGCAGCAGGACGAGCAGGTCGTAGCGCTCGGGCAAGGCCTGCAGCGCGTGCCGCACCACGTCGATCGATCGCGCCTCGTCGCCCGCCAGCGCCGCCGGGCGCACGAAGGGCACGTCGCAACCGGCCAGGAGGGCCGCCTGGATGATCTCGGGATCGTCGGACGACAACACCACGCGGTCGACCGTTTCGGCGCGCTGACCCGCCTGCACCGCGCGGGCGACCAGGGACCGGCCGCCGACCGTCCTGAGGTTCTTGCGCGGCAGTCCGGCCGAGCCGCCGCGGGCCGTGACCAGGGCCAGGACGGAAAGCCCGTCGATCATGCGCCGAGCGCCTCTCGGAGCGCCGCGATGACACGGTCTTGGTCGGCCGGTGTAAGGCCGCAGGAACAGGGCAGCGAGAGGATCTCGCGGTGCAGCCGCTCGGCGACCGCGCCGCCCAGGCAGGGCGCGCTGCTGTGGGCCGGGCTGAGGTGCAGGGGCTGCCAGAAGGTCCGGGTCTCGATCCCGGCGCGGGCGAGGCGGGCCCGAAGCTCCCGGCTGCCGAGCCCCGCGGCCTCTTCGTCCAGCCGGATGCTGTACAGCCAGAAGGCGCTCTCGGCCCAGTCGGCTTCGGGCATGGCCTGCACGCCGGAGAGCCCGGCCAGGGCCTCGCGATAGCGCGCCGCGATGCGCCGCTTGGCGGCGAGCAGGGCGTCCAGGCGTTCGAGCTGGGCGCAGCCCATGGCCGCCTGGATATTGGTCAGGCGATAGTTGTAGCCGACCGTGCCGTGAACGCCTTCGAGAGCATCGTCCCGGGCCGTGGTGGTCAGGTAGCGCGCCTGCTCGGCCAGGGTGGGGTCGTCGGTCACCAGCATGCCGCCCCCGCCCGTGGTCATCACCTTGTTGCCGTTGAAGCTGAAACAGGCGATCTGCCCGAGCCGCCCCACCGGCTGTCCGTGATAGCGCGCGCCGAGGCTCTCCGCGACGTCCTCGACGACCGGCAAGCCGTAGCGTTCGGCCACGGCCAGGATCGGCGCCAGGTCCACGGGGTGGCCCAAGACGTGGACCGGCAGAAGCGCGCCGATGCGCCGGCCGGTCGCGCGGTTGCACAGTCCGCTCCCGGTCCACAGGCACTGGCGCTCGAGAAAATGCACGACCCGGGCCGGATCCATCTGCCAGGTCTCCGGCTCGGCGTCCACGAAGACCGGCCAAGCC
>JAOUCL010000248.1 GCA_029859805.1 Rhodospirillales bacterium | reverse complement strand
GAACTCGGGGCCGATCGGGTCGCCGGGGGCGGCCTGGGCCTGGCCGACGGGCGTCAGGCAGGTGGCGGCGAGGAGGGTAAGCGCGAAGCGCGTGGGGGTTTTTGTGCTGGGCATGGTCGTTCCTTTTGCGTTGCAGGGCACTCTCTTTGGGGGACGGAGACGCGAAGGCCTTTCGGCCTGGGCATCTGCCGGCAACTCCCTCTCAGAGTCCCTTGGCGGAACGACCAGTTGGCGGCGGGCTTCCTCCACCCGCGGGAACGAGAATAACTCGGGAGGGTTTATACTTCGCTAACGGGTTGTGGCATTTTTGGGGCGAAATTGAGGGCGCCCTGCCAGCAAAAAAGGGGACTGGCTCGCAGGCGCGTCAGCGGCTGTGTGCCTGTCCCCGTTTTCGCGGACCGGCTGGCCGCGGTGCCGGCGGCGATCCGGGAAAGCGGGACAGGCACCATGCCGCTGGCGCGACACGGAGCCAGTCCCGGTTTCCCTCCTTCTTTTCGCGGGTAGCCAGCCTCTTACGAGAAGGCGTCGGGCATGGACTCCTTGCGTTGCCGGACGAAGGCCTGGAGCGCCTCGTCGACCGAGGGATCGAGGGCCGGCGGCTCGTAGTCGGCGAGCCATTTCTTCCAGAGCGCGTTGGCGCGCCGGGCGGTGTCCAGGCCACCCTCGGCCTGCCACTGCTCGAAGGAGTTGTTGTCGGCCACGGCCGAGCGGTAGAACGCGGTCTCGAAGTTGGCCTGGGTGTGGGCGCAGCCGAGGAAGTGGCTGCCGGGGCCGACCTCGCGTATGGCGTCCATCGCCTGGCCGTTCTCGGAGAGATCGTAGCCGCCCGCGAAGACCTGCATCATGCCGAGCTGGTCGGCGTCGATGGCGAACTTCTCGTAGGAGGACACCAGCCCACCCTCGAGCCAGCCGGCCGCGTGCAGCACGAAATTCGTGCCGGCAGAAACCGTCGGGACGAGGGTCTGGGACGACTCGTGCGCGGCCTGGGCGTCGGGCAGCTTGGCGCCGCAGAGCGAGCCGCCGGAGCGGAACGGCACGCCGAGCCGCCGGGCCAGCTCCGCCATGCCGTAGAGCACCAGCGCCGGCTCGGGCGTGCCGAAGGTGGGCGCGCCCGACTGCATGGAGATCGAGCTGGCGAAGCTGCCGAGGACGACCGGCGCGCCGGGCCGCACGAGCTGGGCGAAGGCCAGGCCCGCCAGGGCCTCGGCCAGGGTCTGGGTCATCACGCCCGCGGGGGTGACCGGCGCCATGGCGCCCGAGAGGATGAAGGGGGTCACGATGCACGCCTGGTTGGCCCGGGCATAGACCTTGAGCGCCCCCAGCATGGTGTCGTCGTAGGTCATCGGCGAGTTGGCGTTGATCAGGCTGATGACCACCGTGTTGTTCTCGACGAAGTCCGCGCCGAACACGATCTTCGCCATCTCGACGGTGTCCTCGGCGCGCTCGGGCGCGGTCACCGAGCCCATGAAGGGCAGGTCGGAATAGCGCAGGTGGCTGTAGACCATGTCGAGGTGGCGCTTGTTGACCGGCACGTCGACCGGCTCGCAGACCGTGCCGCCCGAGTGGTGCAACGCCGGCGCCATGTAGGCCAGCTTCACGAAGTTGCAGAAGTCCTCGAGCGTGGCGTAGCGCCGGCCGCCCTCCAGGTCGCTCACGAAGGGCGGCCCGTAGACCGGCGCGAAGACCGTCGCGTCCCCGCCGACCGTGACCGAGCGCGCCGGGTTGCGCGCGTGCTGGACGAAGCTCGCGGGCGCGTTCTTGGTGACGATGTCGCGGCACAGGCCGCGCGGGAAGCGTACCCGCTCGCCCGTCACGTCGGCACCGGCCGCTTTCCAGATCCCGAGTGCCTCCGGGTCGTCGCGGAACTCGATGCCGGTTTCCTCCAGCACCGTGTCGGCATTGGCCTCGATCAGCGCGAGGCCCTCCTCGCTCAGGATTCGGTAGGGCGGGATCCGGCGTGTAATGAAGCTGTTCTTGGCGGTCTTGCCACCACGCCGGAGCGCACGTCTGGCGTCCGCGCCGCCAGCCTCCC
Source organism: Rhodospirillales bacterium (assembly GCA_029859805.1). Classification (GTDB taxonomy): domain Bacteria; phylum Pseudomonadota; class Alphaproteobacteria; order Kiloniellales; family JAKSDN01; genus CAMYKD01. Next base: position 5,361 of record JAOUCL010000248.1, on the reverse strand, counting down.
CGCGGCCGCGCCGACCCCGGTGCCCGCCATCCCCGCCCGCCGTCTCGTTCATGACCAAAGCCTCCCAGAGGACGTCGCGGCGATTATCCGCGCGCCCGCAACGCGCCCTCTTTCGTCTGCGCGACGGAGAAGGGCGCATAAGCGCCGCTCGGCGGCATCTGGCGGAATGCCGCCCGGCTAGATTTGCGGAGTCATGGACAGCAAGCGCTGGCTACGGCGCTCCTAAGCCGCGGGGGCGGCCTGGCGAAGGTCCCGTTCATCCTCGGGCACCACCACCGGAACTTGGGACAGGATCCGGACCTCGCCCAGGATGCGGCCGCCGCTCTCCATGGCGATCTGCCGGTACCGGGTGGTACCGGATACCCTGCCGGTCGGATGGATCACGAGCTTTCCGGTCACGGTCAGGTCGCCTTCGACGTGACCGTGGATCTCGGCGACCGCGACCTCGGCGGCGCCGACGAAGCGGCCGTCCGGGCCGACCCGTAGACTCCGGGCCCGGACCGTGGCTTCGAGATAGCCCTCGACCACGAGCTCCGCGCATTCGCAGGACTCCGCGACCAGGTGGATACCGCGGTCCACGGCGAAGACCTGAGGATCGTCAGCACGGTCGCCCTCCGGCTGGATCTTTGTGGGGACCTGCCGGTTTGAGATCGGGGCGTCCTGCGGTGGGGTCGGCACCGGACGCGCCCGCCGCGGCGAGGGTACTGCCTCCGGCTCCCGGCCGACCTGCGCGACGGCCTCCGCCCGCTGTGCCGGCTCAACCACGGGCGATGCCGGGGCCTCGGCCGCAGGGTCGAACTGGTTCACGAGATTGCCTACGACCTCCTCCGGCCACTGCGTTTCGACCTGCACGCCGATCCTGTCTCCGGACCGCCAACGCGCCTGGCAGCGAAGCGTCGACCCGGATTGCAGCTGCAATTCGAAGCTCTCCGGGCAGTCGATATCGGCGTTGGAAATCTGTATGGCGGCGCCACCATAGGACATGTCCAATATGATGCAGTCGATGCCTCGGCCGTGCAGGATCCTGCCGGGCTGCACGGTGTCGAACCGCCGGTGGCGTCTCCGCTGCTCTCTACCTTCCTCCGTGGGAGCTCCGGCGTCCGGCGCGTAAACCGGGTCCGATACCGAGGTACTTGCCGAGCGGGACAGCACCGCCTCGATGCGTTCGATGAGCTCGCCCTTGTTGAAGGGCTTGATCAGGTACTCGCTGGTCCCCAGCCACAGCCCTTCCATATCGTTATCCCGGTCCACCAGACCCGACTGGACCAGGATCGGTGTCCGTACGCCGGCCTTGCGCACGCGCTCCACGACCTCGTACCCATCGATGTCCGGCATCATGATGTCCAGGAGAATGACGTCGTATTTGTTGCGCTTCGCGATCTCGACAGCGCGTTTGCCGAGGGCAACGGCATCGCAGTCGTAGCCCTCGCTGGCAAGCATCTGCTCGACCGCCGCGGTCATGGCCGGGTCGTCGTCGACATAGAGTACCCGCATTGCTCGCTCCTGCCGGGTCCCGATTCGGGTGTTAAGTCAGGATCTAATGCCTGCGACTTAAGGATTGGCTAAGCCGGCCGGAACCCTCGGAGCCCGAACCGGTTACACATTTCGGACCACGTCCCTCGAAAAAACCACGACGCGCCGCTCCACTACCGGAATATTGGGCCGTTTGGGACGCCTGAAGAAGGTATCATATCTTCCCCTAAAATATTATGAAAATACCGTCATTTATAGAACACCGAAAAGATACACATATACCGAGATTCACATACATATATATAGTATTGTATAGAAATCGAACCACTTTACCGCGGTGTCCGGCAAGATATTCGGTGCAGCAATCTCCGCCGGCGGAGACGCCTCGAGCGGGTTCCGGGCGACCTGCCCTTCGCCGGGCTTCTCGGAGTTCTTTTGCGTGAAGTCGGCCGAGCTTAGACACCGCGCCGCTTGACGCTGTTAACCGCCCGCCATAACGTCGGCCCCGTCCGGCCGAGACCGCCGGCCCTTTCCGGAGATCCCGTGGTGCCATGCCCGACCGTTTGACGCGCCTGCTCGCCGAGCGTCCCTGGCTCCTGGCCGACGGGGCCACAGGGACCAACTACTTCGCCCTCGGGCTCGAGACCGGCGACGCGCCGGAGCTGTGGAACCTCCAGTATCCCGAGCGCGTCGGCGGCCTGCATCGCGCCTTCATCGAGGCCGGTTCGGACCTCATCCTGACCAACAGCTTCGGCGGCACGCGCCACCGGCTCAAGCTGCACGAGGCCCAGGACCGGGTGGCCGAGATCAACCGGGCGGCCGCGCGCCTGGCCCGGGAGGCGGCCGACGGCGCCGGCCGCGAGGTCGTCGTGGCGGGCTCCATGGGGCCGACCGGCGAGATCCTGGCCCCGATCGGGCCGCTCTCCGGGGAGGACGCGGCGGACGCCTTCGCCGAGCAGGCCGCGGCGCTGGCCGAGGGCGGCGCGGACCTGCTCTGGATCGAGACCATGTCCTCGGTCGAGGAGCTGAGCGCTGCGGTCGAGGGCGGGGCCAGGACCGGCCTGCCGCTGGCGACGACGCTCAGCTTCGACACCAACGGCCGCACCATGATGGGCGTGACGCCCGCCCAGGTCGTGCAGCTGGTCCACGGCCTCACGCCCCGGCCCGCGGCCTACGGCGGCAACTGCGGCACCGGGCCGGCCGAGCTGATGGCGGCGATCGTCAACCTGCGCGCGGCGGGCGCGCCCGAAGACGTGCTGATCGCCAAGAGCAACTGCGGCATCCCGGAGTACGTCGAAGGCGAGATCATCTATTCCGGCACGCCGGAACTCATGGCCGACTACGCGCGCCTGGCCTTGGACGCCGGCGTGCGCATCATCGGCGGCTGTTGCGGCACCACGCCCCAGCACATCGCTGTCATGCGCGCCGCGCTGGAGAGCCACACGCCCGGCGAGCCCCCCACCCTGGAGCAGATCGTCGCCCGCCTCGGCCCGATCACGAGCGGCGCCGTGCAGCAAGGGATATTGGGGGCACGCCCCGACGCAGAGCCAACCGACCGCGAAAAGCGCCGCGCGAGGCGCCGGCGCGGCAAAACCGGAGGCGGCGAACCGCCTCGCTTCTGACCTGCCCTGTCGCTCGGGCACCTCCTCTGCCCCCGAGCCGCGTCCAGGTGGTAGACAGGCCGAGCCTTCACCGAAATGGCGCTGCGGCCTGAGTCCGTCGTTGGGTCGCGGACCGTCGACCCACGGCGAACATATCGCGCGTCCAGCAAATACCTTGGAATAATTCAAATTCTTGATTCAAATCAACGACATTCGCTGCAAGCCCTGTTCCGATACGGCGGGTCACGAAGCATATCGGAAGGGGCTCTCGTGATGGGGATGTGTTCGGACGGGGCAACGGCGTATCAGGCAAGCTTGGCAGCCCGATCAGGGTTTTCCTGCAATCATGAAGTTGGCAGCGTGATCCCGTTCCGGTCCGGAACTGAGAACGTAGGGGATCCTTGTGAGCAATGGGGGATCAAGTGAAATAACAGGTAGTTAGCAGCGCCGATCCAGGCGGGCACCTGGACCGGCGCCATAGTCACCCCGGACAGCATTTGGTGAGAGCCGTGGGGCAACCGCGTCATAAATTGACATCGAACCGCCTGACTATCAAGCCGAGCCAGCCGTGGCACAGATTTGACACGGCCATTAGGCGCACTTGCCTAGGTTGTGTGCAGTGGTGTCCGCGCCGCCAAATCCACTTCAAGCCGCTTGCGCCTCCTGGGGACCGGCTTCGCGTCGGTACCGCGCGCGACCCGCCCGACCGCCCCCGACATCTGAAAACAGACCGCTGCCGCCGCGTCGCAGCGTGACGCCGGCAGAAAGATTTCACACGGACTATCCGACCCAGGAGAAACGGAGATGACTGCAAGGAGATATGGATCCACGGCCCTCAGCCCGACACGCCGAGGATTTCTGAAGGGCACGGCCGCGGTGGGCGTCGGTTTCGCGTTACCGGGCCTGTGGACCGGGCGGCGAGCGCGCGCGGCGACAGCGGCCCCGGGACTGTCCGACCCCGCGCTACAGCCTAAGTTCGTTAACCCGGTCCCGAACGCACTCGACCCCGGCTTCATCTATCAGGCGGATAAGAAGGGCCTGTTCAAGATCCGCCTGGCCGAGACGCAACAATCGACCGGGCTTGTGGACCCGCGAAACGGGCGTCGCCTCAAGACGAAGGTCTGGGGCTACGGCGAAGATAACTTCGTCAGTTGGCCGGGCAAGACGTTCCAGGTAAAGAGCGTCAGCGCCGGCGGTCCCGCCGAGACGACTGTGCGCTGGTCCAATGAGTTGTCCGACAACAAGCACCTGCTGCCCGTGGACACCAACCTGCACTGGTGTTACTCGCTTCACGGAGACAGCTCGGCCAATGGCGTCGACTACACGCAGTTCAGCATCGAAGATGACGGGGTGCCGATCATCACCCATCTCCACGGCGGTAACACCGACTTCCAGTTCGACGGCAATCCCGAGTTCTTCTACAGCCCAGACGGCGACATCACAGGACCCCAGTGGGACTTCGTACCGGGCGGTTTCACCAACACGTTCCGGTACAACAACGACGTGCCGGCTGGGAACCTGTGGTACCACGACCACGCTCTGGGCATCACCCGTCTCAACGTCTATGCGGGTCTCGCGGGCTTCTACTTCGTCCGTGACGAGTACGATACGGGACTGTCGGGCAACCCGCTTGGCCTGCCGGCCTTTCCGTACGAGTTGGCCTACGCCATCCAGGACCGGATGTTCACGGACAAGGGGGCGTTGTTCTATCCGGCGTTCCCCGGCGATCCGTTCTACGACGACTTCATCACGGGAGAGGGGGCAATCCTGCCGCCGGACCTGTTCCCCGGCGGCGGGCCCACTGCGTTGGCAGAGTTCTTCGGCGATCATATGCTGGTCAACGGCGTAATCTGGCCGAAGGAGTACGTCGAGCCCCGCAACTACCGGATGCGGCTCTTGAATGGCTGCGACTCGCGCTTCATGGTGGTTCAGTTCGTGGCCGTTAACGCCGGTGAGACGGATCCCAGCACAGGTACTCCGCTGGACTTCTATGTCATCGGCAGCGATCAGGGTCTCGGAACCCCGACTCAGACCGACACCCTGGTGTTCGAGCCCGGCGGGCGTTACGACGTCGTGGTCGACTTCTCGCAAGTGCCGGCTGGCAGCCGGGTCATCATGAAAAACCTCGGCGGCGATTCGCCCTTCGGCGGCGCATTCGGCGGCGACCTTGCCCCAGAGGACGTGTTCCCCGACCGCCAGACCGACCGCATCATGGCCTTCGACGTCGTCGTTCCATTGTCCGGTGTGCCGGATGCCTTCGATCCCGCCGCCATTGGCAGATCGGAAG
>JAOUCL010000247.1 GCA_029859805.1 Rhodospirillales bacterium | reverse complement strand
CATGGATGACCAAGCGGGGCTCTCGGCACTACGGGCTCAGTGTCCGGTGAGCGAGAACAACCCGGAGATCGACTTGCAGGTGGCGCTCGGGCTGCTCGGCGACGTCACGCTGTACGCTCAGGCCCTGCGCGGCGGCCCGACGACCGCCGAGCGCACCACAAATTGATCCTCTTTCACGGTTCGCGCCGGTGACGCGGAGACCCGTCAGGCCGGTGGACGCCGCCGGTTTGCTGTTGATTCGCGGGATGGGCGGCAAAGCGGAGGTCTTGATGGGCCGGCGCAACCGTGCCTCGCGTTTCATGCCCGGGGTCTACGTCTTTCCCGGTGGCCGTGTCGAGCGTGCGGACGCGCGCCCCTCCGGCTTCACAGAGACCATGATCTCGCCGCCAGAGGGAACGGACAATGCGACCAGGCGCCACCTGACGCTTTTCGCCCGGGCGGCCCTGCGCGAAACCTTCGAGGAGACCGGCCTGCTGGTGGCCGAACGGCCAGGGTCAGGTCCCGCCGGGATCGATAGCGCCGCCGCGGGGCCGGCCGAGGTATGGCGGGCTTTCCGCCACGCCGGCCGCGCTCCGGCCTTTTCGGCGCTCGCGCTGGTCGCCCGGGCCGTCACGCCGACGCGCTCGCCGATCCGCTTCCATACGAGGTTCTTTCGCGCCGACGGCCAAGCCGCCTATGGCAACCTGGTGGGCGACGGGGAGTTGGAGGATCTGCGCTGGGTGCCGGTCGAGGAGGCCGGACTCCTGCCGATCGCCGAAGTGACCGCCCTGGTGCTTCGCGAGGCCCTGGCCCATGGTTCTACTGAAAGTGGCACAACCCGCCCGGCCGCCCTGTTCCGATGGGTCGGCGCCCGCGAGCGGCCACGCCACGCCCTCGGCCCCTAGGATCGGCGAGCTTGACTTGACCGGCGGTCCGACTATCCTCCCGGTCCGACCTAAGAATTCTTGCGCAACGAGGTGAACGCCATGGCCAAACCGACCACTCTGCAAATCAAGCTGGTCAGCACCGCCGACACCGGCTACTTCTACGTGGCCAAGAAGAACCCGCGGAATATGACCGAGAAGCTGAGCCTGCGCAAATACGACCCGGTCGCGCGCAAGCACGTGCTCTTCAAGGAATCGAAGATGAAATAATCCTTTGGGGGCTTCGTCGATGATAGCTGCGGTCGCCGTTCCCGGCGGCCGTTTTGCTTTTCGGGCCTTGGTTCTAACCGCCCACGGCGGCCGCCTGATCGCCCGCGGAGGGGTTCGGGAGCTCGGCCGAGCAGGAGCGGTTGCGCCCGGCGTGCTTGGCCTCGTAGAGCGAGGCGTCGGCCCGGGCCACAAGACTGGCCGCCTCTTCGGAAGGGTCGGTGGTCGTGGCCACGCCGATCGAGACCGTGACCTCCAGCGGCTCCTCTCGGCCGGGAATCGGAAAGGGCGTATCGGCGATGCGATTGCGCACGCGTTCGGCCACCATGAAGGCCGCTTCGGGGGGCGTGGTGGGCATGATGACGACGAACTCTTCGCCGCCATAGCGGGCCACCATGTCGAAATCGCGCACGTTGTCGGCGACCCGTGCAGCCAACTGCTTCAGAACCTCGTCGCCGGCGGCATGGCCGTAGGTATCGTTGACCGGCTTGAAGTGATCGATGTCGAACATCATCACCGATACCGGTTTGCCCGCCTCCGCGATCTCCAGGATCTTGCGATCCAGATGCGAGTTCATGTAGCGCCGGTTGTACACCCCGGTGAGCGCATCGGTGTAGGCCATGGACACGCTGCTCTGAAGCATGGCGCGCAACTTGTCGTGATAGCGGCGGCGACGGATCTGCGTGCGGGTGCGAGCCAGCAATTCGTTCCGGTCGATCGGCTTGACCAGGTAGTCGTTGACACCCAGCTCGAGGCCCTTGGCCAGCTTCGGAAGATCGACATCGTCCAGAACCAGGAGAATCGGGACGTGCCGGGTCTGTTCCTGAGAGCGAAACTGAGAACAAAGCCTCAATCCGTCCTCGCCGTCGATCCGAAGGCTGACGATGATCAGATCGTAGTCGTTCTCGTGGCCGAGGCCGAGCCCTTCTGCCGCCAGGCTTGCCCTATCCAGCGTGTGGCCGGCCTCGGTCAGGAACTCCACCAGCTTGTCCGCAGTGAACTGATTGTTCTCGACCAGGAGGATGCGCGCGTTCTCGGCTTCGCTTTCGCTGCCCAAGGACCCGGCCTCCAGCACGTCCGTGCTGCCCGAGGTCGCTTGGCGCAGGCGCAACTCGTCGATCATCATCTTGAGGCGTACGAGCGAACGCACCCGCGCGAACAGCGCGACATCGTTGACCGGCTTGGACAGGAAATCGTCGGCCCCCGCCTCCAGGCCGCGAACCCGGTCGCTCACATCGCTGAGCGCGGTCACCATGACCACCGGTATGTGACGGGTCTTGGGATCGGACCTGAGACGCTTGCAGACCTCGAAGCCGTCCATGCCCGGCATCATGACGTCGAGCAGGATCAGATCCGGCATCTCGTTGAGTGCGATTTCGACGGCAGAGGGCCCGTCGCCGGCCGTCAAAACGTCGAAATATTCCGCTGAAAGCTTGGCCTCGAGCAGCTTTACGTTCGGTAGAATATCGTCGACTACGAGGATCCGTGCTGTCATAGCCCCGATTCCAGCACCAGTTCCTCAGCTCAGGAAATGCGCCACGGTTTGCAGGAAGTTGGTAACCGAAATCGGCTTGGCGATATAGGCCTCGCATCCGCCCTCGCGAATCTTTTCCTCATCGCCCTTCATCGCAAATGCGGTGACGGCCACGACCGGGATCGACTTGAGGTTGTCGTCCTCCTTGATCCACTTGGTCACCTCGAGGCCCGAAACCTCGGGCAGCTGAATGTCCATGAGAATGAGGTCGGGCCGATGTTCCCGCGCCAACCTGAGGGCTTCCATTCCATCCTTCGTTTGAAGGATGTTGTAGCCGTGTGCCTCGAGCAGGTCGTGGAACAGCTTCATGTTGAGGTCGTTGTCTTCAACGACCATCACGGTCTTGGCCGACCCGTTCGTCTTCTTCGGCGCTTCCACCGTTTCGACGCTGGGCGCATCAGTCATTTCCAGCCCCCTTCGACATTTGTGTGTCCTGCCTGGACCTTCGAGACAAGGACGATCCGGCGGACCTTGGCACAGGCCGGCAAGCGAGCCATCTTCTCGTATCCAAGTTCTACCCTATAAACGGTATACTTAACCAAAGTTAATAATTCGTTAGCATTTTACAAAAGGTCCAATCAAGTGGGCATGGGCCGGAAGGACGCTTGGGAATCCGGGGTGCGTATGCGAATCGGCGTGGATCTCGGCGGCACCAAGATCGAGGCGGTCGCCTTGAGCGAGGCGGGCGAAGTCCTGGCTCGCCGGCGCCGGGCCAGCCCGCGCGGCGACTATGGGGGTACGGTCGCGGTTGTGGCCGAACTGGTCGCCTGCCTGGAGCGCGACTTGGGCCGTCCGGGCAGCGTCGGCGTCGGCATGCCGGGGGCCGTCTCCCCCGCCAGCGGATTGGTCAAGAACGCCAACTCGACCTGGCTCATCGGCCGGCCCTTCGACCGGGACCTCGCCGCCGCGCTGAACCGGCCCGTTCGGGTCGAAAACGACGCCAATTGCTTTACCCTTTCGGAGGCCATCGACGGCGCAGCCGGGGGGGCCGGGGTTGTCTTCGGGGTCATCCTGGGCACCGGTGTGGGGGGCGGGATCGTGGTCGACGGCCGCACGATTGTCGGCCGCAACGCGATCGCCGGCGAATGGGGGCACAACCCCTTGCCCTGGCCGCGCGACGAGGAACGGCCGGGAGCGCCCTGCTACTGCGGGCGGTTCGGCTGTATCGAGACCTTTCTCTCCGGCCCCGGCCTGGCCCGGGACCACGCCGCGGCCGGCGGGAAAAGCGTAGCCGCGGAAGAGATCGCAGCGCGCGCGGCAGAGGGCGATGCGGCGGCGGAGGCGGCCCTGCGGCGTTACGAGGACCGCCTCGCCCGGGCGCTTGCCTCGGTGATCAACCTGCTGGATCCCGACGCCGTGGTGCTGGGCGGCGGCCTCTCCAACCTGACGAGGCTTTACCAAGCGGTGCCCGAAAAGTTATCGGCCTTCGTCTTCTCCGACCGAGTCGACACCCCGATACTGGCGCCCAAGCACGGCGATTCGAGCGGCGTACGCGGCGCCGCATGGCTCTGGCCGCCGGAGGGAGCCGCCGCATCGGCAGACGGCGCGGAGCCGCCGTGACCACCGTGTGCCGCGACTGTCTGGCGCTGTTCCCGGCCTCACCGGGAGACCGGCGCTGCCCGGCGTGCGGCGGGCCGCGCCTGAGGAGCCACCCGGAGCTGGAGCAGCTCGCCATCGCCCACATCGACTGCGACGCGTTCTACGCCAGCGTGGAGAAACGGGACCGGCCCGAACTGCGCGACCGGCCGGTCTTGATCGGCGGCCGGCGGCGCGGTGTGGTCGCCGCGGCCTGCTACGTCGCACGGCTCTACGGCGTACATTCCGCCATGCCCATGTTCAAGGCGCTCAAGGCCTGCCCCGGGGCCGTGGTCCTGCCGCCCGACATGGCCAAGTACCGGCGCGTCGGCCATGAGATCCGGCGTATGATGCGCGCCCTGACGCCGCTGGTGGAGCCGCTCTCGATCGACGAGGCCTTCCTGGACCTCTCGGGCACCGAAGCCCTGCACGGGGGCCCGCCCGCCCACAGCCTGGCGGGTCTCGCCAAGCGGATAGAGCGGGACTGCGGGCTGACCGTCTCGATTGGTCTCAGCTACAACAAGTTCCTGGCCAAGGTCGCCTCGGATCTGGACAAGCCGCGCGGCTATGCCGTGATCGGCCGCGCCGAGGCCCGCGATTTTCTGGAAGACAAACCGGTCGGCATCGTCTGGGGCGTCGGCGCGGCCCTGCAGAAGGTCCTGGCGCGCGACGGGATCACCAAGGTCGGCGACCTCTGGGCCTGCGAGGAACCGGACCTGATAGCCCGCTATGGCGCCATGGGCCGGCGCCTGTACCGCTTCGCGCGCGGCAAGGACGGCCGGCGTGTCGAGCCCGACGCCCCGACGAAGAGCGTTTCGGCGGAAACCACGTTCGACGAGGATGTCGCGGGTCTGGACGCGCTGTCCGTACGGCTTTGGCCGCTCTGCGAAACGGTGTCCCGCCGCCTGAAACGCGCCGGTTTGGCCGGCCGGACTGTGACCCTGAAGCTCAAAACCGCGGAGTTCCGGCAGCTCACCCGAAGCCGGCGCCGGTCCGACCCGACGCGCCTGGCCGAGGAGCTGTACCGCACCGCCCGGCAGGTCCTGGCGCGCGAGGCCGACGGCCGCCGCTTCCGCCTAATCGGGGTCGGCGCGAGCGACCTGGTCGACGCGCTCCAGGCCGACCCGCCCGATCTGGCGGATCCGGACCGCGCCCGGCGGGCCAAGGTGGAAGGGGCGATCGACGCGGTGCGCGCCAAGCTGGGCGACGCGGCTATCGACAAGGGCCGCGCCCTCGCGAGGCGACCGCGCCGGAGGGATCGGAAAAAACCGCGCAGATCCCCCACGGGGCCATCGTGACGCGCCGGTCGTTTTACGGACAGTCCGGCGGAGGCAGCGCCTCCAGCTGTTCGAGCGAGGCCTTGAGCGCGAAATCCGTGTAGTCGAACTCCAGTTGATCGACCACGCCATTGGCATAGATTCGTAGCGCCTGCTCGTGGTCCGGCTCGGGCGACTGTTCCTCGGCATCGAAATAGGCCATTTGCATGCGCCAGGACGCGACACCCGTGATCAGCGGCGAGTCGAAAGACGGCGCCGTCCCGGCCGGGATCGTCCGCGCGACCGCGGCATTCACGCCGAACAGCCCCTCCCGGCCGGTGCCGTCGAAAACGGTCCGCCACAACAGAAGCTCCTTGCGCACCGCCGCCGCCAGAACCTCCTGACTGTGCCGTGTCGGAAAGACCGTTCCCACCGGCAGGATCAGCACCCGCTCTTCGGGGGCGCTGTAGTCGACCCGGCCTCCCAGGCCCGGACCCTCGAGCCGGGCCTTGCCGCGGGTCTCTTCCGGAGCCTCGCCATCGTCCGCCCGGCGTACGGCGAAGCGGTAGGATAGGCCGTCCTTGGATTCCCAGGCGTCCAGGGTCCAGCTGCTCTCGAAGTTATGCCCCTGGGAACTGGTCAGAACCATGCGCGTGCGCTGGTTGATCGTCCAGCCGTCGCAGCCCTCGATCCATTTGAACTCGATCCGGCCGCTGGCGTGGGTCACGCCGGGACTGCCGTGCGATTTGCCGAGACTCAGCTTGTAGACCGCGAAGTGCGGGGCGATGGCCGCCGCCGAAACCGGGGCACCACCGGCAGCCACCGACAAGGCCAGAATGGCGGCCAGACCGGGGAACGATTTGAAACCGAAAAACCCGCGGCGGTTGAACATTTGCGCAATCCTCTCACCAAAACGAAGCCGAGTCCGACTGGCCAGCCAAGCCTATCGGCCGTCCGTGTGATCTGGCCAGCACAGTAGCCGATTTCAAGCGCGCACCGAAATCGCGCCGACGCCTTTCGCCCGACGAGGATCGGACCCAGACCCGGCAAAGCCTGCCGCAGGGCAGGTCTTGCCGCCGTCGAAGAGGCGAAAAGCCCGTCAAATCCAGCCCCCGGTCTGGCACACCCCTTGCGTGGAGTTCCGCATTCGAAACTTCGGCCCGAACGACATGGGGATGAAAAGCCGCGATGCGGAGCACAGTGGTCCAATACAACGAAATCCGCCGCCCCGCGCGCCTCAGGCGCAGGATCGCCGATAACGCCTGGCGCCTCGACAAGGCGGGCCGCAAGCTGGTGGAGGACCTGCTGGAGGCCACAGCCGAGGCCGAGCGGCGTATCGCCGAGCAACGCGCGCGGATCCGCTACCTTGAAGACCTGTCGATCACCGACGAGTTGACCGGGCTCTTGAACCGGCGTGGCTTCCACGTGGAGCTGGACCGGGCGTTAGCACGGGCCCAAAGGCAGGGCGAAACCGGGGTCTTGCTCCTTTGCGACTTGAACAATTTCAAGCCGATCAACGACACCTTCGGCCACCCGGCCGGCGATGCCGTGCTGTGCGCGGTGGCCGGGCTCCTGTGCCGCCGAACCCGGCGCAGCGACTACGTGGCCCGGCTGGGCGGCGACGAGTTCGCCGTCCTGATGACCGACACCGCGCCGACGCGGGCCGGGTCGCGTGCCGCCAGACTGCAGGCGCAGCTGAACCAGCTTCGGATTGAGTGGGAGGACGCCAGGATCCCGGTATCCGCCGGCTTCGGCCTCGAAGCCTATGATGGCCGGAGCCGGCCGGACAGCCTGATGATCGCAGCCGACCAAGCGCTCTACCGCGGCAAGCAGCCGAGACTGGTCGAGGGCCGTTGATCCCGCGACGCGCGCGGCAGCCGGAAATCTGGAGGTACGGGCGG
>JAOUCL010000246.1 GCA_029859805.1 Rhodospirillales bacterium | reverse complement strand
CAGCGCCGCGGTCGGGGAGGGGGCTAGCCGTGCTGCTTCTGAAAACCGTTTCACCACAAAGACACGAAGACACGAAGAAGGTATTCAAACTCTTTGTGCCTTTGTGCCTTGGTGGTGAAAAGTCCGGACTCGCGAGCGCGTGTTTTTGGGCGGAAGGGAAGCGCCCGCGGCCATGCTGAGCGTGCGCGAGCTCGAGGCCTACTACGGCCGCGCCCACATCCTCTCGGGCGTCGGTCTGGAGGTGGCGCGCGGCGAGGTCCTGGTGCTGCTGGGCCGCAACGGCGCCGGCAAGTCGACCACGCTGAAGGCGATCATGGGGCTGGTGCGGCCGGCCGGCGGTACGGTGACTTTCGAGGGCCGGCGGATCGAGCGCCTGGCGCCGCACGCGGTCGCGCGCCTCGGCCTCGGCTACGTGCCCGAGGACCGGCGCGTCTTCCCGGGCCTCAGCGTGGCGGAGAACCTCGAGGTCGGGCGCCAGCCGCCGCGCGCGGGCCGCCCGGTCTGGACGCCCGAGGCGATCTTCGCGCTCTTCCCCAACCTGGCCGAGCTCAGCGGCCGCCCGGCCGGCCAGATCAGCGGCGGCGAGCAGCAGATGCTGACCATCGGGCGCACCCTGATGGGCAACCCGGCGCTGCTGCTGCTCGACGAGCCCTCGGAGGGCCTGGCCCCGGTGATCGTCGAGCAGATGGCCGCGACCATCCGCGCCCTCAAGGCCGAGGGCCTCGCGGTCCTGTTGTCCGAGCAGAACCTGCGCTTCGCGACACAAGTGAGCGACCGCGCCACCATCATCGAGAAGGGCCGCATCCGCTACCACGGCGCGATGGCGGACCTGGCCGCGGATGAAAACGTGCGGCGGGCATATCTGACGGTGTAGGGGGCTGTGGCGTGGGGCACAGGGAACAGTCAAAAAACATTAAAACAAGACCTGACCCCGGCTTCGGCCCCGGCTTCCGGCTTCAGGGGCGCCGGGCGCCGGCGACGTGCTACTTGTTGGTCTCGCGGACCGTCTCGAAGTACTTCGTCAGGTCGTCCTTCATGCGGCCCTGCCCGACGGAATGGGCGACGCCGCTGAAGAAGCCCGTGACTTTGTCGGTGAACGCGCTGTTCACGTAGAAGACGGCCGACCCGCCTTGCACCGGCAGGGCCAGGGCGACCACCTGGAGCGAGTCGTAGGTGTGGCCGACGAAGAACTGCCGGTGGCTCATCAGCACATAGTCGTCGCCCGCCTCGACCATCTGGTGGGCCAGGATGAACGCGGGCCGGCCTTCGACAGCGCGCTTCATCCAGTAGATCCTGCTGGTGATGTCGGACGACTGGCCCTTGGGAAACTCCGCGAGAGCCTCTTTGAACCCAGGGAAGTACTCCGACAGGAATGGCTCGGCCTGCTTGTACACGGCGCGAAGCTCCTTGGCCGGGGAGAACGTCTTGCCACCGTGGTCGTAGGGCGCGATCCCGTCCAGGCCCTTGTCCAGATAGGCGCTTAACCGGCCGGCCAGGACCTCGCGATAAGCCTTGGAGACCGCTTCGGCCGTCGCACGGTCCTTGCCGTCGAGCTTGCCGAGCCCGGCGCGGAGGACTGCGATCTCTTCCGAGGAGAGGTTGAAGGTGTCGCTCGGCTTCACCTTCAACAGCCGTTTGACCTCGTCCGTCTCGGAGGCGGTATAGGCGGCCTTGGCGAACTGCTCGGTGCCTGCGCTTTGCGAAAGCGCGCCGAACGCGACCACATCGGGATCCCGCTCGATGTTGCGCCCTTGCTTCGGGCCCTCGGCCAAATCGGCGATCGGCACCGGAAGAACGACAGCCACCGCCGCGATCAGTTGATCGTCCCGCGTCCGCTTGACGTCGGTCGATATGACCTTGCCCGACAGCAGGGCCTTCTTGTCCTGGTCCGTATAGCCCAGCCTGGCCAGAAGATCATCGACCGAGGGCGGCCGCGACCCTTCGGCGGCGGACGGCGGTCGTCCATGCATCGCGGCCGCTGCCACGATCAAACCGGCCAGTGCAACTCTCACATAGCGCATCGCAAACCTCCTCCCGAACGCCGGCCTTCGGCACGGCCAAGCCTCTTGCAGCCTCGCACGGCGGCGAAGATTAGGAAAGGAGGTCTATCCGGGCGACTGGTCGTCCACGTCCTTGCAGCTAACCCATCTGGCGCTCGGCAACTGCACGGTCTTCTAGCCCTACTCCGTCAAGAACGGCGTATGATTTGGATCTTGTCTGGAATGGTCTGGAGCAACATGGACATCGGCACGGTTTCCTTGTCGCGGCGATGGCGACGATCCGGCGGAGAGGCGCGATGGATGCCGGGATATGCCCCTTTGGGGCGGATCGGTGGCGCCGCGGGGCCGGAATCCTTCGGGTAGGGCAGGCTCTTGGAGGACGGGTTGGTTGCGCTGTGCCGAGGGGGTAATCGCGATCTGCTCCTTGAGGAGGAAGCCGTAGGCGGCGAGCATGGCCGGGATCGGCCGCTCGCCGTCCTGGTAGCGCCAGATCGTCTGGCCGGTGACCGTGACGCCGGCCTCGAGAGTGAGCCGGCTCCTTTGCCGCCACTACGGGCCTGAATTCAGAAGTATCCGGGCCTCCCAACAGAGGAGCTGCGCCTCCTGAGTGTCGAAGTGCGTCATCCCATCGCGAGATTGGCGACACAACGGCCGTTCAGACGACCAGCCAACAATCGGAGGAGATTGCCATGCGCATGTAAACCAAGACCTGAATCGCCTTCGACATTCGAATCTGATACCGTTTTCGGCCAACTGGAGTTGCTATCCGGGAAATCTCGGATCAGTCGGCCATGCGCCAGCGCTATCCTGGAAGCAAAGGGCGCGAGTCCGATGGAATGCATTGGCGCTCCGTCGAGCGGACGCCCTCCCGCCACGCCTGCGGGGACCCATGTACTACTTCCTGTCGAAGTCGGTCCGAACGTAGGCTCAGGAATCGAAGTCAATTAGGAGGGGCAATCACGATGAATCTTGAAACTTTTCCAAAGGAAGTCTGGTGGAAGCTTGCGGCGCGTGCGCGACAGGCGCAGCAGAACGGGGAGAGCGTGAGGCGCGCTGTCCGCAGTCACTTCTACAACGACATCTACTCCAAATGGTCGAAAGGCAAGGTAAGCTATTCACCCAACGTCGCTCACGAAATGGATGTCGGGTGGAGTACCATGGTTGGGGAATGGACGAAGATCCAGAAGAGCAAGGAATCGCTCGGTCAGCAGCTCAAAGATGACAGCGTGGGCAAGGCCAGTGTCCAGGGGCGGAACGGCCCTGTGTCCAAGGCGCGTCTGTGGGAAAAGTACAACGAACGCCCGCGGGGCGACCGCTTCCAGTTCGTTGTGTCGATGGGAGGGGGCATGGTGCTCTTCAACCGCATGCGCCGAGCCTGTCAGCAATACATTATCGAAAAACTCGCCAGCAAGCCCGACCAGTTCGTGATTCGAGGCTGGAAGGTCTTCGGTGAGGAAGGGGGATGGGGCCGCAGCGACAGCTGTTGCGTCTACACAGCAGTGAATTATACGGACCCGGAACTGGTGAAGGTCGTAGAAGGCTACATCTGGCCCCAGGTCAAAGACTTGGTCGACCAAAACTTCGTGCCCCTGGGGTTCTTCAAAGTCGCTGGAAAGCCCCTGTGGGCGATGCGTATGCCCGATTCCAACAAGGCAATGTCTGTACTGAAGGTGAACAAGGCCACGGGGTCAGCCGGCGGCCTGATGGGCGACGTGCTAAGCCTCGCATTCAAGAATGCTCTTACCAAGACCAAGGAAGACAAGAAGTCCCAAGTAATGCTCAAGCTCTTCAAACCAAACAAACTGAGGAACAAGATCGTTGGCGAGCTGGTCGAACAGGCGGAGTTTGAGACACAGACCCTCGTTACGGCCCTATATGCCTAGCAGCGGGTTTCGTTTGACGAGTTCCGAAAAGGGAAAAGATCTTGCATCTTTGCATTCTCAGCAATTGGTGAGCTGCCGACTTTCGAGGAATGCAAAGATGCAAGGTCTGACCCCGGGTCACGCCCGCTCGGCGAGCGGCAGGTTGACCAGCAGGTTCTGCGGCTTGAGCTTGAGGCGGCCGTCTTCGGTCATGGCGAGCGCGAGGTAGACCGGACGGCCCTCCAGGCCCGCCGCCATCACGCTGGGCTCGGCGAAGTCGAGGCGGAAGAGCGAGAGCAGACGCTCCATGCGCTCGGCCTCGACCTCGATGCCCTCGTAAAGGTCGTTCAGGAGCCGGCTGCCCTCGGCGTCGAGGCCGAGGTGCCAGACCCATTTCTCGTCGGTGATCTGCTGGACCGGCTGGATCGAAACCTGGATGTCGAGGAAGCGGGCGACCCAGGCCTCCAGCACGCGGCAGAGCGCGTCCAGGCCGGGCGCCGCGAAGTTGAGCGCGATGGCCGTGTCGAAGCGCTGCTCGCGCTGCCAGTAGGTCTCTGCGTTCTCCTCGCTCAGCACGTCGAGCTCGACGGTCTTGAGCGGGGTCTGGGCCTCGGCGACCAGGCGGCCGAGCGACCCGAAGCCGCCGGTGGCCGCGGCCATCTCCACGGTCTCCGCGTCGGCCGCCAGGACCGCGCCCTCCTGGAGCAGCACCCGCTGCTCGCGGAACAGGAGCTCGGCGGCGCGGGCCCTGAGGCCGTCCTTGCAGCCCTCCAGCAATGCCCGGGCGATCGCGTGCGCCAGCTGGTCGAGGAAGAGCGGCGGGACCCGCACCCCGCCCTCGTCCAGGAAGGCGTTCAGATAGCAGTCCTCGAGCGTGCCGGCGGCGACGAGCCGGTCGCGGAAACCAAGCACCACTTGATAGTTCTCGCGCGCGTCGGAGTCGGCGAGCTCTGCGAGTCGCGTGGCCGAGACCGCCTCGCGCGGGTTCTTCAAGAGCGCCTCGTGAAGCGCCCGCTCGGCCGCGCAGGACTCCTCGACCGGCCGCACCTCCGGCCGCCGGAAATAGGCGCGCAGAAAGTCGTCGGTCACCCTTAAGCGCCCGCTCTCCAGGGGCTCCAGCAGGTGATAGCCCGAATCGCGCCAGAAGTCGGTCATGGCGGGCCTGTATAGGGGGCGGCCCTGGGGGCTGTCCATTTTTTCGTATTTTTTCTTCGGACACCGGGAGTCGTTCGTAGCCCCTCAGACGCCGGGAGTCTGGCGCAATTGATTCCCTAAGAAGGGAAAATATGGTAATGTTCAAAGGGGGTTGGGCCCGTGCGGTTTGCGCGCGGGTCGGAGCTAGGGGAGCGATTACCATGATGCGCAGAACTTTTCGCGAGTGCCGGGTCGCGTTCCTGGGCCTGCTGGCGATTCTGATGCTGTTCCCGCTCGCGGGCCACGGCCAGGTGCCGCAGACCATCAGCTACCAGGGCTCGCTGACCGATTCGGCGGGGAACCCGGTCAGCGGCAGTTTTGACATCACGTTCAGTCTCTACGACGCGGCCACGGCGGGGAGTCTCCTGTGGACGGAGACGCAGACGGTGACGGTGACGAACGGCGCCTTCAACGCAGTCTTCGGGACTAATACCGGTGGCAACCCGCTGGATCCGACGGTATTCGAGAACCAGACCTATCTGGGCGTCGCGGTTGCGCCCGATACCGAGATGACGCCGCGCCAGGCGCTGAGTGCCGCGGGCTACGGCATCCGTGCCAAGACCGTCGAGGTCGATACCCTGAACGCGCTTTCCTGCACGGGCGGCGAGGTGGCCAAGTGGAACGGTACGGTCTGGGCCTGTGCGGCCGACGCCGACACGGCCGACACCACGCTGAGCGAAGCCGAGGTCGAGGCCTTCGTCACTGACGGCGCGATCGACCTCTCCGCCGGCACGACCTTGGGCGGTGCGGCGATCCAGACCGGCAGCGAGTCCGACACCCTGGGCGGCCTCGGCTGCGCAGGCGGCCAGGTGGCAAAGTGGACCGGCGCGGCCTGGGCCTGTGCGGCGGACATCGACACGGACACGGACACGCTCTATGTCGCCGGCGCCGGGCTGACGCTCTCGGGCACGACCTTCGCGGTCGACAACAGCGGGATCACGAGCGCCATGATCGCGCCGAGCGCGGTCACCGAGGGCAAGCTGAACTTCGACACGGCAACCCAGGCGGAGCTCGATTCCGGGCTGGCCGGGATCGGCCCGCACGTGACCTCGGTGGACGGACTTTTGGGCGGCACGATCTCCAGCGGCGTCTCGGTGACCGGCACCATGAGCGCCAACGATGTCGCGGTTTCCTCGACCACCCTGGTCGCGAATCTCAACGCCGATCAGGTCGACGGCCTGCAGGCCGCAGAGATCATCGACGCGGCCTCCGACGAGGTGCGCATGCCGATCTCGGCACTGCCCTTCACGATCTCGGCCCCTGGCTCCTACTACCTGACCGGCGACCTGACGCTCGTCGCGACGAACACGACCGGCATCACGGTCAACGCCGACAACGTGACCATCGATCTCATGGGCTTCAGCATGATCGGCCCGGGGGGGGCCGGGAGCGGAGCCGGTATTTCCATGAGCGGCCGCACCAACGTGGAGGTGCGCAACGGAACGGTGCGCGATTTCCGCAACTCCGGAATTGTCGAACTCTCCGGCGCCGGCCAGTACCATCGGCTCCTCGACCTGCGGGTCGTGTCGAACGGCGCCACTGGCATTCACCTCGCCAGCGTCGGCAACCTGATACGGGACTGCACGGTAAGTGGCAACGGGAACAACGGCATCACCGCCGGCGTCTCCGCCACGGCGATCGGCAACACGGCCTCGAACAACAGCCAGATAGGTATCTTCGCCTCGTCCGGCACCTCGTTGATCGGCAATACGGTCTACAACAACGGTTCCGACGGTATCCGTGCCGGGAACGGCGCCACGGTGACCCGCAATTCCGCCAACGGCAACGGAGGAGTCGGCATCCAAACCAACGCCAACTCCGCCACGCTGAGCGAGAATTCGGCCTACGACAACGTTGGCGACGGCTTCGACATCGGCCCGGGCTCGGCGGCGGTCGGCAACGTCGCCCGCGCCAACGGCGCAAACGGCTTCACCGTCGGTGTCGGCGCCACGGTGACCAGCAACACGGCCTATCTCAACCAGAACGACGGTATAAACCTTCTCGGCGACAGCCTGGTGAACGGCAACACCGCGTTCAACAACAACCAGTCGCTCGGCGGTTTCGCCAACATGAGCGCCTGCGCGACCTGCACCTTGGTCAACAATCACGCGCCGTGAGGCGCCTCTTCGCGGTCCTCGTTCTGGCGTTGGCCGGGGCGGCGGTGGCGGCGGGAGGGCAGGGCCGGGAGATGACCGTGGCCGGTAGCTCCATGGCGCCGACGCTCTCGCCCGGTCAGAAGGTATGGGTCGATCCGGGCACCTACGCGGAGCATGCGCCGGCGCGCGGCGACCTGGTCGCGCTCGCCTTCAAGACCCGCGCGCGGCTGATGGTCAAGCGCGTGGTCGCGCTGCCGGGCGACCGCCA
>JAOUCL010000245.1 GCA_029859805.1 Rhodospirillales bacterium | reverse complement strand
GCCGTAGCCGTCCGTGCGCACCAAAATGAAAACGAGCACCGAGACAGCCGCGGCCGCGCCCCAGGCGAGCTGTTCCGGCAGGGCCAGCGGCGCGAACCAGTACTTCCAGGTAACCAGCTCGACCGAGGCGCCCCGGCCGTAGCGGACCCCGAGAAAGAGCGCCGAAAGCAGCACGAGATAGATCCCCAGCGGCACGGCGTCGCCGGTCGAAAAGATGCCGGCGAACCAGAGCAGCGGCCAGAGCGCGGCCCCGGCCAGGGTCCCCCAGGCGAGCCACCACCAGGCCGTAACGCGCACGATGGCGAGCGATCCCGCGGCCAGGACCAGAAGGTAGCCGAACAGCGGCCAGGGCAGGGGTGTACCGGTCGACACGAGCAGCGGCGTGGCGAAGCCGCCCAGCAGGCCGAGCACCGCGATCAGCGGACCCTGCAGCAGTGCGAGGCCGAACGCGGCGAAGGCGATGGCCGCCAAGAGCGCGAAGGCGACGAAGGCCGGCAAGAGGTCGTAGAGACCGTAGGCGGCGTAGACGCTGGCAAAGGCCGCGAAGAGACCGGCCGCGGTCAGCGCGGGCGGCAGGTAGTTTGGTCCGATCGCCGCGATGGCGCGCTGGAGGGGCCGCCTGCGCAGCCACTCCCCGCCCAGCACCAGGGCCAGGCCGAAGACGAAACCGAGGCTCACCCGCACCACCGGACCGATCCAGCCGCGCTCGATCGAATACTTGACCAGGAAAACGCCGGCCAGCGCCATCGTCCCGCCGCCCAGCCAAGCGAGCCCGCGCGAGGCCAACCACTGTTCCAGGCCGGGCCGGGCCGCGGCCGGTTGCCGGACCGCCTGCGTCCCCGCCGCAGCCGCAGCTGCCGCTGGGCGCGGCGGCGGCGCAGCTGCACGTTCACGCGCCGGCTCGCTCGGCGCCGCGGGCTTCGGCGGCTCGGGCGGCTCGGGTGCCTCCGGCGCGGCGGGCGGCGGGGCTTCCTCCCGAGGTGCCTGCGGGGCCTCGCCGCGCTCGCGCGCCGCGCCAGCGCCGGCCGTGCGGAGATCGTCGATCTGCAGGGTCAGGCCCTGTACCTGGCGGCGCAGGCGGGCGATTTCGTCGCGGTGCCTGCGGCTCCAACTGAAGGCCGCGATCCCCAGGGCCGGCGCGATCAGCAGATAGAGCGCCAGCAGCGAGATGGGCAGGATTTCCATCGGTCGGTCTCCTTTCGCGCGGTCAGGCCGCGCTGCCGGCGGCGAGCAACTGCTCGGCCAGGGCCTTGGTGCCGACGTAGTCGGTCTTGCCGGTGCCGAGCAAAGGCAGCGCATCGACGTTGAACAGCACCTTGGGCACCATCAGCTCCGCCGCCCCTTCGGTTCGGGCGTGTGCCGCGAGCTCGTCGCGCGCCGCCGCCGCCCGGTCGGTCAGCAGCACCAGTTGCTCGCCCTTGCGAGCATCCGGCAGGCTCACGACCGCATGTTGATGGTTGGGCCAGAGGCTGGTTACCAGGTTCTCCACCGCGCCCAGCGAGACCATCTCGCCGGCGATCTTGGCAAAGCGCTTGGCGCGTCCGACGATACGCACGAATCCCTGGGCGTCGATGTCGACGATGTCGCCGGTGTCGTACCAACCTTCGGCGGGCGGTTCCAGCTCGCCGGGCCGCTCGGCCTTCAGATAGCCCAGCATGACGTTTGGACCGGAGACCAAAAGGCGCCCACCCGCCTCGACGCCGGGTACCGGCTCCAGGCGGTGACGAATGCCGGGCAGCAGCCGTCCGACCGTGCCGGCCTTGAAGTGCATGGGCGAGTTGACCGCCAGCACCGGCGCGCATTCGGTCGAGCCGTAGCCCTCCAGGACACGAATGCCGAACTTGTCCATCCAGGTTCGCCTGGTCTCGTCGCGCACCTTCTCGGCGCCGGCGAAGACATAGCGCATGGCGTAGAAGTCATAAGGGTGCGCCATGCGGGCATAGCCGGTTAGGAAGGTATCGGTGCCGAACATGATGGTCGCGTTCGAGGCGTAGACCAGTTCGGGCACGATCCGGTAGTGCAGCGGCGAGGGATACATGAAGGTCTTGATGCCCGAAAACGCCGGCAGCAGCATTCCGCCGGTCAGACCGAAGGAATGGAACACCGGCAGGGCGTTGAACACGATATCGTTCGGCGTGAAGTCGATGCGCGCCGCCAGCTGCCGGCAGTTCGACAGGATATTGTCATGCGAGAGGACCACGCCCTTGGGGCTGCCTTCCGAGCCCGAGGTGAAGAGCACCAGGGCCGGACCCTCGGGGCCGCCGGCCGCCCTGGCGTGAAGCCGGCCGGCAAAGCGGCGGGCGATCAGCCCTGCCAGCTTGTCAAACACGCCGATTTCGCCCCGCAAGTCATCCAGATAGACCAGCCGGACCTGCTCCGCGAGGGCCGCGGCGACATCGCCGAGCTTGGCCTGCGCGACGAAGCGACGCGAGGTGTAGACTGTGCTGACCTGCGCCGTGCGGCAGGCCGAGATCAGGTTGGCCGCGCCGGCGGTGAAGTTCAGCATGGCCGGGACCCGGCCGAAGGCCTGCAATCCGAAGAAGCTGACAGCCGTGGCGGCCGCGTTCGGCAGCATCAGGCCGACCACCTCCCGCCTCTTGGTCGCCCCGGCGAAGCGACGGCCCAGAACCAAGGCCCCCAGGACCAGGCGGTCGTAGGTGAGCGCCTTGCGCTCGATGTCCTCCACGACCGGTTTGCCGCCGCCGTAGAGGGCGCGCGACTCCAGAAGGGCCTCGAACAGAGTCTGCCGCCGCTGATTGTGGGTCTCGAACATCATGTCCGACATGACCTCGTAGAGCGCATCGCCGACCAGGCGACGGCGTTGGCGCCCTCTGGCCTCGGCGGGCACCGCGAAGCTGCGCGGCTTGAGAATAGTGATGGTGATCTTGGGGAACAGCCGCAGCCGAAGCTTGCCTTTCAGGCGCGAGAAGTGCGTGAACTGCGCGCCGTCGATGCGGATCGGCAGCACCTCGGCCCCGGCCTTGTCGGCGACCATGCCCGGCCCCTCGTACACCTTCATCAAGGTGCCGGTCACCGTGATGCGGCCTTCCGGGAAGATCACGCAGTGCTTGCCCGTCTGGACCGCGCGGATCAGCGACTTGGTGGCCAGCGGGTTGGTCGGGTCGAGCGGAAAGGCCTCGATCAGCGCCAGGAAGGGCTTGGCCCACCAACGTCGCGCCATATGAGTGTCGATGGCGAACATCGGCCGGCCGGGCAGGAAGGCGGCCAGCAGCGGCCCGTCCAGGAAAGACACGTGGTTCACCACCACGACCGCCTTGTCCCCGGCCTTCCGGTAGTTCTCCCAGCCCGTCACCTCGACCCGATAGGCCAAGCGGAAGATCCAGGAGGCGATCGCCTTGAGCAGCTCGTGCGGCAGGAGCTTGCAGATGTAGACCGCCACGGCGATGTTGGCGAGCGCCATGGTCAGAAAGACGTCCGTTACCGTGTAGCCGCCCCACAGCATCCCGGCGGTGCCCAGCGCACCCAGCACCATGAAAAGCGCATTCAGCACGTTGTTGGCGGCAATCGTCCGCGCACGCACGGCCTGCTCGGCGCGGCTCTGCATGATGGCATAGAGCGGAACGATGTAGAGGCCGCCGCACAAGGCGATCAAGAAGAGGTCGCCCAGCACCCGCCAGTGGGCCGGCTGCCCGATGAAGGCCCGCGCGCCCATCAGCTCGGCGGCGCGGCCGGACAGATCGCTGGCAAAATAGAGGTCGACCGAGAAAAGCGCCATGCCGAGGGCACCGATCGGCACATAGCGGGCCGAGATCTCACCCTTCAGCAAGCGGTCGCAGAGCATCGAGCCGGCGCCGATTCCCACTGAAAAGACGGTCAGGAACAGGGTCACCACCTGCTCGTCGCCACCCAGGATATCTTTGGCAAAGGCCGGAAACTGTGAGAGGAAGGTCGCGCCGACCAGCCAGAACCAGGAGATGCCGAGGATCGAGAGGAAGACGTCCCGGCGTTTGCTGGCGAGCGCCAGGATGCCCCTGGTCTCGGTATAGAGGTTCCAGTTGACCTCGAGGTCCGGCGCCGCCGCCCGGCAGGCGGGAATGGCGAGGCTCGCTGCCCAACCGGCGAGCGCCAGCGCCACGACCGCCGCGGAGACGAACGAGGTGCCGCCTTCGGTCAGGATCAGCAAACCGCCGGCAATGGTGCCGGTGAGAATCGCCAGATAGGTGCCGGCCTCGAGCAGGGCGTTGCCGGCGACCAGTTCCTCTTCGGCCAGATGATCTGGCAGGATGCCGTACTTGAGTGGCCCGAAGAACGCCGACTGGGCGCCCATGAGGAACAACACCGCGGTCAGGAAATAGGCGTTGCCCAAGGCGAAACCCAAGGCGGCTAGCGCCATGACGGCGATCTCGCAGGCTTTCACGACGCGGATCAGCCGCGCCTTGTCGAACTTGTCGGCGAGTTGACCGGCGGTGGCGGAAAACAGGAAGAACGGCAGAATGAAGACGGCCGCGGCCGCGGTCACCATGATCTGGCCGTTGAGGCCGGACGTCTCGGCGATCCGGAACAAGATCAGGATGACCATCGCGTTCTTGAACAGGTTGTCGTTGAACGCGCCCAGAAACTGGGTCACGAACAGCGGCAGGTAGCGACGACTTCGAAGGATACCTATGGTTCGGTCCGACATCTCGGTGGTCCTTCCTCCTGCGGGCCGGCCTTGCCGGAGAGTTGCAGAGCCGTATTTCCGGGGCGTTAACGAAACCGTCCCGACTCGAGAAACTCGAGTGTGGCGGCAATGGTTTCGGGGGCGCTCGCGATGACCGTGTGGGGCGCGGTCACGAGCCGGAAGTCGCGCATGCCCACGAGCCGGGTCTCCTCGACCGTCACCACGCCGTCGTTGTTGGCCGAGAGCAGCGGATTGAAACCCCGGCCGCCCGGCGTCGCACCGGCGATGACGCCGATCTCGAGTCCCGGCGGCGGATCGGCATAGCGATGTCCCTTGACCATCTCACCGGCCGAGGGCCCGCCCAGCAGGTGGAATAGTCGAATGTCGTCGAGGGCCAAGGCCAGCTCCGACCCCTGGTTGGGCGGCGCCAGCATGACGACGCGGCCGAGCTCGAGCCGGTCCCGCCAGGCGGAGTCCACTGCCAGAGCTTCGCGCAGCACGATGCCGCCGAGGCTGTGGGTGACGAAGGAGACCCGCCGCACGCCGCCGGCGTTGTCTAGGATCCGGCGAAGATGCTCCGCGTGGCCTGCCACGTCCTTCGTCAAGCTCGGATAGCTGATCGCGACGGCGTCGTATCCAGCTTCCCTAAGCGCCGTCTCCATTTGCCGGAACAGCCAGGGCGAGCGGCCGAGACCGTGCAACATCAAGACCAGATGGTCGCTGGCGGGCCGCACCGCTCCGTTCGAACGGGCCCGCGACAGGGCCGCGGCGCAGTCGCCGCCGGACCCGACGGCGCGGGTCTCGTTCTCCCGGTCGAGCAGCCGGCAGCTTCCGGTCAGGATGTGCGTCTGGAGGCGCCAGCCGGCATAGACAGTCTGGTCCTCCCAGAGCTGCGTCCGATTCACCTGGACGACCAGGATAATCAGGCCAGCCAGCAACAGACCGATGGCCAGCGGGACCTTGGCCGTGCGCCCCGGGCGACGGCCTTTCATACCCTTCGGTTCCTCGCTCCTTACAGTCATGGCCTCACCCCGTCCCAATAGAGGTTGGTTTGAGCGCCATCCAGCAGGCCTCGGCCAGCTGGCTGGAGAGCTCGGTCAAGGGCCGCTCGATGCGTCCGTAGACCTTGAAGACCGCGGGCTGAAGGACGATGCCGAAGACGATGGCGGTCAACGGCTCGGGATCGCGCGGCGCGATCTCGCCACGTTCCATGGCCTGGGACAGGACTTCGCGAACCACCTTGACCGGGCTCGGCATGGCCGGCGTGACGCGCGGCAGTTGCCTGTGTTGGACCAGCAGCAGAAAGCTGAACATGGCCGGGTCGCACTCGTAGAGCGAGCAGAACATCGACACCATGGCCTCGAGCTTGGCGCGCAAACCGGTCTCGGCTTCCTGAAGCCGGTCCAGGCGGTCTGCAAGCGCGACATAGTTCGAGGAGAAGAGCCCCCAGATGAGCTCCTCCTTGTTCTTATAGTGACGGTAGATAGTTCCTTCCGCGATGCCCGCCCCGGTCGCGATATCGTTGATCGTGGCCTGATCGACGCCCTTCTCGGCGAAAAGCCGAAGCGCGGTGCGATCGATCCTCTCCCGGGTTTCCTCGGCTCTTCTCGCCATGACTCCAGTTTCCAGCTGTAATGAGTGAGCGCTCACTCATTACATGGGGCCGCCGAACCCCATGTCAAGGAGCCCGATTGGGCGCACCGAGGTCGACCTGCTCTACAGTCTGGCCTCGGCGCGTCCTTACGAGAAACCGCGAGTCACGGGCAGATGCGAAGAAAGAGCAGGCGGCCCATCGGAGAGTGCCATGGGCGGAGCGGTATTACGCCTCGCCGCGCGCCGGGTAGTCCTTGGCGAGGACGAAGTCGACGGCCTGCAGGATCTCGCCGAAGTTCGGCCGGGCGAAGGGCATGGTCTGGACCGTACCGAAGTAGAGCGTGTCGTCGGGGCGCACCATGAAGGTGCCCGGCTCGTTGAACAGCGCCGGCTCCTCGACGCCGACCGAGCTCTTGCCGATGCCGCTCGAGACATAGAGGCCCCAGGCGCGGGCGGCCTCGAGGTCGAGACCATAGCCGACCGTGACGTGCTCGAGCTCCCAGGTCTCCTTGGCCTGGCGGGCCCGCTCCTCACCGTCGGTGCTGATCATGATCACCTCGACGCCGCGCTTGGCGAACTCGTCGATCTTGCGGTCGAGGTCGCGCAGATAGCGGCCGCAGATCGGGCAGTGCAGGCCGCGGTAGAACACGACCATGGTGAAACTCTCCGGGCTCTGCTCCGCCAGGCTCCAGGTGCCGCCGTCCAGGGTGGCGACTTCGAGGGCCGGTACGGCTTGGCGTGGTTTGATCATCGGTTGCTCCTTCGACTCTCTCTGTTGTTCTTGGGCATTGGTTCGAGATAAGGACAAATAATCAATCGAGCGTCGCCAGCATCAGGCGGACCACGGCCCTCAGCGCCGCTTCCTCCTGCTGGGCCTTGGCCATGACGCGAAGCCCCTGAAGGCCGCTGGTCAAGTAGCGTGCGAGGTCCTCGACCGGCCTGTCGGCGGCGATTTCGCCGGCCTCACGGGCGCGGTGCAGGACTTGCCGGAAGGCCGCTTCCATCTCGGCGAAGTTGGCCGCGACCGCGACCGCCGCATCTCGGTCCCGGGCCGCCAGCTCGATCGTCGAATTGGTCATCAGACAGCCGAGCAAACGGCCCTCGCCCAGCGAGAAGCGGATCACGTCCTCGAAGAAGGCCGCGATGCGGTCGCGCGCCGGACCGGGCCCCTCGAGCTTTTCCAGCCGGCGCGCCACCACCGTGCGGCGGTAGAGCGTCACGGAC
>JAOUCL010000244.1 GCA_029859805.1 Rhodospirillales bacterium | reverse complement strand
CGGACAGGCCGGCAGGAGGCGGCGGGGCCGGCGGAAGCTGCACATCGTACTCCGTTTCCGCCAACTCGCGGATCTCAGCTAACGGCTGACCATGCAAGAGAACATGCAGCACGATCAGCTCGGCATCGCACCTTGCGGCAAGGTCGCTCGCGGTTTCGACCGCCTTGGCGGCATGCCGGGAGCCATCGGTCGCCACCAGGATCTTCTTGAACATCGCGTGTTCCTCCTGGTCCGGGACAGGCGCGGACTGCGCCCGAAGCTCTCGCCTCTCGGGAGACTCCTCGCGTCCCGAACGCTATCCCAGCACGTTTCGGAAATCGGCGCATTGACCGGTATCAACCGCGGAAGGCGGGCCCTGGGCCGAGAGCGGACAAAGGCTCGGCATTTCGGTAAGTTGTGGTCCTGATCTCCGAAACAGTTTCCGAGCCCCAAGGTGTCTGTCATGAAACTCTTCGATCTGTCCGGCCGCGTCGCGGTGATCACCGGCGGCAACGGTGGTATCGGGCTCGGCATGGGCCGTGGCTTGGCCGGCGCCGGCGCCGGCGTCATGGTCGCCGGGCGCAACGCCGAAAAGAACGCGGCGGCGGTCGCCGAGCTCGAAGCTCTGGGGGCCAAGGCCGCGGCGGTCGAGGTCGATGTCACCGACGCGGAGTCCTGCGGGGCCATGGTCGCGCGCACGCTGGCTGCGTTCGGCCGCGTCGATATCCTCGTCAACAACGCCGGCATCGGCCTTCGCAGGCAGCCGCAGGACTACGCGCTCGAGGAATGGCACCGGGTGCTGGAGACCAACCTGACCGGCGCCTTCACGTGTTCGCAGGCCGTCTATCCCCAAATGTGCAGGCAGGGCGGCGGCAAGATCATCAACATCGGCTCGATGCTGTCGATCTTCGGCGCCTCGTTCTCCGCGCCCTATTCCGCCTCCAAGGGCGGCATCGTGCAACTGGGGAAGTCGCTGGCCATCGCCTGGGCCGAGGACAACATCCAGGTCAACACGGTCCTGCCGGGCTGGATCAACACGGAACTGACGATCCAGACCCGCAAGGACGTGAGCGGCCTGCACGAGCGCGTGCTGGCGCGCACGCCGGCCGGTCGCTGGGGCGAGCCCGAGGATCACGCCGGCATCGCCGTGTTCCTCGCCAGCGCCGCCTCCGACTTCCTGACCGGCACCGCAATCCCCGTCGACGGCGGCTATTCGATCAGCATCTGACGAACTCGCCGCGGCGTTTCGCCGGCCTTTCGCGGGCCCGCCCCGTTTGAAAGGCACCTCTCGTCGCCAATCCCGGGTGCCCGGCGATTGTGCCCCCCGGCCGCGCCCGATAGGATACCGCCCGCTTTCGCGATCGATAGGGGGGCGGCGCGGCCCATGAACCTGACCGAGCACATCCGCACGATTCCGGATTTTCCGAAGCCCGGGATCCTGTTCTACGACATCTCGACCCTGCTCATGCACGCAGGCGCCTGGCAGGCGACGGTCAAGCGCCTGGCCGCGGCGATCCAGCCGCACAAGCCGGACCTGCTGGCGGGCATCGAATCGCGCGGCTTCCTGGTCGCGGCGCCGCTGGCGCTCGAGCTCGGCCTCGGCTTCGTCATGGTGCGCAAAGAGGGCAAGCTGCCCGGCGCCACCGTGACCTACACCTACGAGCTCGAGTACGGCACCGACACCATCGAGATCCAGAGCGACGCGGTCGAGCCCGGCCAGCGCGTCGTCCTGCTCGACGACCTGCTGGCCACGGGCGGCACCCTGGCCGCCGCCGTGCAGCTGTTCCGCAATTGCGGCGCCGACGTGCGGGCGGCCGCCTGCATCATCGAGCTCACCTTCCTGAACGGCCGCGACAAGCTCGACATCCCGATCACGACGCTGATCTCCTACGACGAGTAGCGCGAAGGGCAACGCAGCCTTGAAACCCTCTCTCTGTGGGAGAGGGAGGGGCCCGCGCGCCCTGGCGCGTGGGAGACTGGGCCTACGAGATTCTCATATTTCGAACACCAGTGCCCTTTGATCCGAGATGTCTGCATGCCGTGGCCCCGACACCGGAGGGAAACAGGGACAGGCACGGGTCGAGCCAGTCCCCGTTTTCGCTGGCATCGCGGCCGGCCGTCCCGAGCCGCCCCGCAACACCCTACGAGATTCTCATATTTCGAACACGACTCCCTTGTGATCCGAGATCTGTGTACCCCGTAGCCCAGTGGGCGAGGGTTTCTTTGAAGCGCCAGGCCCTAGCGCACTTTCAGGCCCGCAAGCCGGCCGGAGGGGGCCGCGCCCGGCCCGCCCGCGACCTCGAGCAATAGCTTCCGGCGCACCGCCTCGGCGAAGCTGGCATTGCCGTCGGCGGTGATCACGAAGCTGCCCGGACCGCCGATGATCAGCTCGGTGAAGGCGGCCTCGAGGTCGTAGTCGATCGGCCGGCCGTCGCAGGTCAGGCAGAGCACCGCCAGGCCGTTGATCGTCATGCCGGCGGCCAGCGCCGCGGCCCGCGCCTGATAGATCGGGACGCCGCCGAAGCTGTAGGCGCTGTCGCCCGAGAAGTCGATGACCTGCCGCGTGCTCTCGATCGCGTTCGAGGCGATCAGCGCGTGGGCGGCGGCCAGCGCGCTGCCGATGGCGTTGGGGCCGAAGGCGATCCTGGGCGCCGCGAGAAGGTCCTTGGCGAAGGCCGCCGCGGCGCCGGCGCCGTCGACCACGGTCCAGGGCACCACGACCTCTTGAGACGTTTCGTCGCCCCATTCGACGTAGGTCACGGCGATCTTCCGCTCGTAGCCGGAGGAAATGGCGGCCAGGATCTCGGGATGGGTGATGGCCTCGGCATAGCCCCGGCGCTGCAGCCGGATCTCGCCGTCGTCGATCGACCGGGACGCGTCCGCCAGGAACACCAGCTCGAGATCGACCCGCTCGGCGGCGGCCGCGCCCTCCGCCGCCAGGCCCATGAAAGCGATCAGCGCCAAGAACACCCGATGCATGGCAACCTCCCCCGCACCTTCAGATCCTCAATCATTGATCGAAATTAATTCGACCTCAAGTGCCAAGGCCCCGGCGCGCGGCGCGATCGCTCGAAGGACTGGAAGCCTTCCCCCTCGACGGGGGAAGGTTTGGATGGGGGTGGACGAGGCCGCTCGCACCGCGCTCGGAGCTGTCATTCCGATCGAATGAACCCGCCCCCCCTCCTCGATCCTCCCCCGCAAGGGGGGAGGAAGCGAAATGGGCGCTTCAAGCAATTGCCCTGGCCCGATGCGAAAGACTTCCGGGGCCCGGCGGCGGCTATCGGCGGTCCCCGCCCCATGGCCACCCCGACTTCCGGGCGATACACTCCGACCGGCAGATAGAAAAAGGGAGGCGCAAATGCGGTTGCGCACCATAGCCATCTTGAGCCCGGGGGACATGGGAA
Organism: Rhodospirillales bacterium; assembly: GCA_029859805.1. Classification (GTDB taxonomy): domain Bacteria; phylum Pseudomonadota; class Alphaproteobacteria; order Kiloniellales; family JAKSDN01; genus CAMYKD01. The sequence goes on along the minus strand of JAOUCL010000244.1, from coordinate 4,056 downwards.
GCGGCGTCGGCGGGGCGCTCGCTGGCCGGGGCCTCGACGTCGTCACCTGCCTGGCCGGGCGCGGCGAAGAAACCCGGGCGCGCGCGGCGCGAAGCGGATTCCGCGCGCTGCGCGACCTGGACTCCCTGGTGTCCGAATCCGACCTCGTCCTGTCGATCCTGCCGCCCGAGGCCGCGCCTGGGGTTGCCCGCGACGTGGCCGCGGCCATGGGGCGGACCGGCCGAACGCCGCCCTATGCCGACTGCAACGCGGTCTCGCCGGAGACCACCCGGGCGATCGGCCGGACCCTGGGCGCCGCCGGCGCCGAATTCATCGACGGCGGCATCGTCGGCGCGGCGCCCGGCAAGTCGGACAGGCCGACACGCATCTACGTCAGCGGGCCGGGCGCGGAGGTCATGGCCGAGCTCGACGGCAACGGCATCGACCTGCGCGTCTGCGGGGCGGAGATCGGCCGTGCCTCGGCGCTGAAGATGTGCTACGCCGCGGTCTCCAAGGGCACGAACACGCTGCACACCGCGGCGTTGCTCGCTGCCGAGGCGCTCGGCGTCGGCGAGACCCTACGCGAGGAGTTCGCATACAGCATGCCCGCCGCCTACCAGCGCATGCGGGCCATGGTCCCCCGTCTGCCCGCGGACGCGGCGCGCTGGATCCGCGAGATGGAGGAGATCGCCGAGACCTTCGAGTCCGTCGGCGTGACGCCGCGGTTTCACCTCGGCGCGCGCGACGTCTTCGCGCTGCTCGCCGCGACCCCCTTCGCCGCCGAGACCCGCGAGACCCTCGACCAGAGCCGCACCCTGGAGCAGTCGCTCGAGGTCTACCTCGCCCACCTGCCCGACCGCGACGCCGCCGCCGAGTGAGCAGAAAGAACCGGGCCCCATAGAAGCGACAAAGGGAGGAGAGGATGAAAGCGGTGCAGATGGATAGCTATGGCGGCCCCGAGGTGCTGCAGTATCGCGATGCGCCGGATCCGGTCGCCGGGCCCGGCGAGATCGTCGTCGACATTCATGCGGCCAGCGTCAATCCGGTCGACTGGAAGGTACGGGACGGCCTGCGCAAGGACAGCGCCCCGGTGTCCTTCCCGCATATCCTGGGGCGCGACTTCTCCGGCGTGGTGCGCGACGCCGGGCCGGACGTCGACGCGTTCTCCCCGGGCGACGACGTCTTCGCGGTGACGGACCAGGGCCAGGAGGGCGCCTATGCCGAGGCGATCGCGATCAAGGCCGCGCTCGCTGCGAAGAAGCCCGCCGGGCTGTCGCACGCCGAGGCCGCCGCGCTGGCGCTGATCGGCCTGACCGCGCTGGTCGCCCTCGAGGACGTCGCCAAGCTCGCCTCCGGAGAGACCGTGCTGATCCATGCCGGCGCCGGCGGCGTCGGCGGCTTCGCCGTGCAGTATGCGAGACATATGGGCGCCCGCGTCTTCGCCACGGCCAGCGCGCGCAACCGGGACTACGTGCTGGGGCTCGGCGCCGACGAGGTGATCGACTATACGAGCCAGGACTTCACCCAAGCCGTGCCGCCCTGCGACGTCGTATTCGACACCCTGGGCGGCGAGGTGCACGGGCGCAGCTTCTCCGTGCTGCGGCCGGGCGGGCGCCTCGTCCACATCGCGGCGGCGCCGGCCGGCTTCGTTCCGCCGCGCGGCGACGTGACCGTCGTACGCCCGAACGTGGCCCGCGACCGCCTGCACCTCGAACGGATCGTGGAGCTCTTCGAAACCGGCGCCATCCGCCCGCCGGAGATCGAGCACATGCCGCTCGACGCCGCGGCCGCCGCGCAGGAGCACAGCAAGACCGGGCACGTCCGCGGCAAGATCGTCCTCGACGTGCGCTGAGCCCCTCAGAGCCTGACGCGAAAGGAACGGGATACAGCCTGCTGGTTTCGATAGCATTAGATACCAAAGGTCACTGATAGTGATGCGTTTCACCGAGGCTGGTGGCCAAAAGCGCCCGGCCCTTCGGGTGGGGCGTATCGGGGCAGCCCGATTCAAGATTTGGGAGCGTTGCGGCGCCTGCCCGACCCGTCCTCCGCAGCAGCGGCGCTGCCGCTGCGGAGGGTGGATGCACGCATCGGGCCCGGGCGCCCATTGCGCACCGCGCCTACCCGGGCGACCCGATCCACTCCCATGAAATGTGTATTATCAGTGACCCTTGGTATGAATGCACCGTCACGACTGGCCCAGATTTCCGCACAATTGCGCCACATCATGGCCATCGACTTGCTTATGGTGTTATGAGAAATGTGTTACAGTTTGGTTGTTTCTGCTGCGAGCGGCCGCGCCGCGAGCGCCAGGACGGCAACAGGTATCGTCGAAATCCACAGGGAGTGAGCGTTATGAATGGGTTAGGGAAGGTCGTCATCACTTGCTTGGCAGCTGTGGCTCTGTCCGCCTGCGGCACGGAGCTCCAGAAGGCCGAGAAGGTCAGCCCGCCGGGCTCGGGCTATGATTCCAGTCTCTACGAGGGCTATCTTGGCCTGTCGAAGGCCGAATACGGCGAAGGCGATTACAAGAGCTCCGACTTGTTCGCCCTGCGGGCGGTCTCTGCCGCCGCAGGCAAGGACGGCGGGCCGGAATCGCTCGAGAAGTGGCCCTTGCCGGCAGACAAGGCGGGCGAGCTGGGCTCCGCACGCAGCCGCCTGATCGCCGCGCTGGGTGAAGGCGCCGCGCAAAAGATGCCCGGCCAGGCGGCCGCGGCGCAGGTCAATTTCGACTGCTGGCTGCAGGAGCAGCGGGTCTCCGAGAACTTCCAGCCGGACGACATAACGGCCTGCCGCGACGGGTTCTACACGGCCCTGGCGGCGCTCGAGAAGAAACCGGTGGCCGCGGTCGTCAAGCCGGAGCCGGAGGTCTCGGCTCTGCGGTACGTCATCTATTTCGACTTCGACAGCACCGAGGTCGACGAAAAGGCCAAGGCCGTGATCTTCGAGGCGGAAGCGGCCGCCAGACGGCTGAAGGGTGGCCGTATCTCCGTGTCCGGCTATACCGACACGGTCGGCAGCGCGAAATACAACGACGTCCTGTCGGAGCTGCGCGCGGGCGCCGTGGCCAAGCTCATGGAGAGCCAAGGCTATCCGGCCGAGAGGGTCTCGGCCGAGGGATTCGGCAAGACGAACCTCGCGGTTCCGACCGCCGACGGCGTGAAGGAGCCGGGCAACCGCCGCGCGGTCATTTACGTTCAGCCGAAGTAAGGCTTGGACGGCCGGGGACACCGATCTCGAGGCGTCCCCGGCCGAATTTCTTGTCGCGACCCGGCGGCGCTCTTTCGAGCGGTCCGCAAGAAGCCGCCGTGTTCGGGAACAGACCGGCGGTTCGAGGGCTGCGGCCCGACGGCTTGAAGGACGCCGGAAACCTTGTTGGCGATGGGAGAGCCGACTGATGATTCGCTTCCAGAGAGCGAGGCAGCCGGTGTGATTGAGGAAAGGACGAGCCCATGAAGAAGCTGCTGATCGGCGCTCTTGCCGTAGTGCTGCTGGTGGTCGTGGTCCTGGCGGCGGCGCCGTTCTTCATCCCGGTCGATGTCTATAAGCAGCAGATCGTCGAGCGCACGCGGGATGCCACGGGCCGCGAGCTGACGATCGGCGGCGAGCTTGGCCTGTCGCTGCTGCCGCGCTTCGAGCTTCGGGCCGAGGATGTCGCCTTCGCCAACGCGCCGGGCGCCAGCGAGGCAGACATGGCCACGCTGAAGGAGCTTGTCTTGCGACTTCAGATCCTGCCGCTGCTGGCGCTCGACGTGAAGGTCGACAGTTTCGTGCTGGTCGAGCCGGTGATCCACCTGGAGATCGACAAGAAGGGGCGGCCCAACTGGCAGTTCGACGGCGCCCCCGGCGGCGAGGCCGAGGCCCAGACCGAGACCGGCAAGGCCGAGGATACGGACGGCAAGGGAGCTGGGCTGGCGGAGCTGAGCCTCGGCGACGTGCGCCTGGAGAACGGCTTGGTCACCTACCGTGACGCCCGCTCCGGCCAGGCCATGGAGGTCTCGGCGATCAATATGACGGTATCGCTGCCGGATCTCGCCAGTCCCTTCGCCGCTAAGGGGTCTTTGGTGTGGAATGGCGAGC
>JAOUCL010000243.1 GCA_029859805.1 Rhodospirillales bacterium | reverse complement strand
TCTCCCGCCGCGCGGCGGCCAGCTCCTCGTCCAGCCGTGCCGAGCCGTCCTGGGAGGCCTGCGCCGTCGCGGTCAGGCCCTCGATCTGCCGCCTGGCCGCCTCCAGCTCCCCCGCCAGCGCCACAGCCTCCGCGGCCTGTGCCTCCGCGGCCTCCGCGGCCTGTGCCGCCGCAGCCTGCCGGCCGGTCCGCGCCTCCGCCAGAGCCGCCTTCGTCCGCTCTGTCTCCCGCCGCGCGGCGGCCAGCTCCTCGTCCAGCCGTGCCGAGCCGTCCTGGGAGGCCTGCGCCGTCGCGGTCAGGCCCTCGATCTGCCGCCTGGCCACCTCCAGCTCCCCGGCCAGCGCCGCAGCCTCCGCGGCCTGTGCCTCTAGAGCCAGGGTCAACATTTGATTTTCGGTCTCGACCTTGGACACAACTCCTTCTAGTGGATCAGCAATGGTTGTTTGATCGGAGGATGCGTGATTTACGGCGGTTACTGTTGCCGAAGACGTCCGATCAAGAGCGCTCTTTCCAGACTCTTTGGCTTGGTCGTTTGCTTCGAACGCCCATTCGGTTGCTTGGTCGAGATAGCGCCCAAGCTGACTGTTCCAAACGTCGACACCAGGCAAAAGATCGAATTTGGAAAGGTTAAAGCCTAATAATATCACCCCCACGGCCAGAGTCGCCAGTGCCCAAATCTTTACTGCATTTATTCGCGGGGTAAACGGCCTGCCACCCAATCTTTGAACGAACGCCTTCTTCACCAAATTTCTCGTAACTCTTCTCCGGTTTTCCGCATGTGCCCAGGTTAGGCAATGATCGCACAGCATATTGATGTCTCGCGGAATGCCTCGCGAAAGTCTGTATATCGCTCCGCTCGCACCGCGGCTGAACAGCCTGGTAGACAGACCTACAACCGCTAGACGGTGTCTTATAAAGGCTCTGGTTTCGGATCGATCGAGCCGCTCGAGATGCGTGTGTGATGTGATACGGTCTGCGAGTTCGCCGGTTTCGTCGCCCTTGAGTAAATCGAGCAGTTCTGGTTGCCCGACAAGCATAATCCGCAGTAGCTTTTTGCCCCCAAGCTCGAGATTGGTCAGCCACTGTATCTGCTCGAGGGCAGCTACACTCAAGGTCTGGGCGTCGTCGATTATGACGACACAGTGGCGTCCGTTGGAAAGGATTTCGATGAGACGCGTCTTGAGGACCCGCTTGAGGTCGTCGAGACTTGTCGCCTCCTTAGGATAGTCAACCTCCAGCTCCTCGCAAATTTCGGCTAGAAGCTCGAATTCGGTCAAGCCTCGGGTCAGAATAAACGCAACGTGGACCGTCTCTGGGAATCGGTCGATCAAACGTCGGCAGGTTGATGTCTTGCCGGTTCCCACTTCGCCGGCAAGCAACACGAAGGCACCATTTTCGTTTATGCCTTTCGAGAGGACCTGCAAGACCTTGTAGTGAGCTTCGCTCATGAAAAAATAGCGGAAATCCTGCAGGCCGTCAGAACTGCCGAAGAATGGGCTATTCTCGATGCCAAAGTATTTGGAGGCCATTACTGCAGTTTTCCCAACTAGAACGGTCTTACCGAGATCTGCCAAACGTTATATTATATCTCGATAATACGCTGACCGCCAGTTTCGCATTTCCATCAGTTTGTGAGGCAAAATGAGGTTGTATTGGCCTTGGATTTCATCCGGCATTTTTCAGATACCATCCGGTTCAACGGGCACCATACGACAAAACCAGTGAGAACACGGGGTTGGGTGTCGGACGCCGTGGCCCACGGAAACGGCGAGCCAAAGTCCGCACCGAATCTCGATAGCAAGCTACGCGACGCGGTGTCGACGGCGGACCTGACCGTAACCTGGAGCGCCAAGTATGGCCTTGCCATGGCGGGTAAAACAGAAAGCGCGCGCAGAGTTCATTCGCAAGCTCTCGGTAAGCTGGCAGGAGTCGGCTCACCACACCCACAAAGCTCTAACTCCCAGTGGACCGCCTGAGTTGCAGCCCCTATTGCCTGACAAGTACTCATACCAAAGGTCATAGATAATGACGCATTTCACCGAGGCGATTTTGGCCGCCGGGGGCGTTGCGGCGCTTGCCCGATGCGCGCATCGCCCCCGGGCGCCCGCTGCGCACCGCGCCTACCCGGGCGACCCGATCCGCTCCCATGAAATGAGTCATTATTTATGACCTTTGGTATCACCCCCGAAATGCCAAGGGAACAGGCAATCAAGGACACCTATTTCACCTGCCGCTGCGAGCCGCAAGAATCTCGAAGACTATCTAACAATGCGATACCCGGTCCGCCTCTCGCGGAGACGGGCTAGTGGATCGAATCAGACACTTGGAACCCCGGTCAGGCGCCGAAATGGGCCGAAATCCCGAGTTTAGCGCGGACTCAAACGTTTGGTTTTGACCACTAGTATGGGGCAACCACGAAACAATCCTGCTTCTTGGCTTTCAGCTTCGTGCACGCGCCCGTCGCAGAAACCCAGTCCGGAAACGGTCCTATTTGGACGCCAAACATGACCCCGCGTCCGCCACTGAGATCCAGGCGCTCGACAGCGAGGTCCTTATCACCAAACAGTTCCCGATGCATAGCCCGCAATCGCAACCCTTCCTTCGTAGCCGCGTCCTTGGATTTGAGCGCGGCAAGCTGAATTCTCAGCACTTCGGTGTCCGCCTCGACTGCCGTGCCTCCTGCGGTCTCTTCCGGGAGGCCCGCTCGTCGCGAATTTGCGGTCGAAGGCTCGGTATCGATCACGGCCTCCGGCTCTTGACGATCAGCCGTCAACTCGGCCTCGGGAGAGGTCTCGGACCCGCCGGGCGTCGCCCGCCCGGCGAACCGCGACACCCTGCCTTTCAGATAAGCGACTAGACCGTCGAGTCGGACGATGGCCCTGGCATAGCCTCCGTCTATGGCGCTGATGTACCATTCGATGGCCTTTTCCGCGTTCGCTGCGGCCCCGAACACGCCCCGTCCCTTGAGGTAGAGCGGATCATAGGTCATGCCGACCCTGGCCGCTGCCTCTGCACTGCCGCCATTTGCCGCCAACTCGTAGAACAGGCGGGCGGACGCGATATCACCGAGTGCCAGCAGTTCGTCGCCGCGCGCTATCAGCTGCTCCACGGAAGGCCCCGACCAGGTTTGTGTCGCTTGCACGGGCACCGGGCCTGGAACATCCGTGGCTGTGGGCAAGGCGTCTTCCGCGCGCCAAGCTAGGGGTTTGAAAAAGATCGTTACGGCCTCATCGACCACGCTTCGAATGCGAGCGCTGCCGACCACGCCGTCCTTCAAAGGTGCGCCAGGGACCGTGCCGTCGGGCCCGGCGTGCGCCGCTATGATCTGCAGGGCGACCGGCGAGCCTTGTTGGCCCGGAGCATCCCGGTCGGCCGGGTCCGGAAGCCTCTCCGCCGCCGCGTCGCCGGCCGGCGAGGGCGGACTCATGGTCCCGTCGCTGACCGCCTCTGTGGTCATGCCCGCCAGGGATTCCGGCTGGCTGCCAGCCACGTCTTCCTTCGAGGGCGGACTCACGGTTCCGTCGCTGACCGCCTCTGCGGCCATGCTCACGACGGTTTCCGGCTGGCCGACAGAACCTGCGGGAAGCACGGCCGTGCGAACGTCCGGGAGCCTTGGTCGAGCGGTTTCTATCGCGATCTGGGTGGGGGGCGATTGGTCATCGGGCATGGACAACGCTTCGACCGCGGGCGGGCCGGGGTGTCTGGAGCGGTCCATGTAGAACGAAGCGGCCGCAGCGGAGATCGCCAACCCGGCGAGCAAAGCCGCCCCGGCGCGAGCGACTTTCTCGATGCGATGCAAAGGCCGAGGCCCGACCTCTGAGGACGGAAATAGAGGACGCAGCATGCTGGTCGTCTCGTCCGCAATGGCCTCACCTGCGACCGACCAAGGCCAGTCATGCGCTGGACAAGCCTGCTGCGCGACCTCTTCGGCGTCGTCTTCACAAGGGTCCCCACCGAACGAGGGCTGCCGCAGGAGATCGGCGCACTCGCGCCTGGCCAGGTCCGCCACCTCGAGGGAAACGGTCTTTTGAGATTGCCGTTTCGCGATCAGCACGGCGGAGCGGCAGAGAACGTTGATCCATCGGGGTACGCCCTCGGAAGCCCGGGCAATCGATGCGACGGCATCGGCGGAGAACATGTCGGAACCGCAATAACCGGCAACGTGCAGGCGATGCTCGATGTAGGCAGCGACCTCCGCCTCTTGAAGCGGGCCCAGCTCGGCGTAAAAGGCAATGGCCTGCTTGATCTGCGACAATTCCGGCCGATCGAGGCGGGTCGCCAACTCGGGCCGGCCGGCAAGAATGATCCGAACGAGCTTGCGCCCTTTCTGCTGCCATTGCGAGATCTTGCAGAGCTTTTCCAGCACCTCGTTCTGCAAGGTTTGTGCATCGTCGAGCCAAAGGGCCGAGGCGGCACCTCGGCCCAAAAGTGCAGAAAGGAACTCGCGAAGCTCGGCCAGTCGCGCCTCTTCATCGCAGGCCTTGCCGGGGATCCCAAGTCTCGCGCTCCATAGGTCCAGGAGCGCCTTGCACGACATGTCCGGCTGGCCAGACAGACCGACACAGCAATCGTCTGCCGGGCTTTGCGCCAGGATCTTCGCCAGCAGGGCAGATTTGCCCATGCCTGCCTTGCCGACGATCAAGAACAGGCCGGTTCGATCGCTGAGCTGAGCGAGAAGAAGCTTTCCACAAACCCTCTGCAAGGCGGCATTCGGGAATGAGGCCGTCGGGTCGAAAGAAGCGGCGGCCGGCCCCTCGGAGCACTGGGTGCTGTCTCTGGCCATGGCGCATTTCTCATTGACTTGTGTTTGATCGGGCGGCCTACCCCTCGCGCTTGACCCCTGCCATTTCAAAGCCGGAAATGGCTGCCGGTGTTTGCAAGCTCGGTTTACCTCTCCTTGGATCACGGCACGGCTTGGCGGCCACCTATCGCCGAATTCCGGTTCGGCGGACTGCCGCCAAGTGCCATAGTCACTCGGTCACCATAACCCCAAAAGCGACAATGGCAAAGAACGTCATGGTCCGGTGCCGCCGGCATTATTGCTGATAGCGGCTCTGCCAGAGCAGGAACAGATTGAACAACTCTTCCTTCTCTGTGTCGCTCGCCAAGCGATTGGCTAGGGACGGTGCCTGCGACTTTACAAATGCCTCAAAGGCCGTTCTAAGCTCTCCAGATCCGGCTATCGCGCTTTTCTTCAGCCAGGCTTCGGCAGGCCCGAAACGAGTCCACCCGGGAACCACGGCGGTGAGACTGACTTCCCGCCACTTCGGATGTCGAGGAGGGCTCTGGAATTCGTCGAAACGTCTGAAAAACGACTCGATGAAATGAGAGACCTTACGGTAGCGAGCGGTCCCCGGCCCCCAGTTATAAACTGCCATGACTGCGCCGACGGCGAGGGTATCGACTGATTGCCCCGCGGGGACGATCTGCGGATAATCCTCGGAAGAAATACGGGACGGCAGATAGGTATCGAGAATCTCGTCCGTCAGGGGAATGTCAAGAAGATGTACGCTGTCCTTGGCATCAACATCCTTAAACAGCGAAGTGGGCTTTCCGGCGACATACACCAGTGCCGAAATCTCGCCGCGCTTTATCTTCTCCAATGCAAGGCCCTGGTCGAACGAGACTGGGTTGACGTCCACTTTCAGAGTATCGAACACGATCGACGCGGTCATGTATGTCCCACTACCCTGAACCCCAAAATTGACCTTCTTTCCGGCAAGATCCTCGATATTCTTGATACTCTTGTCAGCGAGGAGATGAAACTCCTCATTGTAGAGCTTCGTGATGTAATGAACGCGCTGGTCGATGGTGGCATGCTTCTTCTGGCGCTTGATGAAGGCAAAAACGTCCGATTGCACAATGCCGATATCGATGCCTTTGAGATAGAGTATGTCGTCGATGTTCTGGACCGATCCTTTGCCCATGATCGCTAGAATACGCAGATCATCGCGGTGGTCGAGAACGTTGGCGAGGTCAGTCGCGATACGTATGTAGGTCCCGTTTACACCCCCTGAAATGATGCCAACTGTTCCCCTGTTGATCCGTTCTCTGTACTCCTCCGCCTGGTCCGCAGCGACGGACAAAGTAGGTGCAGCCAAGCACATGGCGCCGATGAGCAAATAGTAAGCTCGATTGAACATGGCGAATCTCCCTGTTTCTCAAGATTATAGGTTTCGAGTTTCAACGCAGCCATGACGCTCTAGGGGCGCTGTCGACCTCGCAAGTCCGATGCGACGATTCTGCAAAGACGGCCTGCCTTTCATAAGTGCCTCGTAAAGATATCAGATCTTTGCGGAATAGACCACACAACCGACCAAGAATGTCGGCAACACAGGATATGACGGGTCTATGTAACAGATAGTCTGTCCGGTTTTGGAACTCTTCGAAAGATGGAGGGTTTGGATGCGCCGGACGGAGCGGTTGGAGACCGTTTGAAAACGCTTGGCATTGAGGAATTGCTGTGATTCAAGCTTGGGATGTGGACCCGAGCGACGCGAGACCGTATGGCCGAAATCGAGCGGAAGACGACGCATTACCCGACCGTGTCCCGGGGAGTGGTGTGAGAGCCGCGAGCGGGTCACGGTATCCGTGGGTTGAGCCGGATTGTTCGAGTGGCTGCGGAGCACAGCACGCTTGCGACTGTGGGGAAAATCACATCTTCGCCGGCCAACCCGGCTAGAATCACCGCCAAGTCTGAACCCTGGGAAGAAGAGCGATCTGGAGCCAAACGGGTCAGATGACGCTATTTCTGGCGGGAAAGCATTAAGCGATCGGGTTCGCTCAGCGCGACTTGGGCAAGTTGAACCAAAGCGCCTCGTGCCCCGGAGCAAAGTTTGGCTTGGGCCACCTGGCCTCTTCTGTCTTAGGTGGAAATGCTAGAGCAAAATGTACAGGCCGCCGATGATCAACCCCCAGAGGATAAGGCTAAGGCAGACCCACAGAAGGAGCGCCTTATGCGCAGGCCATCTGTCTTCGTTTGCCTCTACCTGTTGCCAAACATGATGATCAACGTCGAGCATGCCGGTGAAAATCCAAGATACGACCTAGGTGATCAGCCTGTCCGCGAAGACGTGAAAAACGGGACCATCTCAGAACTATCTTACAGGACTACCTCTATCATCGATCAATAGGGCTCAAGGAGGGAGCCTGGAACCGCGTATATGGGGTATACGAGTCTATGCGAGCACCTATGATACCTGAACCGTGGATTGTTATCAACTGTGGATAAGTTTTGATACATAGTCGCACGTTTTTGGTGTGGATGATATTGAGATCGGAGTTTGGTATTTAGTTGCCGTATGGGGGTTGGGGACATGGCGACTACTAGAGGACGGCTAGGATATAGCCATAGCGCGAGAACAGGGACCAAGGTCGGGAACATCCTTGGCGCGGTGATAAGTGCGGTCTTTTTTGCACCGCTGATGTTCGTGATCTATGTGCTGGTACGGGC
>JAOUCL010000529.1 GCA_029859805.1 Rhodospirillales bacterium | reverse complement strand
GGCGAGAGTTGATGGCGCCGATCCCAAGGCGTTGCGCGAGGCGGTCGATCGGCTCAAGCAGAAACTGGGGACGGCAGTGATCGTGCTGGGGTCGGTCGAAGACGACAAGGTGCGTCTCGTCGCGGGCGTGACCAAGGACGCAACAGACAGGGTCAAGGCCGGGCAACTGGTGGGCGAGATCGCGCCGCTGGTGGGCGGCCGCGGTGGCGGCCGGCCGGACATGGCCCAGGCCGGCGGATCCGACCCGTCCGGCATGGATGCGGCTCTCGAGCGAGTCGCCGGGTACGTCTCAGAGCAGCTCGGCTAGGGCGTCGTCGTGGCGCTCGTCGTCCAGAAGTTCGGCGGCAGCTCGGTTGCCACGATCGATCACATCCGCAAGGCCGCGGAGGTCGTCGCCCGCAGCCACGCGGCCGGCCACCGCATCGTCGTCGTGGTGTCCGCCATGGGCGACAGCACCAACCGCCTGGTCAAACTGGCCCGGGAGACGACTTCATCTCCCAGCACCCGTGAAATGGACATGCTGCTGTCGTCCGGGGAGCAGGTCACGATCGCCCTGATGGCCATGGCGCTGAGAGAACTCGGGCTCGAGTCACGCTCTTATCTCGGCAGCCAGGTCCGCCTGCTGACCGACAGCGTCTTCTGCAAGGCTCACATCCGCGAAGTGGAGACCGCGCGCCTGCAGGCCTACCTGGAATCCGGCGGCGTGCCGGTCGTGGCAGGATTCCAGGGCGTGGACGCCGAGGGTGAGGTCACGACCTTCGGCCGTGGCGGCTCCGACACCACGGCCGTGGCGCTCGCGGCCGCACTGGGCGCCGACGAGTGCCAGATTCTGACCGATGTGGACGGGGTCTACACGACGGACCCCCGTGTGGTGCCCGAGGCGCGCCGGCTGGATCGCATCACTTTCGAGGAGATGATCGAGCTGGCTAGCCAGGGATCGCGGGTATTGCAGATACGCGCGGTAAAATTCGCCGGCAAATACAATGTTCCCCTGCGCGTCCTGCACATGGGTGGAGAGGGCGCAGGGACGCTCATAACCTTCGAGGAGTCCGACGTGGAAGCACCGGTAGTCTCAGGCATCGCCTTTAGTCGCGACGAGGCGGAGATCACCGTCACCGGGGTGCCCGATCGACCGGGCGCCGCCGCCGCCATCCTGAAGCCGGTGTCCGACGCCCGCATAGCGGTGGACATGATCGTGATGAACTCACCCAGGGACGGCTGCGTCGACTTCAGCTTCAGCGTTGGCCGGGATGATTTCAGCCAGGCCCACAAGCTGGCCAGCGCCATCGCCGCTGAGCTGGGTGCGGGGGAAGTCAGAGGCAATCCGGAGGTTGCCAAGCTTTCGATCGTCGGTGTGGGGATGCGGACCCATGCGGGTATCGCGACCCACCTGTTCGAGACGCTGGCCGGTGAAGGCGTCAATGTCAGGATGGTGTCTACGTCCGAGATCAAGATCTCCGTACTGGTACCGGAAAACGTCCTCGATACCGCTGTCCGCGCAGTGCACAAAGCGTTCGAACTCGACAGCCTCCCTGCGCCCTGATATTTGCGCCGACTCGCCCATATGTCGCCATATATGGGAAAAACGTGACAATTTCCCGGGAATTCTCCTAAACTGAACACTCAAGAATCAGGGGAATAGGGAAATGTTGATCCTGACCAGGCGAGTAGGAGAGAGCGTAGTGATCGGCGACGACGTCGCCGTCACTGTACTCGGCGTGAAGGGTAACCAGGTACGGATCGGCGTGACGGCACCGAAAGACGTCACGGTCCACCGCCAGGAAATCTACGAGCGCATCAAGAAAGAAGAGACGGGCGAGCCAGCGGAGCCCTCCGAGGCCGACGACTAGGTACCCGCGGCTACCTTTACCTGTCCACCCCCCACCGGTATCATTGCGCCCCCTTTCGGCGGGCACCGTCTCGGTTATTTTGCCTCTGACGGAGAGGCGGCTGGGTGTCCGAAAAAGCGCTCCCCTGCTAAGGGAGTAAGGGTTATCGCCCTTAGAGGGTTTGAGCTGAGGCTGGCCTTCAAGTAACAGACAGTTTTGGATGGAGAGGTGGCTGAGTGGTCGAAAGCGCTCCCCTGCTAAGGGAGCGAGGGTTGGACCGCCCTTCGAGGGTTCGAGCCGAGGCCGGCTTGCCGGCCGAGACAACGCGCAGCGAACCTTGGTGAGCGAGCGGCCCCCTTGAGGGGCGAGGAGCCGGAAGGCGACGAGTAATCCC
>JAOUCL010000242.1 GCA_029859805.1 Rhodospirillales bacterium | reverse complement strand
CCAATCCGTCTTTACGGGCCTGAGCTACGAAAAGCACGTCGCCGCGATGCAGGAGTACAAGTCCGGCGCGCGCAAACACAAGATGATGCAGATGCTCGCGAAGAAGATGAGCGACAAGGAGATCGACGATCTGGCCGCCTACTACGCGTCGCAGAAGTGACCCGACGTTAGGGTGGACCGGGCGCGACGCCCCTTCAAGGGTCTCGACGCCCGGCCCGCCGGTCGGCAAGGGCGGTCAGGACGCGCGGGCCACCACGCGGATCAACCGCCGACGCCCCGTTTGGCCGCGGCTTCTCCCAAAATCCAGTCGCGGAAGGCGGCAACCTTGGGAACCTCCGCCGTGGCCTCGGGGTAGACCAGGTAGTAGGCGAAACTGACCGGGAGCACGATGTCGAAGGGGCAGACCAGTCGGCCGGCCTCGAGATCGTCGTGTGCCAGGGATCCGCTGCCGAGCGCCACGCCCTGGCCCTCGGCTGCGGCCTGCAGGGCGATGCTGGTGTGGCTGAACCGGGGGCCGCGCCCGTGCTCGACCCCCTCCGCGCCGGCCGCGCGAAGCCACATCTCCCAGTCGAGGGTTTCGTTGCCCCGGCTCGGCATCCACTCGACGTGCAGGAGGGTGTGGGCGGCCAGGTCCGAGGGGATCTCGAGGGGCGGCCCGCGTTCGAGCAGCTTGGGGCTGCAGACCGGGTAGATCTCCTCGTCGAACAGGCGGATGGTCTCCAGCCCGGGGTAGTCTCCGCTACCGAAGCGGATCGCCACGTCGACGCCGTCCCGGGCGAAGCGCGCCAGCTCGTCGGACGTGTCGAGCCGGACGTCGATCTCCGGGAATACCTCCTTGAACCTGCCGAGCCGGCGCACCAGCCAAGTCGAGGCGAAGGTCGGTCCGACGCTGATCGTCAGGAACCGGCGAGTCTGGCCACTGCGCAGCCGCCTGGCCGCTTCGGCGATCTGGTCGAAGCCGGCGCGCAAGGCCGGCAGGGCGGACTGGGCGACCTCGGTCAGGACGAACTCGCCTCTGACCCGCCGCAGCAGCGCTGCCCCCAGGTCGGCCTCCAGGGCCTTGATCTGGTGGCTGATCGCTGCGGGCGTCACGTTGAGCTCCCGCGCCGCCTTGGTGAGGCTCAGGTGCCTGGCCGCCGCCTCGAAGGCGCGCAGGCCGTTGAGCGACGGTAAGCGTTGGACCACGATTCTTCCTTTTTAGTTTTTCTAAAAAATACTAACGAAGAATCTCGTTAGGCCGCAAGCCGTAAGACCTCTATATTCAAATGTAAGATTGCGTTTGGCTCCGAAAAGAGGCGCCGGCCGGAAATCAGATCGTTAAGAAAACCTAAACATTCTTTCTAGGAGAAGCACGATGGCCTGGACAGCGATCCACTTCGTCGATCCGACGATCCCCGGTTTGAGCGGCCGCGACCTCTTGCGCCGGGCGACCCATGCCGTTCAGGCGACCTGTGCCCGCGCCGGACGCGCCAGTGCGACCGCGCGCAGCGATTTCGCGATCAGGAAGGCCCTGGCCCACCTCGATCGCCGTCAGCTGCGCGATCTGGGTCTGGACCGCGGCGCGCTGTGATGCCGCGGGCCACGTTCCTTTGCCTGCCCGCCTGACGGCGGTCCGGCCTTGGCCCGGTCACTCGCAGCCGAGGATGCGGCCACCCGGGTCGAGCGCGACACGCTTACCGGCCGCGCAGACTTTCGTCTTCGCCGCATAGGGCTTCGCCAGGGTGCAGCTCTCGATGCTGCCATCCGGGTGCTGGGTGAGGATCGCGCCGCCGCCGCAGACGATCGTCGCTCCCAGGGGGGTTCGGAATTCGTGGTTGGCCTCAATCTCGCAGCTCTTGATCCCGCCTTCCGGGTGGAATGTGATGGTGCCGACGTGGCACTGCAGCGCCACGGCGCCGTTGGGCGCCAGGACGAGCCCTAGCGCGGCGATTGCGAGCAAGACGCGTTTCGGACGTTGAGCCTGGCTGTTCATGGCAAGCCTTGTCTGTACTTGCTAGGGAACGCGGTCGAGGCAGGCATCGCACTCTAGAGCTACATAGGGCTCCGTGTTTTTCCCATCAACCCCGGTTTGCCCCTCGCCCGGCGTATCACCGCGAGCCTTCGCGGCGGTCGCGCCAGCGATAGGCGAGTTCCATCGGCGGCAGGAACCAGGGGCGGCCGGTGTAGAACGGGATCGCCGGGAAGGCCGTGGCGTCGAAGGGGCTTCGGCCCTCTGGGCGGCCCAGCACCTGCAGCGCGACCTTGTGGCCCAGGTAGGGCGCCATGGCGACGCCGGACCCGTTGTAGCCGAGCGCGTAGTGGAGGCCGTCGTGCCGCCCCAGGTGCGGCAGATAGTCCCGGCTGAAGGCGACGAAGCCGCGCCAGGCATGGGTCACCTTGACTTCGGACAGCTCGGGGAACACCCCGGTCATGAGGCGGTGCAGGATGCGCCCGCCCGCCCGCGGGTCGATCGTGGTGAGCGAGGCGCGCCCGCCGAACAGGATCCGGGTTCCGTCCGGGGACGGCCGGTAGTAGCAGTGGCGCGAGCGCGACTCCACGATCATCCGTCCGCCGGGAACGAGCCGCTCGATCGTGCCCGGCGGCAACGGCTCGGTGGCGATCATATAGCTCGGCACCGGGATCAGGCGGCGCCGGAGGCCCGGCGTCAGCGGTCCGGTATAGCCGTTGGTCGCCACGATGACGTCGCGCGCGGCGACCCGCCCGCGGGTCGTCTGCACCTGGAAGCCCCCGGCCTCGCGTGCGATGGCGGTGGCCGGCGCCGAGCCCGCCACCGTGCCGCCGGCCGCCAGTGCCCGCTCCATAAGGCCCTTATGGAACAGTCCGGGATGCAGTCCGCCGTGGCGGTGATAGACCACGCCGCCGTGATAGGCGTCGCTCGCGATCTCGCGGTGCTGCTCGGCGCGCGGCACCATATCCGCCTCGAGGCCGATCGCCTGGCGCAGCTCGTCGATCTCGCGACCCATGGCCTCGTAGTGGCCGGCCTGCCAAGCACCGCGAAACCGGCCGGTGCGGGCAAGGTCGCAGGCGATCTGCTCGCGCTCGATGAACTCCATCGCAAAATCCTGGGCCGCGAGGCCCTCCTTGAGCAGCATCAGCGCGGTCTGGCGGCCGTAGCGCCGAATCAGTTGCGCCAGGCCGACCCGATGGCCGCTGCCGATCATGCCGCCGTTGCGCGTGCTCGCCCCCTCTCCCGGCGCGCCGGCGTCGAGCACCAGGACGCTGCGCCCCGCGCGGGCGAGTTCGAGCGCGGCCGAGAGCCCGGTGAAGCCGGCGCCGACGACCGCCACGTCGACCGCCCGGGGCAGCGGCGTATCGGACAGGGCCGCGGGCGCCGCCGCCTCCCACCACCACGGCTCGGAGCGAACGTCGTCGGTGAAGATGGCCTGGCTCATGGGGCTTGTTTCCTCGACTGCGGTAACGTCTCCGCCCGAGTCCTTGCGCGGACGATGCGTGAGAAGGGCTATGCCAAAACGCCCGTCGCCGCAATCCGGGTTCCTCGATTTCGCCGCGCGACATGGTCCGCAGGCCCTGCCGTCATGCACGGCGCGTCGCTCTGATGTTCGAATGTCCGGCCTGGTGACCGCCGGGGAGGGGTCTGCGGGCGTCCCGGTGCCTGGCTCGGCAATTCGGCCCATAGCCAAGCAGCTGACATTCAGCGAAATAACCAGGACCGTCCTGAACGCCGCAGGCGGCCCAATAAGGAAAACTAAAGCAGTTGGTTCCACGATCAGCCGAGGCGGGCCTGCCGCACAACGTCATAAGCCCGCGGTGTCATGGACAGCGCCTAACCCATGCAGATCATCGAGTCCACAGCCTTTGGTGTGCGCAGCGCCATCCTTCGCCTCGACGCAAATGGTGGGGCGCCGAGCTTCATCCTCTTCCCGATGATCCACGTCGCCGCCCCAGATTTCTATGCGGAGATCAGCCGCCGTCTTAATGACTGCGACCTTGTCCTTTGCGAAGGCGTCAAGTCCCCCACGGCGTCTCTGTTGACCCTCTCCTACCGCTTCTATGCAGAAAGCCCAAGGCTAAGACTCGTCTCCCAGAAAGCTATGAAGCTTGATCACCTAAAGGGCCGTTTGATCCACGCCGACGTAACGGGAGACGCCTTCGAGAGGCGTTGGAGGGACCTAAAGACTTGGGTTCGCTTTGTCTTGCCGTTGGCCGCCCCCCTCTACGGCCTCTACCTGCGGCATTTCGGGACACGGGCGGCCATTGCGCGGGTTCTGGGAACGAACCTTCGGAAGTCACGCAAAGCGATACTTGCGGATGAGAACTACGAGAAGGTGTCGGAGGTGGTCCTCGACTGGCGGGATCAACGCTTGCTCGACGTCATTGAACAACAACGGCTGAGACATAGAAATGCCGACCTCTGCATCGCGGTTCTCTTTGGCGCGAGGCATATGAGAGCAGTGATACGCCACTTAGTCGTAAAGCGCGGCTATAGGGTTGCAAAGGCGGAATGGGCGACCGTCTTCACGCTTTAGCCGCCTGTTCGGCCAAGGGTCACTGATCCTTGGATCGAACCGCTCTCGCGGTCGCGCCGCCGATATCGTCGTGAGGGTTCGACCTAGTAGCGGGCGAATCCCGACTTGAGGGCGCCCAGGAGGCTGCCTTCGATCAGGTACCTCAGGCCTAGGTAGGCGCCCAGGAAGATCGAGGCCAGGGCGAGCGGCGCGCTCATGGACAGCGTCGACATGGCGGTGATGCCCTGGCCGACGGTGCAGCCTAATGCCGTCACGCCGCCGAAGCCCATCAGGGCCGCGCCGAAGACATGGCGCAGCATCTCCTTTGGGTCGTCGAAGGCCTCGAGACGGAATTCCGCCTTGGCGCGGCTCGCCAGGAACGCGCCGAAAATGACGCCGCCGACCGCCCCGACGCCGAAATTGATCGTCGCCCCGCTGAAGGTCATGAGGTAGACCAGAGACTCGCCGACCGGGGTGACGAAGCTGTAGGAGCCGAGCGGCGTTGGATCGAAGTCGTCGGCGCCGACCACGCCGGTGATGAACCACCCCGAGGCCACCACCAGGCCGATGATGATGCCGCCGGCCACGTCCTTCCGGCTGTGCCGGAAGGTCCGGTCCTTGAAGCAGTAGGCGAGCAGCGCGATCACCACAAGCGCCACGAAGGTGCCGCGGAGCGCTTCGCCGTCTGCGTCGAGCAGCCAGGCGGCCGCCTCGATCAGGCCCTGGCCGCCGAGGGCCGACAGGTCGGCGTTGGTCGGCTCGATGAAGAGGACGCGGCCGACGCCCGACAGCCCCCGCAGCGTCATGTAGGCGAAAAAGCCGAGCACGAAGACGTCGACCAGCGAGCGCAGGTCGCCGCCGCCCAGGCGGACCAGGGTGCCGTAGCCGCAGGTGCCGACCAGGGCCATGCCGAATCCGAAGCAGAGCCCGCCCAGAATGGCGCCCAGCCAGCCGAAGTCGGGCGTGAGATAGATCGAATCCTGCAGGTCGATCAGCCCGGCCATGTGCATCGCCTGGGTGGCGAGGGTCGCGGTCGCGATCGCCAGGGCCCAGGCCCGGAGCCCTTTGTGCTTGTGCCCGATGAAGGCATCGGCGATGGCGCCCAGGGTGCAGAAGTGCATCGACCGGGCGGTGACGCCCATGACTGTGCCGCCGACGAAGGCGAGGGCGGCGACCACCGTGGATACCGGCAAGCCATCCATGACCAGAGTCCCTACCACAGGAGTCGTTCGACGACGACCTTTCCCAGCGGGGTCGGGGCGCCGGAACGAGGTCCGCCGTTACTCGGCCGCGGCTCCGAAATTGCTGGGTTTGCGGCCCGATTTCTTGCCCGTCGGTACGCAGAACAGGTGATACAGCAGATCGATGATCTGGCGCGCCTCGTCGCTGGCCAGCGAATAGTAGATCGTCTTGCCCTCGCGCCGGTGGCTCACCAGATTGTCCGCGCGCAGGCGCGCGAGCTGTTGCGAGACCGTCGGCTGGCGCAGGTCCAGCAGGCTCTCGAGCTCCGTGACGGACCGCTCGCCGCCGGCCAGGAGGCAGAGCAGAAGGAGCCGGTTTTCGTTGGCCAGCGCCTTGAGGAAACCGCTGGCGCTCTCGGCGCTGTCCATCATCAGTTTCATTTCTTCGGCGGTGTTCATGCCTTTGGTTGCCTTTTCTTGAGATGACCGCTCCGATGACGGGCGCACCTCTCGTCACCCGTTGAACAGGAAAGCCGGAGCGTGTCCTGATGGTTGTACAAACCCATCCTCTTCTACTTGAGCACCGACAAGTCACCTAGTCGATTACATATATATAAGGAATGGAATACGATCACCGAAAGCCCGGAGTCTGTCAAGAAATGCTCACCAAGGTATTAACCAAGAGAGAGAAACCTCGCCCGAAGGGACGCTGTGCGCAACGTCCCTGGCGCGCCGGCGCCCTGGTGCGTATTTCGCGGCACCTCAGAACGCGATCTTGTCGGCGACCGCTTCGATCCCGGCCCGCGCACAGGCGTCGTCCGCCGCGCCGCCGGGCGCGCCGGAGATGCCGATGCCGGCGACGATGGAGCCCTCTGCCTCGACCGGAATACCGCCGCCGATCATCAGCGCTCCCTCGACGAAGCGCACGCCGGATTGGGCTTGACCGGCCAGGCTGAGCTTCGAGAGCTCGAGCGTGTCGGTGCGGAAGCTGATCGCCGTCCAGGCCTTGCGGCGGGCGGTTTCAGGCGTATGCGGTCCGGCGAAACGGTCGCGCAACAGGACCTGGGGCGTTCCGAAGCGGTCGACGACGGAGACCGCGACCTGGAACCCCGATTTGCGGCAATTCTCCAGCGCCGCCTGTGCCAGGTCCAGCGCCACCGAAGGATTCAGCACCTTGAAGGTCACCAGGGCCGGCTCTTCCGCGACGGCTCCCTGGACACCCAGCGCGGACACGGTGGCGACGCAGAGAGCGACGCAGAGAATGAGACGTTTCAGCATGACATTGCCTCCCAATGGTTTGGTTCGAAGGACCGGGAAATCGGCTTTCCGGCCGATCAGGATCCGGTCGCGGCGTTCAACTTCTCCAGCAGCACTTCCAGCAGGCCCCAGAAATGGTCCTCGCCCGGATAGCCCGTGATCCGGCCGAGCTCCCGGCCCGCGTCCAACAGCACGAAGGTCGGCGTGTAGACGACGGCATCGACGCCTTCGAGACCCTCCGGCCGTGGCCCATGAATCTCGACCCGGCGCAGCGGCGCCAGATGTCCCTCGTCCGTCTTGTGGTAGACGACGCCGACATCCCGGTCCCAGGCCTCGCACCACTCGCAACTCGGACTCTCGAACATTACGAGTTCGGCCGCGCGGGCCTCCATGACGGAGATCAAAAAAGCCGCAATGCCTGCGGTCAGCACGATCAAGACATGCAGGGGGGAGACCGGCGTGCGATACGGAGTCCGTCGCCCGCGCCTCGACGCCGGGGTCGCCGGCAGGTCGCGGCACCGGCCCGATTCCTCCGCCGGGACCAGGCAGGCAACGGCCGTCAACCGCAAAGCCTTTCGTAAGAAATGGCGCATCTTT
>JAOUCL010000241.1 GCA_029859805.1 Rhodospirillales bacterium | reverse complement strand
CGCTTCGGCAGCCGAGCTTTTTCCGGGATGTCGGAGGACAAACTGCGGGATTTCCTCGACGCGCAGGCGCACCGGCCGGCCTTCTACGTCTTCCTGTCGCGGTTCTTGGAGGGCGACGACTTCGACAGCATCCACCTCGTCTATCTGCACGAAACGCCGGTCTTCCGGGGCCAACGCGCCGTGCAGATCGAAACGGGCTCTCGTCAGGTCGAGGGTCAGCCGCTCTGAGCGCTGATGTTCCCCTTCGCCCTGGCTTTCGACGTGGTGACCCTGCCGGTCCAGCTCCTCTTCGCCCTCACTTACGAAAGGTAAGTGCGCGGAGCCCGGGACTCAGTAGCCGAAGCGGCCGGCAGAATGTACGACGGCGGTCCGCCATGGGCGTCTATCGCGCTGTGATTCAACAATCTCGCCAGGAGGCGATCGAATTATGAAACGGACGATCACATTGCTCTCTGTTCTGCTCTACGCGGCCGCAGCCTGCAGTGCGGCGCTCGCAGCAGAGACGCCGCTGGATATGCCCGTAGCACAGCCGGGCGCGCCAAAACTGACGATTCAAGAGATCGAAGAGGCCGTGGAAAACCTGAACACTTACATTGGCGGCTACCCGCCCCGCCTGAGCTCCGAACAGCAGCGCAATCAAGTCTACGAGACCTGGAAGCGGGCGCTTAGGGAGGCGAGACGGCAGGACAAGGCAAGGCCGGGCAGCGAACAGGTACTGCATCTGCTCGCCGAACTCTATCGACAGGGCCATAACCTCGATGTGCGAACCTCCGCCGATCTGGCCGTTGAAACAATCGACTCATGTTTGGCGCGCTTTCCAAAATCATTAGGGTGCAATTTCTCGGCGTCGTACTTCTACCTCTCCGTTAATCCCAAGTATGCGCCCAAAGGTGAGCAGGCCCTGTTGACGCTGCGAGGGATCTTTGCTCCTGACGTCAACATCGAGGTAGAGCGGGGCCTAGTATACGCCTACGTGATGCAGCAGCGCCGAGCGGACGCGCTGAAGCAGATCGACTACTACTTGACCCTCGAGCCGGGCGCCGATTGGGCGCTGCAGTTCAAGCGAGGGCTCGAAGACGGAGAAATCAAGCTCCAAGAAGAGTAGAAGCCAAACAGAAGCAACGGGTCGGAGTCGTCAGGAACGTCCCTAACGCGGGCCCTTGAAGGCGTTGGTGATGGGGTAGCGGCGGTCGCGGCCGAAGGCGCGGGCCGTGACCTTGACGCCGGGGGCGGCCTGGCGGCGCTTGTATTCGGCGTTTTCCAGCAGGCGCCAGACCCGGTTGACCGTGGCCCGGTCGTAGCCCCGCTCGGCGATCTCGGAGACCGCCATCTCGCCCTCGATCAGGCAGTGCAGCATGTCGTCGAGCGCGTCGTAGGGCGGCAGGGAATCCTGGTCCGTCTGGTCGGGCTTGAGCTCGGCCGAGGGCGCCTTGGTGATGCTCCGCTCGGGTATCGCCCGGCCGCTCGGCCCCAGGGCCCCCTTGGGCAGGGCTTGGTTGCGCCAGCCGGCCAGCCTGTAGACCATGGTCTTGTAGACGTCCTTCAGCACGTTGAAGCCGCCGCACATGTCGCCGTAGAGCGTGGCGTAGCCGACCGACATCTCCGACTTGTTGCCGGTCGAGAGCACCATGTGGCCGAGCTTGTTGGAGAGCGCCATCAGGGTAACGCCCCGCGAGCGGGCCTGGACGTTCTCCTCGGTGATGTCGGCCTCGCGGCCGTCGAACATCGGCCGCAGCATGGTCTCGAAGGCGGCCATGGCCGGCTCGATGCCGACCTTGTCGAGCCGGACGCCCAGCAGGCGCGCCGCCTCGGCGGCGTCCTCCAGGCTGTCCCGGCTGGTGTAGGGCGAGGGCATCATGACGCAGTTCACGCGCGCCGGCCCCAGCGCGTCGACCGCGATCGCCGCCGAGAGCGCAGAATCGATGCCGCCCGAAAGGCCGAGCACGACACCCGGAAATCCGTTCTTGTCGACGTAGTCGCGCAGGCCCAGGACCAGCGCGCGGTAGACCGGCTCCAGGCCGGTTTCCGGAGGGCTGACCGCCGCGTCCTCGCAGGTCCAGACGTCCTCCAGACCGCGGCGCCAGTGGGTCGTGACCAGGGCGGTCTCGAAAGACGGCAGCTGGGCGCGCAGCCGGCACCCGGCGTCGAGCACGAAGGAGGCGCCGTCGAAGACCAGCTCGTCCTGGCCGCCCACCTGGTTGACGTAGACCAGCGGCAGGCTGGTCTCGGTGACCCGGGCGACGGCGAGCTGCAGGCGCTGGTCGAACTTGTCCATCTCGTAGGGGCTGCCGTTCGGCACGATCAGGATCTCGGCGCCCGATTCCTCCAGGCACTCGGCCACGTCCGGGGCCCACATGTCCTCGCAGATCATGACCCCGAGGCGCACACCGCGGAAGTTGACGGGGCCGGGCAGCGGCCCCGCCTTGAACACCCGCTTCTCGTCGAACACGCTGTAGTTCGGCAGGTCGTGCTTGAAGCGCAGCGCCTGGATCTCGCCGCCGTCGAGCAGGAGCGCCGCGTCGTAGACGTGCTGGCGCAGCGGTCCGCCTTCGATCCCCTCCTCGCGCCAGGGCGCGCTGACCAGAAGCGCCGGTCCGCCGTCCGCCGTTTCGGCCGCCAGGGCCTCGACCGCCGCGCGGCTCGCCGCCAAGAACGAGGGCTTGAGAACGAGGTCCTCCGGCGGATAGCCGGTAATACAGAGCTCGGTCCCGACCACCAGGTCCGCGCCCTGGGACGCCGCCGTGGCGCGGGCCGCGCGGATCAGGTCCGCATTGGCCTCGATCGCGCCCATGGTCGGGTTGAGCTGGGCCAGCGCAATGGTCAGACGGTCGCTCATGGGGCTTACTTACGCCCGGGCGCGCGGGGTGACAAGGCGGGCATGCCTTCCTATGGCGGGGTCGCTGTACTAGGCTGCGCCGCCTTGGATGCAACGCGCAAGTCGGTCGGGGATGGATTCCCGGGGCTCTTTTGGCCCGATGCCTGATACGAGCGCCTGAAACGGGACCCTCTGCCTTGACGTCCAGTTCCGGAGCTTCGAAGCCGCTTGGCACGGCGGCCACCGCCCTGATCGTCCTCGGGCCCTTCGCCCTGGGGTATTTCCTGTCCTACCTGTTCCGCTCGGTGAACGCTGTCGTCGCCCCGAACCTGGTCTCGGATATCGGATTGACGGCGGGCGAGCTCGGGCTCTTGACCGCGGCCTATCTCTTTGCCTTTGCCGCCTTCCAGCTGCCGCTGGGCCTGCTGCTCGATCGTCACGGCCCGCGCCGGGTGCAAGCAGCGCTGCTGTGCTGCGCGGCCGCCGGGTCCCTCCTCTTCTCACTCGCCGAGGGCGCCATGACGCTGACCGCCGCCCGGGCGCTGATCGGCCTGGGGTTCGCGGGCGGCCTGATGAGCGGTTTCAAGGCAGTCGTCCTCTGGGTGCCTGAGCCGCGGCGCGCGCTCGCCAACGCCTGCGTCATGGCCTTCGGGGCGCTGGGCATCCTGGTCGCGACCGTGCCGGTGGAAATAGCCGTGCAGGCGGTCGGCTGGCGGGCGGTGTTCCTGTTTCTGGCGGCGATCACGCTCGCGGTGGCCGCGCTCGTCTTCCTCGTGGTGCCGGAGCGCTCGACGGCCGCGGCCGGCGGAGGCTTCGCGGGGCAGATCGCCTCCCTCGTCAGGATCTACAAGGACCCCGCCTTCTGGCGCCTGGCACCCCTGTTGGCGACCAGCGCCGGGACGCATATCGGCATTCAGACCCTGTGGTCCGGCCCCTGGTTCCGCGATGTCGCCGGCTTCGACCGGAGCGGCGTAGCAACTCACCTGATGTACATGGCGATCGCGTTCCTGGTCGGCATCCTGCTGAGCGGCGCAGTGGCGGACTGGTTCGTGCGCCGTGGGGTCGATCTCCTGACCGTCATGATTTGCTTCCTGCTCATCTTCTTCTGCGTCGAGCTGGCGATCGTGCTGCAATGGACCTCCGTCACTCTGCTCCTTTGGGTGGTGTTCGGAATGACCGGACAGGCCGCCATCCTCGCCTACCCCTGGCTCGCGTCCTATTTCGGCGCCGAGCTGTCGGGCCGGGCCAACACGGCGATGAACCTCCTGATTTTCATGTCCGCCTTCGGTGTGCAGTACGCGATCGGAGAGATCATCGACCTGTTTCCGACGACGGCCACCGGCGGATACGACCCGCGTGGCTATCAGATCGGTTTCGGCATTTTCACGGCGGCGCAGCTTCTTGCGCTGATCTGGTTTTTCCTGGGCCGTAGCCGCTTGAAGGCCTGAAACCGGATCCGGGCTGGACGGAACGCCGGCGTTCGGTGCTACCATGGCCGGTTCGCACCACGGGGAGGGCAGACGCATGGGCACAGACGCGGGATCGCAGGTCATCGAGGTGGAGTCCGCCACGGTCGACCGCTGGATGGACGACGGCGAGGCGGTGTTGGTGGACGTCCGCGAAACCTCCGAATACGAGCAGGAGCATATCCCCGGTTCTCTGCTGGTGCCCTTGTCGGTTTTCGATCCCGACCGCTTCCCGCGGATTCCGGGAAAGAAGCTGGTCATCCATTGCGCGGTCGGCAAGCGCTCGGCGGCGGCCGGAAAGCAGCTGCTCCAGGCGGGACATCCACTGGTCCACAACCTTCAAGGCGGCATTCTGGCTTGGAAGGAAGCCGGCCTCGCGACCGAGGTACAGTTCACGCCGCCTACGGTGCCGGAAGACCTTCCCCTCTCGGCACAGGATCGCCACAGCCTGGAGACCGCGGCAGGCGGCGAGCACTGGGAGGCGGCCGCGCCGCCGCATCCCCACCCCGGCGATGTGCTGCGCGACGAGTTTCTCGCGCCGCTCGGCCTGAGCCAGACCCGCGTCGCCCGGGACATCGGCGTCGCGCCGCGGCGGATCGGCGACATCGTGCGCGGCGAGCGGGCCGTGACAGCGGACACCGCGCTGCGCCTAGCCCGCTATTTCAGCACCGCGGAGGACTTCTGGCTGCGGCTGCAGATGGATTTCGAGCTGGAACAGGCGCGCCGCGCCTCGCACGCGCGGATATGGCGCGAGGTCAAGCCCAGGGGACTGTCCCGGGTGGGCTAGCGGATCGACCTGCGACGTCATCCTCACGGCGCCGGTTTGCGATTCTCGGGGGCTGGCGGTGGCGTTCTGCCCTTGATAAGGTCGTGCGGAGAGAGGGGCGCACGGCGCGCCGAGAGAGGAACCATGGCAAAGACACTCGTCCTGAGCTTCATCGCCAGGGACCGGCCGGGCGTGGTCGAGCGGCTGTCCGAAACAGTAGCCCGGGAAGGCGGAAACTGGCTGGAAAGCCGCATGGCGCATCTGGCCGAGAAGTTCGCCGGTGTCGCCAGGGTCGAAATCCCCGGCGGCAAGGTCGCCTCCCTCAAGACCGCGCTGACGGCGCTCGACGAGGAGGGCTTTCACCTGATGGTCGAGGAGGCGGCGGAGGACGCGGCGCCCGCCGGCCCGCTGCTCAATCTCGACCTCGTGGGGCCGGACCACCCGGGAATTCTGCGCGATATTTCCCACTGCTTGACGGAACACGGCGTCAGCGTCGAGGAAATAGAAACCGACATCCGCGGCGCCCCCATGGGCGGGGGCAGCCTGTTCTATGCCCGGGCCCGGGTCCGCGCTCCTGCGCGCCTGGGCGAGGAGCAGCTGCGCCACGCCCTCGAAGCGCTGGCCGGCGCGCTTATGGTCGACATCACCCTGCGCGAAGAGGGCTGACCCGGCCCTTTTCAACCGATCGCGAAGCGCCGAGACGGCTTCTGTGGCATCGTCCGGAGCCGGGGTGTGGCAAGCTGTCAGTTGGACGCATATGACGGAGAGCGCCCGTCGTCGAAGCTCTTTGCCGGACGGCTAACGGAGACCCGGTCCATGCGCTCTACGCCATCAATTGCAGCTCGAGGTGATGCTTGCGAAATACGCCGCCAAGCCTCTTGACCCCGATGATCGGCCACAGGCGCCGGAACATGGCAGGTTCGGCGTGCACGATCACGCGACAGCGCTGCTTGTGGATGAAGGAGAAATCCACCTTGTCGGGACCGCTTGCAACGACATCCTCGAGCAGTCCCGGCGTGTAGGGCGCGCCGATTTCGAGGCCGTCGAGCACTGCCCCGGCGGCATCCACCAGATAGATGTGCAGACCCTCTTCATAGGGGATGTCATCGCTGACGAAGAGAAGATAGCGGTTCGCGTCCACGGCATATTGCTGCTCGAGAATACATCCCTCGACAGGTTCGCCCACGGCTTGCCCGCAATGGATCAGCCGCGCGCGGGGTGTCTCGTCCTCGTCTTGCGTCGGCAAGATCTCAAGTGCGAACGCGTCGCTCGGCTTCATGTGGCGGTCGCTCTTTCTCGCTTGGACCGCTCGTTATGTCCGAAGCTGCCGTAGATACTGCATGGCTCCGTGCTCGTCGGCCGCGGTCCACTCGTGAGGATGCGGATGAGGAGATTGTTCAGCGGCTTGTGCAGCTTGAGTGCCTGTTGAACGGCATTGCCGCCCGTCGTGACCAGTTTCGCACGGAGATGGGCCACGTCGTCGGCATCGCCCGTTCGCTTCCTTGCGGCATCTTTCTGTATTCGGCCCCCCAGGTCGATCGTTTGGTACCGGCAAACGGTATAGAGGAAAAGCACCCGCGAATTGCAGAAAAAGCGTATGTCAGCCATCCCTTAGGGCGCGGCCCGCAGCTTTGCGATTGCTGGCGGCAGACGCGTGACCTCTCCGTCCAGCGGCCAGCCGCGCGCGTCTGCCCGCTCCCTTATCCCGGCGATCCGCTCCGTGCTGAGCGGATGCGTGCTGAGGAACGCGGGCGGCTCTCCGCTCCCGCTCCGGGCGGCCTCTTCCAGGAAGACCTCGAAGATCGTGGCGGCGCCGGCCGCGTGGCCGTAGAGCGCCGCCACCGCGGCCAGGGCATCGCGGTCCGCCCGGCGCTCCGCCTCGCGGCTGAAACCGGTCAGCAGCAGGGCGTTGGGGGCGAGGATCAGCTTCTCCAGGGACTCCGGCGAAGACCCGAGGGCGACCCCCAGGACCAGTTGCAGCAGCAGCGTTCCGCCCAGCGAGGCGGCCGGGTCGCGGTTGGCGACGTGGGCGATCTCGTGGGCCATGACCATGGCCAGGGCGTTCTCGTCGGGCATGCGCTGCAGCAGTCCGCGGAAGAAGAAGACATGCCCGCCCAGGGTGGCGAAGGCGTTGACCTGGTCGTCCTCCAGGTAATGGACGGTGACGCCCAGGCCCTCCGGCAGATCCATCCGTGCCGCAATCCGGCCGGCCAGGGCCTGCAGCGCCGCCGCGACCTCGTCTTCCTCCCTGTCCACGTCCGCGCCGAGGGACCGGGCCGCGTCCTCCAGGACCGCCGCGGCCAGCGCATTCTCCCAGGAGACCGGCATGTGGCGGGCGAGCGCCGCGCCGAGCAGAAGGGCGGCAATCGCCAGTCCGCCGAAGACGACCACGACGCCGCCCGAGAGAATGAAGAACTCGGCGAGCGGGCTGTGGCGGCTGACGTTGATGCCTTCCG
>JAOUCL010000528.1 GCA_029859805.1 Rhodospirillales bacterium | reverse complement strand
ACGAGAGAAGGAGGTCGGTCTCACCCCGTTGCCAACTCGGGACCGAGAAGGAGAGAATTACATGAAAGGGAAGCAACCGTTGCGGCTCGTGGGCGCTCTTTTCGTGATCTTGGCAAGCGCCACGATTGCGGCGGCCCAAACGGGGCACGATCACGATACCGACGACCCGTCGAAGGACCGTGGAGGTTACGAAGCCCACGAGGTGCATCTCCACGGCAGCCTCAGCGACACGGCGCGGCAGGCCAACAATCCGCTGAGCACGTTGTGGACACTGCAGAACCAGTTCGACATCAAGACCTTCCACGACATTCCGCTTGCCGGCGGGGGGAGCGAGGACGGCGAGGTCGGCTTCACCTGGAACTTCCAGCCCGTACTCCCGCTTCACCTCAATGATGACTGGAATCTCATCAATCGGGCGGTGCTTCCCTTCCTCGAGGTGAACCCCGTTCCCGATGGCTCGGGCGAAGTCGACCATCCCGCCGAGTTCGGCGACATCATTCTCGCCAACATCCTCGCGCCGAATAAATCGCAGGGCTTCATCTATGGTCTGGGTACCACCTGGTCGTTTCCTTCCGCGAGTTCGAATCGCGCGGGGAGCGGAAAATGGCAGCTGGGTCCCGCCGCCGGCGCGTTCTACGTCGGCAAGGAGTGGATCTTCGGGGTCTTCCCGCAGCAGTGGTTCTCCATCGGGGGCGATGGCGATCGCTCGGACGTCTCGTTCCTCGATATGCAGTACTTCGTGTGGAGGCTCTTCCCCGGAGGCTGGCAGGTGGGCTTCACCCAGGATCTGACCGTCGACTGGAAGGCCCGCAGCGGGGACGAGGTCACGTTCCCGATCGGAATCGGCGTGGGGAGGACCTTCAAGATCGGTGGCCATGCATTCAAGATCGACGGACAGGTCTCCTACGCGGTGGTCCACCCCGACCTCGGTGGCCAGCGCTGGGGCTTCCGCGTGCGCTTTACGCCGATCATCAAAGCCCTTTGCTGCACCGGGAGGATCTTCTGAGGTGGCCCGACCCACCCACTTTCCGCTGGGCACGCGGAGTCGCGGTACCGATCATCGCAACGA
Source organism: Rhodospirillales bacterium (assembly GCA_029859805.1). Lineage (GTDB taxonomy): Bacteria > Pseudomonadota > Alphaproteobacteria > Kiloniellales > JAKSDN01 > CAMYKD01. The sequence goes on along the minus strand of JAOUCL010000528.1, from coordinate 1,168 downwards.
GGAGGCACGACCAACTTACGGGGAGAAAAAGTGATGGCGGACTATTCGAAGATCGAGCAGGCGAGCGTGCGATCGAGCGCGATGGCGGTGGTGTGGCTGCTTACCTTGCTGCTAGTCGCCCTTCCCGCTGCCGGGCAGGACTACGACGTGGTGATCCTGAAAGGACGGGTCATGGATCCCGAAACGATGATGGACGCCGTGCGCAACGTTGGCGTCAAGGACGGCAAGATCGCGGCCATCACGACCGAAAGAATCCGGGGCAAGGAGACGATCGACGCCAAGGGTCACGTGGTGGCCCCGGGCTTCATCGATACCCACAGCCACACGGTGGTTACCGAGATAGGCCAGAAGATCCACCTGCGCGACGGCATCACCACCGCACTGGAATTGGAGGCCGGCGTCTATCCTGTCGGCTTGTGGTACGACAGCTGGGAAGGCCGGGGGCAGGTCAACTACGGTGCAACAGCCAGCTTCATCGGTGCACGTGAGACGGAGTTCAATCCGGACTACAAGACCGCTGACGGGGCGAACGTCAACGACATTCTGCTGCCGACTGCAGCCCATATGGATTTTGACTGGTCGACCACAGTGGCCACCGATGAACAGATCGAAAATATTCTCGGGCGTTACGAAGAGGGTTTGAAAGAAGGTGCCCTGGGCGTCGGCAATACCGCGGGTTACATGCCTACGGGGCTGACCACCCGTGAGGTTGATGGCGCGATGGCACTGGTTGGCAAGTATGGCGGCGTGATGGCCATGCACGGCCGTTACTCCAGCCAGATGCCGCCGCAGTCGGGCGTGCTCGGGACCTCCGAAGCGTTGGCGGCTGCGGCAGCCCACGACGGCGCCCTGATCGTGCAGCACATGGCGGCGCAATGCCTTCGCTTGACGCCCGACTGCCAGGCGCTGATCGACGCTGCCTACCACGAGGGCACCCAGGCCATAGCAGAGATCTATATGTACACCTATGGCGCCTCGATCGTGGGGGCGCCCTACCTGAAGCCCGAAAACTACCAGCGCAACATGGGCCATACCTACAAGGACATCACCAATCAGTTGACCAATGAAGCCCTGACCAAGGAGAGCTACGAGCAGCTGATGAAAGATGCGCCCAATACGCCCATTATGTTCGAGAACGCCACGAAGGAGGACATGTACGTGGCTCTGG
>JAOUCL010000527.1 GCA_029859805.1 Rhodospirillales bacterium | reverse complement strand
CAAGCACGCACAATCCCTTCGCCGCCCTTTGCCGCACTTCGACGCCAGGCTGACTTCGCTTCGGCCGGTCTCGGTGTCCTATGGCGCCGGGCTCCCCCGGTCACCCCATCGGACAACGAAGCGGTGTCTTGGCCGAGACTAGTGGCATTCCACAGAGGTTTTGACGGTTTGACGTGGTTTCACTTGAGGGCTGGAAGGCTCTGTGGCGCGATGAGGATCTGAATGGATCGCGCTTTTCCGGGCTGTCGTGTGATAAGGCCTTGGCGTTCGAGGGTGAGAACCATTTGGTGGACGGAGGGCGGCGTGACGTCGAAATGGCGCCGCATATCGGCCTCGGCGGGTGGCCTTTTGTTGATCGCCGTATAGGCGTGAATGAAGGCGAGATACTGGCCCTGCTTTTCGGTGAAGATCGGCTGAGAAGGGACGTGACAGGCATCGGCGATGTGATTCATCAAGACGGCTTTCAAGAAGGAGGCCTTGATGAACATAGTCTACCGTGTCGAGTTGAGCCAAGACGAACGCTTGGAGTTGACGGCGCTTTTGAGTGGCGGCAAGCATGCGGTGCGCAAGGTCAAGCGCGCGCAGATCCTGCTGGCGGCAGATGCCGGGTCCAGCGATGGGGAAATTGAGACTCAGGTGAGGGTCAGCGGCTCGACAGTCTATCGTACCAAGCGGCGCTTTGTGGAAGGCAGCCTGGAGGCCGCCCTGGCCGAGGCACCGCGCGCCGGCGCGGAGCGCAAGCTGAGCGGCAAGGAGGAAAGGAAAGCCTCCTGATCGCCACCGCCTGCTCGGCCCCGCCGGCGGGCCAGGCGCGTTGGACACTGGTGCTCTTGGCCGATGCCATGGTCGCGCTCACCGAGCATGAAAGCCTGTCGGACGAGACCGTGCGCCGGCGCCTGGGGGAAAATGCGCTGAAACCCTGGCGCCGGGAGATGTGGTGCATCCCCAAGGTCGACGCCGCCTATGTCGCTGCCATGGAGGACGTGCTCGATCTCTATGCCGAGACCCCCGACCCCAAGCGCCCGGTGATCTCCTTCGATGAGAGCCCGACCCAACTGATCGGCGAAGCCCGGCTGCCGATCGCGGCCGAGCCCGGAAAGCCCGAGCGCTTCGATTGCGAGTACAAGCGCAACGGCAACCAGAACCTCTTCGTCTTCCTCGATGTCCATCGGCCTTGGCGCAAGGTCAAGGTCACCGAACGCCGCACGGCGGCCGACTTCGCAGCCTGCATGCGCGACCTCTCCGATCTCCACTTCCCCGAGGCTGAGAAGATCCGCGTCGTCATGGACAACCTCTCGACCCACAGCCCGGCCTCCCTCTACAGCGCCTTGCCCGCCCCAGAGGCCCGGCGCATCCTCAGACGCCTGGAGTTCCACTTCACCCCCAAGCACGCCTCCTGGCTCAACATGGTCGAAATCGAGATCGGCGTCCTCAGGAGCCAGTGCCTCGATCGACGCATCCCAAACCGCGAGAGGCTCAAATCCAAGATCGCCGAATGGGAGCGCCAGCGAAACGACAGTGGCGCGCGCATCAACTGGATGTTCTCAACAGAAAATGCCAGGGACAAGCTCGGCAGAGCCTACCCAAAGCCCAAATCAGAAATCGACGACCCGGCCAAAGAGTCATAATCTCTGTGGAACACCACTAGAGAGATTGCTCCGGAGACTTCCCCGCCCTCAGACTTCTTCCTCCGGACTACCTATAGAAGGACTATTAAGTGATCTTGAACGGACACCCTTAATTGGCCGTCAACCATAGGCCAGCCCGCCGGACCGAAGGTGACGCGGCTGCCTGCGCGCGCGCCGCCCGAGTGGGAAGGGCCGCGCACTCCTGTCGATCAAAAGTTCGTGAAGGTGACCGCTGTCGCGTTGTCGCCGGCAGCCAGCCAGGGGCAAAGGATGCGTGTCGCTTCCGTCGTCCGGATCCGGCCTAGGAGGTCCCGTCGTCCTTGCCGGCGGCCTTCTTCGCAGGGCGTTTGGCGCCGGTCTTCCTGCCCGCGACGCTCTTGCGCGCCTTGGCGGTTTCGGCCGTGAGCCCCGCCGCGGCCTCCAGCCTGGCCAGGCGTTCGGCCAGGACCTCCTGCTCCTCGCGCGCCTTGATCGCCATGGCCTTGACCGCGTCGAACTCCTCGCGGGGCACCAGGTCGAGCTGTGAGAGGACGCGCTCGAACTGCTCGCGCAGCCGGGCCTCGACCTCGGTGCGCATGCCGGCGGCCACGCCCAGGGCGCTGCTTGCCACCCG
>JAOUCL010000240.1 GCA_029859805.1 Rhodospirillales bacterium | reverse complement strand
AGAATTCGATCATCCGCTTCCTGGCGGAGCAGATGATCAAGCAGGTGCCGGCCAAGTACAAAACAAACCCTGCCGGCGGAGCTCAGATCCAGAGCATCTCCCAGATGTTGGCGCTCATAAATGCGGTCATCCAGCAACCGCCGCCGTATAACGACACGGCGCTCGTGGGTTTCCCGATCAATGCGATCCTGGACTGGTCTATGGGCACGCCCGCCGGGTCGGCCTTCTTCCGCCTCGAGCCGGTCAACGCGGCCTTGAAGGGGATCCTCCAGTACTGGTGCGAGTACCTCAAATCGCCAGAGTCGCTCGCTGCGTTCGAGCCCGACAGTTGGGGCTCCCCGGACGCGCTGAAGAAGATCAATATCGAACAGTACAAGCACCGCCCCGGCCCCCCACCGTGGGGTTTCGCATCGTGGAACAACTTCTTCATCCGGGAGTTCAATAAGGGCGAGCGTGAGGTCGCCGGTCGGGGCGATCCCAGTGTGATTGTCAGCGCTTGCGAATCGACGCCGTTCGCTATCCAGAAAAACGTGAAGAGGGAGGACACATTCTGGATCAAGGCGCAGCCCTACTCGCTCGAGGAGATGCTCGCCGGTCAACACGTCGACGAGTTCGTCGGCGGCACTGTCTACCAGGCGTTCCTGAATGCGTTCAACTACCACCGCTGGCACAGCCCGGTGTCCGGCAAGATCGTGTCGGCGTCCGTCCGCGACGGCAGCTACTACGCCGAGGCCCCGTCGGAGGGCTTCGACCCTGGCGGCCCCAATCTCTCGCAGGGCTTTATCGCCCATGTGGCCACTCGTGCGATCATCTTCATCCAGGCCGACAACCCGGCGATCGGCTTGGTGGCCGTCATACCCATCGGCATGTCCGAGGTCTCGTCGAACATCCTCCAGTTGGAGAATGGCGCCCCCCTCGAGCCTGGGGTCCACGTCGACAAGGGAGACCAGTTGGGTTACTTCCAGTTCGGGGGGTCGACACACTGCCTCGTCTTCCGGCCGGGTGTGATCGACAGCTTCGACGTTCACACCATTCCGGGGCCGAACGCCCAGGTCATCAAGCTCAAGTCGAAGATCGCCACAGCCCGCAGCTGATACCTTTGGTAGAAGGCGCAGAAAACGGCTGATACCGGCCGCACGGCAATCCCCGGATTCCGACCGCCTTGAACATCCTCGGCGCGCTGCTCTATGGCATCTGTCAATTCGGCAAGACCCTGACGCTCGAGCCATAGACCGCCCAGCCCAGCGTCCGACGCGAACCGCCGAGCGAGTCTCTCCGCTTCTCCATTGCGGGAAGGCGATCCGCGAGTCGGGCCGGTTGCGCGGGGCTTACGAGCTGCATCGGGTCAGAGGCTGGCGGTCCGGCGAAGGCACGCCGTGGATCCACGGCGGCAAGATCGACTACGCGGAAGGGGGCCGCGGCCAGGCCCCGACCCGCTTTATCAGCAAGACCCAGGGCAACGAGGTCCTCTCCTTCGACCTGCTCACCGAGGAGGCGTGGTCGGAGATGGTCAAGTCGGGTAGTGTGCGGGATTATTGAGGGGTTCGTCGGAGTGTGGGCAGTGCGGGGGAAGTGTGTTCGGCCAAGGCGCCCGCTTGAACGAGATCAAGGTGGGGCGCTTCGAGGCGGCGTGAAGGGGGCGCCGACCGGGCTGACTCGACGGCCGGCTTTGAATAATGCAATTACGCAAGCCTGACCCTCACTCTATAAGTTATTGCCTCGTCGAGGATGGGAAATTCATAACAATACCCGATGATTCGTCCTATGACGGCCAAAGACAACTTAGGCAGGAGTTTGGCACAGAATCTATACGCAAGCATGCTTCGGGTGTAGTTAGGTGGTTTAATTCTGAGAAAGGTTATGGTTTTGTTGGGTTTTCAGACGGCACTCCCGACGCATACTTGCATGCTTTTAGCCTTGAACGATTGGGTTTGGACGGAATCCGCGAGGGGGCGAAAGTGACTTGCGACATAGCAATGGGACCGAGAGGTCCAAAGGTAACCAGGGTTCATGGAGTTGAAGAAACAAAAGCGATGTCTAAAGAGGAAGAGGGAGCAAGCACAGAAGATATTTCAGAAGGAACAGTTAAATTCTTTGATCGCAAGAATGGTTTTGGTTTTATTAAACCAGATGATGGTGGGCAAGATATTTTTGTTCCGAGGGGCGTGTTGGATCGGCTTGATATATTTGATTTGGAGTCAGGACAACGGGTGCGAATATCGACACGCATGGGACAGAAAGGCCCGATCGCCGTCGGCCTTGAGATAATATGAGCATTCGTCTGCGTCGCTTTGGGTGTATAGATAGCGTGATCGCTTAACAAACTCCGCCAACCCACCCCTCACCTTTGCGTCAGCTTCAACTCTATCCGCCTATTCCGCCGGAACGCGATCTCGTCCTCGCCGGCGTCGATCGGCTGGAACTCGCCGAAGCCGGTGGCGGCGAGGCGCCGGACCGGGATGCCCCGGGCGACCAGGACCTTGACGACCGAGATCGCGCGCGCGGTCGAGAGCTCCCAGTTCGACGCGAACTCGTAGGTGTTGATCGGCCGCCGGTCCGTGTTGGCCGTCGACGCGCAGGATCCAGTCGATCTTCTCGGGGAACCTGGCCGAGATCTGGCGGAGAGTGCGCGCCGGCGCGCTCGCGTCCTCCTCGAACTCGGCCAGGCGGGCCCGGAGCGCGGCGGCGCGGCGGCGTCGGCCTCGCGCGCCGCCAACACGCGCCCGGACCGGATCCGTTCCGCAGGCGTGTTATACCAAGTCTCGAAAGCCGCAACTCATGGCCGATCCTTCGAGACGCGTTCTTCGAACGCTCCTCAGGATGAGGTTGGGTGTCTTATATCAATAGCTTACCTCATGCTGAGGAGCCGGCGACGCCGGCGTCTCGAAGCATGGGCCATCGGTAATTGACATCGAAATTTGGTATCAATCTGCCTCGCCACCGTTCCGCCCTTGTTTGCACTCTTGCGTCAGAGCACAGACCCGCGCAAATTCTTAGCCCGTACTCCAAATAGAAAATTCTTTACTGATAAAAAAAATAAAAAGAAAACTATGTACTATATCGTCGAGTTTTTTGCCTCGAACAAATATTATCAAAAAATAAACCATATTAATCATTGTAAGCTATCTATATAAACATCATATATCTACGAGCGGTAAATCATTGCTGCTGCAAAGAAAGAAAATTCACATGTCATTTAAGAAATGGTCCGCGGCACAGGATGCTTCGCGCAAAGACAGCCCTGACGACAAGTCCAAGCCCGCGCCGGCAGCCGATCAGCCGGCCGCCCAGCCGGAGAATACGCCGGCCGAAGTCGCGCCCGCGGCCAAGTCGTAGCAATCGGGATGGAGGAGGGCCTGGCCCTCCTCCGTCGCCGCTCGATCGCACGGTAAGGCCGCCAACCAGGACGCATCCGATGACGATACGCACGAGCAACAAGACGGTGACCTTCGGGAGGCCCTTCGTCTTGGGCGGGCTCGACGAGGTGCTGCCGGCCGGCGCCTATATCGTGGAAACGGATGAGGCGCTTCTGGAAGGCATCTCGTTTCCGGCCTACCGGCGGACATCGACCCTGATCCGCCTGCACGCAAAGTCCGGTAATCCGGGCCTTACGCGGGCGATGACAATCGATCCGAGTGAACTGGACGCGGCTCTGAAGCGCGACCAGGCGCCCGCGGAGATCCCGGCGCGACCATCGATTGCGGCTGCGGAGTAGAGACCGACATGACCAGTCTGTATCTGGAACGACCCATCCGGACCCTCGAGCAGGCGCTCGAGGATCGGGCGCGGGGTCGGGGGCAGTCCCTGGAGCCCGGACCCGGGACGCCGGCGGGTCCGGCCCTGGACCGGCATGACCCGATCGGGGCGCGGGGTCGCCGGCGCGCGAAGGTTCCCGCGCGGGCGCGCGGCCGCCGGGCCGCCTAGCCGGCCAATCGGCCGACACGGATAGCGGTCGAATGGCGCTGAAAGGAACAGCTGAAATCCCGCCGCCACCCACCGGAAGCTCGCGCTGCGGGGGAAGGAGCACGCCGGCGCAGAGGGACGACCGCCATATGTATCGGACTCGAAAGAGGCATCCAAATGAACCGCACAGACCAATTCGGACATCCAGAGGTTCGGCGCGCGTTGAAAGATCTGCGCACCCGTACAGCCGAAAGCCTGCGGGCATTCAACGATACCGTTCCCCATGCGTCTTGGCTCAGGCGGAGCGAAATCGAGCGCTTCACGGTCGACCTGCTGTGGGCGGCCGAACGGGCACCGCGGCTGCGTCGGCCCACACCCCTTGGGAACATCAGGAATGCCTTTTCTTGGATCACACGGGCAAGAACGGCGGCGCGCTTGCCTTGAAGCGGCCTGATTAGAACCGGCAACCGGAAGATAAGGTACGAGACGATGACGGACGACCCGGTCGACCTCGACGAGCATCGCGGCATGGCCGCTCAGAAAGCGACTGACATTCGCCGTCAGCGCCTGCATGAGTTCGAGGTTGATCAGGCGGCCTTGCGACGTCGCCAGGAAGAGCTCGAGAAACTCCTCCTGGCCGCTCCGGCGGAGACCTGGCCGGAGGCCGCGGCCAAGGCGCAGTATCTCATACAGCTCTTCGCCGCCACGCCGGACGCGCAGGACCCGCGCCGCAAGGAGCTCATCGCGCATGCGCTCGACGATCTCGCCCGACTGTGCGACCGCGCGAAGGAGCAGTCATGACCTATTTCCCAGCGACATATGCGCCAAGCGATCAGCCGCCCAGGGATGTCCCCAAGGTTCGCCAGTGCCTCAGGTGCCAGGCCACGTTCGACAGCGAGTGGGCCGGCGAGCGTATCTGTTCTCGCTGCAAAAGCACGGCTGCGTGGCGGATGGGCGTGCCCCAGCAGACCCGTCCCGTCAGCAGGCGCCGGTAGTGGTCCGTCCCAGAGTCTCGGTCCGATTGGTCGGGGCCAATCCAAATGGCGAGGTGTGCCGGACAGCGCTCCATCGGAATGGGGTCAGCTTTGCCCGAGCTGTGCGCATCTTGCCGGCGGAGGAACCGGCAGGTGTCGGGGACGTTCGGAAATCCGGTGCGCGACCGCCGGCACTCCAAGTGTGTGTCACTTCGCGCGACTGAGCCGCCACTTCGCCTCCGAATGCTGCGGCAGGCGGGGGTGAGATGGCTTTTTGTGGAGCCCCGCCGCCAGGCGGTCGGGCTGCATGCGTAAATCGAGGAACCCGAAGATATGAACATATCAGACCGTGGGTCGAAGCACGTCTGCCCGGAGTGTGCAACTAAGTATTATGACCTGAGAAAGGAGGTCGTCGCTTGTCCGATATGTGGCGCTAAGCCGCGTGTTGCAAAAGTGCCGAAGGCGAGGCAGCCGGCCGGAAATACTGGCCGCGCGACAATCCGGCGATACCCGTAAACGGAGTCCGGTGCAACCGATTCGACGAACGCCCGGTCGTGTCATCGGTGAGACACGGTCATGAAGATCGAGTTGCCGCCGCGCCGCGGAAGTTAGGATATCCAGCCATGACACTGAATTTCCCGAACTGGAGCCGGAGCTACGATGAGAAGAGAAATCTCGTCCGTTTTTGGGGGTACGACAGCGCGCTGGAGATTTCGTTTTTCGTGGAGGTGAGCGCTCTCCACAAGCTGAATTCGCAGACGAGGCACGCGGAAGCGGGGTGTCTGGAGGCGTTCGATGCCGCACGGGATCGGATCCATGAAGCCGCCCGCAAGGCCTATTCGCGAACCCGCAAGGGCGCCTACCTCCTGGCAGCGGCGGATTTCTGAAAATACCCGGTCCGTTTCGAGCCCGGCCCAGTTGGCACCGCGTTTGCGCGAACTAGCGAGGTGAAGGCCTGTTTGAGCTGCAGGCCGAGCAGGCGGTCGTGCGACGTCGCAATGCTTCGGCCTCCGCCTCGACCGGGTGCAAGGAAATCGCCTGCAAACCGGTATAATAATCGGTCCAGAAACACAAATAAAAACATTGTTATCAGCAAGTTGATCGGAAAATCTGCAGATAATTTATTTTGGAAAAAATTTAACTGGTATTTTATCTATTTTTCCTATACAGTGAGGAATATTAGAGGGAGAAATCGTTTTTCCCTAAGCGGAAAGAAACGCAGATGAAAACCCCCGAATGGCTGAAACCTGGACTCCAAGGTGCCGCGGTCGGCGCCGTTGCGCTTGCGATCGTCGGCTTCTCATGGGGCGGATGGGTGACCGGCGGTACGGCCAAGCAAATGGCGTCCGAACAGGCGCGGCTCGAAGTCGTCGCCGCCTTGGTGCCGATCTGCATGGAGCAGTCCAGCCAGGACCCGCTGGTCGTGGCGACGCTCGCCCAGTTGAAGGACACCAGCAACTACCAGCGCAGCGATATGCTCATGAAAGCCGGCTGGGCCACGATGCCGGGCTCGAGCGATCCCAATCGCGACGTCGCGCGCGCGTGCATGGAGAAGCTGGCGGCCCAGTTCTAGCCGCCCGCGCCATTCTCCAAAGAAGTTCCAAGCGTTCGGGTTTCTTTGCAAACCTGGTATCGAGCGCTATGGCAGAAAAAAGCAGAACAGGTTGGTTGCAGGCCCCTGCGACCAAATAAACGTCAAAAGAAATCAATCACTAAGCCCGCCTCGCGGCGGGCTTTTTGGCGTCCGTCATAGCGGCTATTGCCGACCTTCTCACCGCTGCGTCAGCTTCAGCTCGATCCGCCTATTGCGCCTGAACGCGATCTCGTCCTCGCCGTCGTCGATCGGCTGGAACTCGCCGAAGCCGGTGGCGGCCAGGCGCCGGGCCGGGATGCCGTGGACGACCAGGTACTTGACGACCGAGATCGCGCGCGCGGTCGAAAGCTCCCAGTTCGACGCGAACTCGTAGGTGTTGATCGGCCGCCTATCCGTGTGGCCGTCGACGCGCAGGATCCAGTCGATCTTCTCGGGGAACCTGGCGGAGATCTGGCGGAGCGTGCGCGCCAGCTGGGCGAGCTGCTGGCGGCCGGCCTCGCCCAGCTCGGCGGAGCCCGAGCCGAACAGCACCTCGGACTGGAAGACGAAGCGGTCGCCGACCACCCGGATGCCCGGGTGGTCGCCCAGCACCTTGCGCAGCCGGCCGAAGAACTCGGAGCGGTAGCGCGCCAGCTCCTGCACCTTGGTGGCCAGCGCCAGGTTCAGCTTGCGCCCCAGGTCGGCGATCTGCACGTTCTGGTCGCGGGTTTTGGCCTCGGCCAGGTCGAGCGCCTCGGAGAGCCGCGCGAGCTGCTCGCGCAGGGCCAGGATCTGGCGGTTCAGCAGGTCGACCTTGCGCTGCGCCTCGGTGCTGAGCTCGACCTGCGCGTCCCGGGCCTGCTCGGTGGTGGAGAGCTTGAGGGCGAGCACGCTCGCGTCCTCCTCGGACTTGGCCAGGCGGCTCTCGAGCTCCGTGGCCTCCTTGTCGCGCGCGGCCAGGGCCGCCTCGGCGGCGTTCAGCTGCGCGGTCAGCTCATCGCGCAGGGACTTCAGGATCGCGAGCTCGGCGAGCTGGGACTGGATCTTCTCCTTGTCCGCGTCGATCACCTTGTAGGCGTCCTCGAGATCGGCCGCGACCTTGGCCGAAGCGTC
>JAOUCL010000043.1 GCA_029859805.1 Rhodospirillales bacterium | reverse complement strand
TCAGCCCCGGCGCCCGGCGGTCGCGTTTTGACGACGGAAGCGACTCGACGAAATAGTCGGGCCTTTGATCCCTCCGCGCAATCCGGTCCGAGGTCGCGTGATGCTCCGACACAGCGCCCCATTGCCGCCGCATTTCGCCTCATTGGCTTCACCTCTGAATGTTATAGGATGCGCGTGAATCGCTTTAACCGCGGGGCCGGACTGTCGTCGGCGACTGTGTCGAGGCCGCGTAGAACGGCACCCGACCCCCGCCGGATCAAGGGAGGGCGAGCCATGGCCATGCGTGTTGGGATCCTCGGTCTGTTACTCACTCTGATAGTGCAGCCGGCGGCAAGTCATGCCGCCGAGGTGGCCCAGGCCGAGAGCCGGATAACGGCCGTTACCGTTTTCCCGGACCGGGCCGAGGTCACGAGGGCGGTGGAGGCCGTCCTTCCGGCCGGCGAAAGCACGGTCGCGATCGCCGGACTGCCGGCCAGCCTGTTGACGGAGACCGTGCGGGTGCGCGGCGTCGCGGAGGGGCGGTTCCAGATCGGCTCGGTGGAAACCAGGCAGGTCTTTGCCGAAGCCGCGGTGAAGGAAGAGGAACGTCGACTCAACCGGGAGATCGAGGAGCTTGGGGACCAGCGCCGTGCCCTGAGGGACAGGATCGCCGCCCTTAAGGTTCAACTCGACTTCATCACCGCCATCGGCCGCGAAGCGCCCAAGACCGCCAACGAGGAACTGATCCGCGGAAAGCTGGACCCGGAGAGTTGGAAGCAGGCCTGGACCTCGCTCGGCGGTGGCGCCGCCGAGGCCTACGAAGGGATCCGTGGGGCCGAGATCGAGCAGCGCAGGCTCGACCGTAGCATCGCCCGGAAGAAGCGTGAGCTGAACCAGATCCGCACCGGGCGCAAGAACAGCGTGACCGCCCAGGTCAACGTCGCGCTGAGCGCGCCCACGCGCCTTCGCCTCGAGCTCAGCTACCAGCTCCCGGACGCCTCCTGGCGGCCGCTGTACGACGCGCGCCTCGACTCCGAGACCGCAAAAGTCGGGCTCACCCAAATCGGCGAGGTGCGCCAGCGCACCGGCGAGGACTGGTCGGAGGTCCAGCTCACCCTTTCCACCGCCCGCCCGGCGGCGAGCGCCCGGATGCCGGATCTCGAATCCTGGTTCATCGACTTCGCTCAGGTCATGCCGCTCGAGAACTATCGCTCGAGAGGTGTTTTGAGCAAGGCCGAGAAGGCACAGGAAGGGCTGCGGGCCCTGGGCGATCAGGTCATGGAAATGGAGGCCGCGCCGGAGCCCATGGTGGCCCAGGCCCCGGCGCCCGTCGCCGAGGTGGTTGTCGGCGAGTTCGCCAGCGAGTATCGGATCGCTGGTGCGGCCAATGTGCCCGCCGACAACGCGCCGCACAAGTTCGTGATCGACGAGCGCTCGTTCGGGGCGGCCCTCGCCGTGCGTGTGGTCCCCAAGGTCGCGCGCCTGGCCTACCTCTACGCCGAGATCGAGCTTCCCGCCGGCGAGCCGCTTCTGCCGGGGCCGGTCTCGGTGTTCCGCGATGGCGCCTTCATCGGCACCGGCGGCCTCGGCCTGCTGCGCCCCGGTGAGAAGCACAAGTTCTCCTTCGGCATCGACGACAAGGTCCGCGTGACCTATCGGCTGGTCGAGGGCGAGCGGTCGCGCGAGGGCCTGATCAACAAGGACCGTCGCCAGGAGCGCCTGTTTCGCACCGAGGTGACCAACCATCACGCCATGCCGATCGGGATCACGGTCATGGACCAACTGCCCGTGCCGCGGGACGAGCGCATCGAGATCGATCTGCTCAAGGAGTCGAGCAAGCCGACGCAGAAGGACGTGGAGGAGCGCAAAGGCGTGCTCGCCTGGACCTACGAGTATGCCCCGGGCGAGAAGCGGGTGGTCGTCTTCGGTTACGCGGTGACCTATCCCGAAGGCGAGAGCGTGCCCGGGTTCTAAATCCGCCCCCGTCGTTAACCGGCCGAAGGTGGTCTGTTTCGGGATTGAGCACCGCTTTGCCGGCTGCTAAGGGACGGCGCGCATCGGGGCGCCGTTCGCCCGGGGGAGCCCAAATGACCGATCCGTCCGTTCAGCCCGCGATCACCTTCGGTCCGCGGGTTCGTAAGTCGCCCTTCTTTGCCGCGACCCGGTGCTACGGCTGCAAGGCGTACAGCGTCTACAACCACACCTACATGCCGCTCTACTACGAGAGCCCGGAGGCCGACTTCTGGCACCTGGTCCGCGACGTGACCCTGTGGGACGTGGCCTGCCAGCGTCAGGTCGAGATCACCGGGCCCGATGCCGCGCGCTTTACCCAGCTGCTGACCCCGCGCAACCTCTCGAGCTGCGCGGTCGGCCAGTGCAAGTACGTGCTGATCACTGCCGAGGACGGCGGCATCGTGAACGACCCGGTGCTGCTGCGCCTGGCCGAGGACCGCTTCTGGCTGTCGCTGGCCGACAGCGACGTGCTGCTCTGGGCCAAGGGGGTGGCGCGCCACGCCGGCTTGGACGTGTCCCTGCGCGAGCCCGACGTGTCGCCGCTCCAGGTCCAGGGGCCGAAGTCGGCCACGCTCATGGGCGACCTGTTCGGCGCTTGGATCGACGAGCTACGCTATTATTGGTGCCGGGAAACCGAGCTGGACGGCATTCCCCTGGTGGTCTCTCGCACCGGCTGGAGCAGCGAGCGCGGCTACGAGATCTACCTGCGCGACGGCGCCGAGGGCGAGCGGCTCTGGGAGCTGATCATGGCGGCCGGCCGGCCCCACGGGATCGCACCGGGTGCGCCCTCGACGATCCGGCGAATCGAAGGCGGCATGCTCTCCTACGGCTCCGACGTGACGCTGGCCGAGAACCCCTTCGAGCTCGGCCTGGGGCGCTTGGTCGACTTGGACATGGAGGCGGACTACGTCGGCAAGGCGGCCCTGCGGCGGATCGCGGCCGAGGGGGCGACACGCCGGCTGGTCGGCCTCGAGATCGGCGGTCCGCCGCTCGCCGCCGGCAACGAGGAGCCCTGGCCACTCCGCGCCGCGGGGGCGCCCGTCGGCCGGCTTACCTCCTGCGTCCATTCGCCGCGCCTGGAGAAGAACATCGGTTTGGCGATTGTCCCGCTCGCGCGGGCCGAGGAGGGATGCCGGCTCGATGTCGAGGCGCCGGGCGGCCTGCTTGAGGCCAGCGTGGTGCGGACGCCCTTCTACGACCCGAAAAAGACCCTCGCCGCAGGGTGAGAGGAGACCGCGTGGTCGCCCGGCATCGCGCCATAGGTGTTTTACACAAAGGAAATGCATTTTCGCATTGCAGCAATAAATAACTTCCTTTCTTCGGTAATTTATGGCCAAATATGTTGCAGGGCAGCACGACTTCTGCGCCGCCCTGGCACCACACTCCGTGGTGTTTCCTCCCAGATAGCACTCGGGCCGCCCCCTCCGGGCGGCCCTTTTTTGTCAGTCTGTCCGATGTGTGGGAGGGGACCGGCCGGGCGAAGCTGTAAGGCTTCCCTTCACCTCACCGCGACTAGATTGGTAGAGGTCAGCGCGAGGAACATGGCGAATGCGACACGGCCTGGTCAAACGGGCATGTTACGGCGTGTTGGTAGCGGCTTTGATCTTTGGCCCGAGGGTCGTGACCGAATACTACGCGCCCGATGAGATCGGCGTCGTTGCGACGCTGTCGGTCCTTCTGGTGCCAATGGCTCTGGCGGGCGCTGTTGGGTCACTTGTCATGATCGGCTTCCGCGGTCTGCGGCGACAGGCCCTGAACGTGATAGTTCCCTGCCTTGCTTTTCTTCTGGCGAGCGCGGGCATGCTCCGTCTCCAAGGCGAAGCGCGGAGCCTTGCTTTCGAGAAACTGGCGGAACGCTCGCGCCCCCTTGTCGAAGCTATCGGACGATACGAACGCGAGCGGGACGCACCGCCGCACTCTCTGGACAGCCTGGTGCCGGATTACCTCGACGAGATTCCAGAGACCGGTATCGAGGCTTGCCCGGAATACGATTACGAGGCCGTTGTCGAGATCGCCGACGATTACGGGCAGTCGAGCGGCCGTCGCGTTGCCCGCGTGTCGCGCTGGGAACTGCGCGTGCACTGCCCCATCGGATTTCTGAATTGGGACGTGTTCTTCTATTGGCCGACGCAAGACTACCCAGACGGAATCTACGGCGGCGCAATCGAGCGAATAGCCGACTGGGCCTACGTACATGAGTGAACCGGAAAGCTTCCTCACTCCGCCGCCGGTGCCGATACCGGGGCGGGGCCGGATATCCGCCGGCCCATCAGCACTTCGTTGCCGGGGGCGGGCGCCCAGGGCACGTTGAGCGAGAGCAGCAGCGAGACCGCGGCCATGGCGCTGCCGGCCAGGAAAACGGCGGCCGGCGAGATGAGCCAGAGGAAGCCGAAGGCGGCCGGCAGGATGACCGCGGCGATGTGGTTGATGGTGAAGCTGACGCCGGCCGTCGCCGCGATGTCGGCGGGGTCCGCGATCTTCTGGAAATAGGTCTTGATCGCGATCGCCAGGGCGAAGAACAGGTGGTCGACCACGTAGAGCCCGGCGGCCAGGCCCGCGTGCTCGACGAAGGCGTAGGCGGTAAAGACGCCGATCAGGCCTAGATATTCGAAGATCAGGGCCTTGCGTTCGCCCCAGCGGCCGATCAGCCGGCCGATCCTGGGCGCCATGACCACGTTGATCACCGCGTTCAGCAGAAACAGCAGCGTGATCCCGCCGACCGTGAAGCCGAACTTCTCCACCATCAGGAAGCCGGCGAAGACGATGAAGATCTGCCGCCTGGCCCCGGACATGAAGGTCAGGAGGTAGTAGAGCCAGTAGCGCCGGCGCAGCACCATGTGCCGGTGTTGACGCACTTTCTCGGGAAACTGCGGGAAGGCCAGCCAGGCGAAGAGCGCGATCGCGGCCGTGAGACCTCCGCCCAGCAGATAGACGTAAGCGTACGCGAGCCCGGCCAGGTCGAAGGCGAGCCAGATCAGCCCGAAGGTCACGATCGACGCCAAGGAGCCGGCGGCGATGATGCGGCCCAAGGTCTCGGGCGCGCGCGCCTTGTCGATCCACTGCAGGGACAGCGAAATCTGGATCGTCTCGTAGTAGTGGTAGCCGAGTGACATGACCACGGTCGTGACGTAGAGCCCGACGACGCTCGGGAAAAAGCCGGTCACCGCCGTGCCGAGTCCGAGCAAGGCCAGGGCGAGATAGGCGAGCGCCTGCTCGCGCAGCAGCAGCAGCAGGAACACGACCGCAAACGCGAGGAACCCCGGCACCTCGCGCAGGCTCTGCAGGATCCCCATCTCGGCGCCGGTGAAGGCCGCGCGCTCGATCGCGAAGTTGTTCAGGAGCGCCTGCCAGGTGGCGAAGCTCAAGGGCACCGCCGCCGCCATCAGCAGCAGTAGCAACTCGGGCCGCCGCCAGTCGCCGGAAAAGAGTTTGCGCCAGCTGGTCATGCCCCGTATTTAGCGGGCCAAGGCCTGCCCGTCCGGCTATAATCTGCCAAATGATATCGCCAAACAGTCAAACCGCCACGCCGCTGCATCCAGGCGACCTGGACGATCCGGCGCGCCCCATCGTGGCCGTCGCCGTCGACCACCCCGGGCCGCATTTCTTCCCGTCGCACAGCCATTTGCGGGCGCAGCTGCTCTACGCCCCGGCCGGGGTCATGACGGTCGTGACCGCGACCGGGACCTGGGTGGTGCCGCCGCAGCAGGCGGTCTGGGTGCCGGCGGGGGTCGAGCACGAGGTGCGCTCGGCCGGGCCGCTCGCCCTGCGCTCGCTCTACGTCCATCCCGCTGCGACCGGGGGCCTGCCCGAGGCCTGCTGCGTGGTCGGCGTGCCGCCCCTGCTGCGCGAGCTGATCCTGCGCGCCGTGAGCTTCGGCGAGCAGGTGGCGCCCGGCGGCCCGGAGGCCCGGGTCCTCGCGCTGATCCCGGACGAGCTTAGGGCGCTTGAGCCGGAGCCCCTGCATCTGCCGCTGCCGCGCGACCGGCGCCTGACGGCGGTGACCGGTCGGCTCGCCGCTGACCCGGCCGACGGCCGGCCGCTCGCCGCCTGGGCCACGGCCGCCGGGGCCAGCGAGCGCACGCTCGCGCGCCTCTTCCTGAAGGAGACGGGCCTGACGTTCGGCGCCTGGCGCCAGCGCCTGCGCCTGCTCGCCGCCATCGCGCGCCTCGCCCAGGGCCAGGCGGTCACCGCCGTGGCCTACGACCTGGGTTACGACAGCCCCAGCGCCTTCATCGCCATGTTCCGGCGCACCCTGGGCGCGACGCCGGGCCGCTATCTGAAGACCACGGCGGAGTGACCCGCCCACGCGTCTCGGCCGCATGCAATCGGGCTTTTGCTGGCCCGGCGATGCGGGTAAAAAGAAGCTATGAGAAACCTGGAACTCCCCGGCCGTTCGGCCGTGCGCGCGCTGAACGGCATGGCCGCGACCTCCCATCCGCTGGCCACCGGGGCCGCGCTCGACGTGCTCAAGGACGGCGGCAACGCGATGGACGCGGCCGTGGCCGCCTGCGCGGTACAGTGCGTGGTCGAACCGCAGTCGACCGGCATTGGTGGCGACTGCTTCGTGCTCTTGGCGCCCGGGGGCGGCCCCAGGGGCGCCCCCAGGGGCGACGCGGAGGTGGTCGCGTTCAACGGCTCGGGCCGCGCGCCCGCGGCAGCGACGGCCGAGTGGTACCAGGAGCACGGCATCGCCGAGATCGAGCGGAACTCGCCGCACGCGGTCACCGTGCCCGGCGCGGTCGACGCCTGGTCGCGCCTGCTCGAGGACCACGGCACCAGATCGCTCGGCGAGCTGCTGCAGCCTGCCATCGCCTTCGCGCGCGACGGCTATCCGATCCACGAGCGGGTCGCCTTCGACTGGAGCCTGGAAGCCGACCTGTTGGCCCGAGACCCGGCCGCCAAGCGCATCTTCCTGCCGGACGGCCGGCCGCCGGCCGTCGGCAGCGTGCATCGCCAGCCCGAGCTGGCCGAGACGCTCGGCCGCATCGCCGGCGAGGGCCGCGACGGATTCTACAAGGGGGCGGTCGCCGAGGACATCGTGACCTACCTGAACGGCCTCGGCGGCCTGCATACGCTGGACGACTTCGCGGCGGCCGGCGGCGAGTACGTCACGCCGATCAAGACCGACTATCGCGGCCACACGGTCTTCGAGTGCCCGCCCAACGGCCAGGGCATCATCGCCCTGCAGATCCTCAACGTGCTATCGGGCTACGACCTGACCGCGATGGACCCGCTGTCGGCGGAGCGTCTGCACCTGGAAATCGAAGCGGCGCGCCTCGCCTACCAGGACCGGAACGCCTTCGTCGCCGATCCGCGCCAGGCGGAGGTGCCGGTCGAGGCTCTGCTGTCCGAGACCCGGGCCGCGGAGCTGCGCGCGGCGATCCGGCCCGACCGGCGGCTGGCCGAGCTGCCGCCCTCGAACCTCCCGGCCCATGCGGACACGGTCTATCTCTGCGTCGTCGACCGCGACCGCAACGCCGTCAGCTTCATCAACTCCGTGTTCAGCTCGTTCGGCTCCGGCCTTGTCAGCCCCGAGACCGGGGTTAACCTGCAGAACCGCGGCCAAGGCTTCGTGGTCGATCCGCAGCATCCGAATTGCATCGCCCCGGGCAAGCGGCCGTTGCACACCATCATTCCGGGCATGCTGCAGAAGGACGGCCGCACGGTCATGCCGTTCGGCGTCATGGGCGGGCAGTACCAGGCCCTGGGCCACGCCCACTTCCTGACCAACCTGATCGACTTCGAACTCGGCGTGCAAGGGGCGCTCGACCTGCCGCGCGTCTTTGCCCCGCCCGAGGGACCGGTCGATGTGGAGAGCGGGGTTCCGGCCGAGAGCGTCGAGGCGTTGCGCACGCTCGGCCACGACATCGCCGCCTCCGTCAAGCCGATCGGCGGCGGCCAAGCGATCCTGATCGACTGGCAGACCGGAACGCTCACCGGCGGCTCAGACCCGCGCAAGGACGGCTGCGCGCTCGGCTATTGAGGGGCGGGAGCAAAGCCGGGGCTTGTCTCCTTGTCAACGCGTGTACCGGGTCGCGGGCTGCCGATCGGCGTCCAGCACCGCGCTCGAAGTGCCGGCGCGCGGGTCACTGCACCTCCCAGGCGGCGGGTACCGAGCCGATGGACTGGTTGCCGGTGACGGTAAATCCGTCCATCTGCCAGATCCTGGTGCCGCCGCTGCCGGTGTTGCGCCATAGGATGTCGGCCTTCCTGTCGCCGTTGTAATCGCCGAGCCGTGCCACGGTCCAGCCGGAGCCGACGGAGCCGATGAACTGGTTGCCGGTGACGGTAAATCCGTCCATCTGCCAGATCCTGGTAGCGCCGCTGCCAAGGTTGCGCCAGACGATGTCTGCCTTGTTGTCCTTGTTGGAATCGCCCACGCCCGCGACGTGCCAGGCGGAACCGGCGGCGCCGATCGACTGAGAGGCCATCACGGTGAATCCGTCCATCTGCCAGATGATGTTGTTTCCGCTGCCGGTGTTGCGCCACAGGATATCGGCCTTGTTGTCGCCGCTGAAATCGTCGACGCCGACCACCGCCCAGGCGAGCGGGACGCCGCCGATCGATTGAAAGGCCGTCACGGTGAAGCCGTCCATCAACCAGATGATGTTGCCTCCGGTGACGGTGTTGCGCCACAGGATGTCGGCCTTGTTGTCGCCGTCGAAGAAGCCGACGCCGGCGACCTCCCAATCCGGGCCGGCCGCGCCGATCGATTGCACGGCCGACACCGTGAATCCGTCCATCTGCCAGACCACGTTGTTTCCAGTGCCGGCGTTGCGCCACAGCACGTCGGTCTTTTTGTCGCCGTTGAAGTCGCCGAGCCCGCCGACCTTCCAGGCGGAACCAGCCCCGCCGATCGATTGCAATGCCGTCACGGTGAAGCCATCCATTTCCCAGACGACGTTGTTGAAGGTGATACCGTTGCGCCACAGGATGTCGGACTTGCCGTCGCCGTTGAAGTCGCTGACCGTGCGTTTCACGAAGGAGCAGCTGGCCCAGGCCGTGCCCCAGCGACCGTCTTCGGTTGGGGCCCCCGTTGGGGTTCCCCGCACGTCGGCGAACTCGTTGAACACCCAGAAGAGGTTGTCGTCGGTGGGATCCAGTGCAATGCCGCTGTAGTCCCCCCAGCGATTCCTGTCGACGCCCGGCGTGCCGAAGGTCCGGATGTAGAAGTCGACGCCCGCCCGCACCGTCTCGGAGCCCTGAACGGTGCCGGGAGGGTCGCCGGCCTCGCGTCCCGTCACATAGGCGCCGGCGAACATGATCGAGGCCGAGGCGGAGAAGCCGAACTTCGCGTCTCCCGAGCCGTTGACCGCGACCGATGGGAAAAACGTGTAAACCTCGTCCAAGTCGTCGACGATGTCCTCGCCGTGGATATCGCCTTGATCGGCAGGTGCGATCAAGCCGGGGCCTGAGCTGGAATCGACGACGCCGGAGGTGTCGAGCCTGAACCAGTGGGCAGTGGTTTCGCCGACACTCTGACCGGCATTCGGCTGGATCGTGGTCGTCAGCCAGAGGCTGCCGTCGTGCCAGACCGCATCCAGTGCCCGGCGGTCGTTGACCTCGATCAGGATGCCGGTGCCGCTCTGCGGCGCATCGGGCAGGTCCGGAGTACCGAAGATACCGCCGACATCCTCGATATCGCCGATATCGACGAATTCCTGTGTGAACGTCGGAGCGCCGCCGATCGGATTGTCGACCCGAACGACCTGGACGGATTCGATTCCTCCAGGGCCGCCGGTCGAGATACCGGAGTACGAGACCAGGAAGGTGCCGACCCCCGACCCAACGCCTGTGGCGCCAAAGACCTGGGCCGGCATTGTCGTCACTGCAAAGCCGCCACCGGCGTAGGGATCGTGAACCGATACGGCGGGCGTGCCGCCGGCGTAGAAACCGCCGACCACGTTCTTGTCGACGATCCACAGCCGGACGCCGCCGAAACTGCGCGTGACATGCCGGAACATGTTGGCGGTGATGTAGACCGCGTCCTCGTCCACCTCGAAGCCGGGGTAGTCGGCCCAGTGGTCCTGCCCGCCGATCGACGTTTTCGAGTTGATCGCGTGGAACCACCAGTCCGCCGTCGTGGCCGAGGCGGGTGTCCCGGTTTTCGAAACCGCCAGCAGGATGCGCGAGATGTTTCCCGGGTTAGGATTGGAACCCGCCTCGCTGAGCTCCAAGGCGACCACCAGGAAGCGATCTTCGTATTGATCGTAGATTATCTTGGGGTCGAAATCCCTGCTTCCCGAAAACAGCGTTAGGGACGAGAAGAAGTCCCTAAGGGAGTCCCGGTAGAGAAGTGTGCCGGTCTTGCTGCGCGCCTCGATCATCCTGTTGACGACAGCGATGACCCGATCGGTGCCTGCGGCACCCATCGGATCGGGTGGTATGGACAGGAATCCACCGTTCTCCGTGGCATTGTCGTCGAACCCGAAGCCCGGGAACGTGGTCCCGATGGCAGCGCTTCGAGGGGAGGGTGCCGCGATGTCTTCGGCCGGGCGGGGCTTGGCGATCCCCGGGCCAAGCGCGGTGCCCTCGCGCGACCGATGTGCGCCGGCCTGAGATCCCCCGGATGGTACGGGCGTTTCAAAACCGACAGGTTCGGCGGACTGTCCATAGAGCTGCGCGGGTCCCGCTCCCAGCCCCGCGAGCGAGCCGAGAAGCGCCGTAAGCAATGCCTTCGTCTTCATTGGTCTTCCCCCGTTTGACTGTCTTGCACCAGGCTGGTTGCCCCCGGGCCGCCAAGCCGGCGCCACCGATGATTCGGCACGCCAGTGAGGCCCGATACCGACCAGTGTCCGCCCGCTTGGCGCAGGGCGCTCCAGTTCTGGCTGACCGGCATGTACCGGTCAGGAAGCAGAACATTCATACCAGCATGTCACTCGTACGCGAACCGGCCAAAAAACTGCTTGCCGGCTTCCGTGAAGCCCGCGCTTCCCAGTTTCGATTCTGCACGAACCGGGGCGTGTGGGATTTGTCACCAATCGCGAGATTCGATGACGCTCGCAGAAGAGCGTTTTGCGCGAGAGGCAGCTCGGCAACGGACGCGAATTATGCGTGCGGGCGTCCGGGGCCGCTGCGCCCGCACCCTTGGGTTCAATTTCTCAGGTAGAACTTGTGCCGGCCGATCTGGGGCCCCTCGACGAAGGTCTTGCGCCAGGCGGGCTCGACGTAGTCGGCGTGGTACCACAGGGCGCCGCCGGTCGGGTCCTTGGAATTGCCGGCGAAGATATGGCTGGCGAAGAACTGGCTTTCGGCCCAGGCCCGCTTGTTCAGCGGCCGGTCGTCCTTTGCGTCGCACCACCAGGAGAACTGGCAGCGGTTGCGGGGCTTCTGGCCGCCCTGCATGACCACCCCGCAGACCGTCCCGGGGAAGCGCGGGTCGGCCACGCGGTTCATGACCACGTGGCCGACCGCCAGCTTGCCCGCTTCGGGCTCGTTGCGCGCCTCGTGATAGATGTTCATGGCCAGGCACTCCAGGTCGCCGGCCCAGTCGGCGCCCTGGTAGAGCGGCACGCGCTCGGGCGTCAGGGCGAGGCCGAGGAAGGCGAAGCCGGCCAGGCCGACCGTGATCGGCCGTCCGAAACGCCGGTGCAGCCAGGCGCTGAACCTTGCGGCGGCCTCCCGGATGTGGCTGCCCGCCGCGGACAGGCCCCGGCGGGCGAGGTCGAGCGCGGCATGGACCGAGGGGCTGCGGGCGAGCGCCCGGCCGGCCGCGCCGAGGCCGCGGAGCGCCCACCAGAGCAGCCGGCCGGTCCCGCGGACCGCCCGGGCGAGCAGCCCGCGCCCGGCGCGGCCGTCCGGCCTCTGCCTCTTGGTCCGCCTGCGTCGCCCCGCAGGGCGTGGCTGAGCCATGTTCCTCCGTCCCGAGAACAACCGTCACGATCCCTGGCGGGTAGCGGGCACACCCGCCCGCTGCCAAGTAAAGCTCTGGAATTTCAGTTAGATAAAGGGAGCCGCGCCGGGCTTTTAAAGGGTGGAATCAAGGCATTTGTATGGCCGGGCCGGGGGGCGCCGGCCGATGCCCTCGGGCTCAGTAGACCGTGAGATCGAGGTCGGGATTGACCAGGATGGAGATGCACTGCAGGGCCCGCTCCAGGCGCCTTTCGGGACGTTGGAACGCGATGCCGACGGCATCGCGGCTGCGCCAGACCGGCGTGCCTTGGAACCGGCCCCCGGCCCTGTGCTCGAGCTCGACCGTGTCGGCGGCCGGCAGCTTGCTGACCAGGCGCAGCTTGATGCCCGTGAGGGAGATGTTCTCGATCTTGCAGTCGTAACGCCGGTCGCCCGCGCTCAGCGTGATGGTGGTCGGGCTGTCCGGGGCCAGCCGGCTGGAACAGCGGCGATCGGGGTCGTCTTTCGGCGGTGTGGTCATGGCGGGCTCTCCAAGGGGCGGCCGGCGGATTCCTTGCAAGAACCATTAGTCGGGTCATGGTTAAGGGCCGGTTAACGCCTGTCCCGCACGCCTTCCCAGCGGGCCGAGTTATCGGACTCTTAACGGATTGCCGCTTAGCTTCCACAACCGGAAGCATGCTGTTCCGCCGGCGCCCGCGGGTCGCATGAGAGCCAGTTGCATGAGGGCAGACGAGCCATGTTGAACACTCTCTTCGCCAGGTTTACCCGAACCGGGGAGCCGGAGGCGGACAGGCGCCGCGAGACGCGCAATGCCACGCCCGGCGGAACGGTCGAGATCGACGGTCGGGCCTATCCGATCGTGAACTGGAGCTACAGCGGCTTCCTGGCCGAGTCCTACGCGGGCGACCGCAAGGCGGGCGACCGGGTGGACATCACCTTCACGGTCGAACCCGGCGACGGCCGGGCCTTCGCGTTCGCCTGCAAGGCCATGATGGTGCGGGTCGATCCCGAGGCGCGGAAGCTGGTCGGCGCCTTCGTCGAGATGGACGCGGCGACGCGGGCCAAGCTCTCCCGGTATTTCGACTAGCCCGGCTTCGGTTTGTTTGCACTCGGCGCCGGCCCGCTCCCCCTCCCGGCCACCCCCCGGCCACCCCCCGGCCACCCACGGAATCGTATGCTATGGGTGGCCGGGAGGGGGAGCGGGCTGGATCCGCGAAATTCGAAAGCGCTCTAGCATCCCCGAGTCTTCCGTGGCGAGAGAAAGCTTGAGCCCGGGGCCGGCCTCGGGTTAGAACGCCACGACAGATTGTGGAGCATGCCGTACTGAGACAGCCTTCTCACACCTCGATGGATGGGCGGACGCGTGTCCGTCCCGCCGCCCGACCCGGCCTCGGCCAAGTGCCCAGCCTTCAAGGAGATCCCCGAATATGATTACCGGAACCGTCAAGTGGTTCAACACGACCAAGGGCTTTGGCTTCATCGCCCCGGACGATGGCTCGAAGGACGTATTCGTTCACATTTCGGCGGTGCAGCGCGCCGGCCTGCGCGGGCTTTCCGAAGGCCAGAAGGTCGAGTTCGAGGTGTCCCCGGGACGTGACGGACGCACCGCCGCCGACAACCTGAGCCTGGTCGAGTAACACGCGCGAAATTGGGGTCAGACTCGATTTAATCTCGGCGCCGGGAGGAATCGCGGAGAGCTCGACAGTTTAAATCGAGTCTGACCCCAATTCTATGACCCTATTTAATCATGAACAGCCCCAGGGCCGCGACTGCGGCCCCGCGAGCTTATGCGAGCGAAGCCAAGGGAGCGGAGGTGACCGCCCGGCGTCTGAGGGGCTACGAAAGACTCTCTTCCTCAGCCGAAGAGGTACCAGCAGATCGCCACGGCGGCGACGATGCCGGCGAAGTCCGCCGTCAGGCCGGCGGCCAGGGCGTGGCGGATGCGCCGGACCTGCACCGCGCCGAAATAGACCGCGAGCACATAGAACGTCGTCTCGGTCGAGCCCTGGAGCGTCGAGACCAGATAGCCCGTGTAGCTGTCGGGCCCGACCGCCGGGTCCTGCAGGATCGCCGCCATGACGCCGTAGGCGCCCGAGCCCGAGAGCGGTCGCAGCAAGGCCATGGGCAGCGCCTCGGCGGGCAGGCCGACCAGGCCGGTGACTTGGCCGAGCGCGCCGACCAGCACGTCCATTGCGCCGCTCGCCCGGAACATGCCGACGGCGACGAGGATGGCGACCAGATAGGGGATGATCCGCAGGGCCACCTGGAAGCCGTCCTTGGCGCCCTCGACGAGGACCTCGTAGACCCGCACCCGGCGGAGCGCGCCGAAGCCGAGCAGGCCGACGATCAGCCCCGGCACGATCCAGGGCGCGATCGCCTTGCCGTAGAGCACGGTGAGCGGGACCAGCCCGGCGATCCCCGCCAGCACCAGGAAGGACACCCAGGCCGGATAGGCCCCGCTCGCCCCGGCCCCGAGCGCCGGGCCCTCGGCGGCCACAGGGTCGCCGACGGCGACCGGCGTGTCCTCTCCCGCGTCCGCGGCGCCGGCGGCGGGCGGGGTCGAGAAGCGCTGATAGAGCTTGGCGGCGAAAATCGCCACGGCGGTCGAGCAGATGGTCGCGAAGAGCGTCGTCGGCACGATGCCCGCCGGGTCCTGGGAGCCCAGCGACGCCCGGAGCGCGACGACGCCGGTCGGCAGCAGGGTGACGCTCGACGTGTTGATCGCGAGGAACAGCGCCATGGCGTTGGTCGCCGTGCCCTTCTCGGCGTTCAGCTTGTCGAGCTCCTGCATGGCGCGGATGCCGAACGGCGTGGCCGCGTTGCCGAGCCCCAGCGCGTTGGCCGAGATATTGAGGATCATCGCGCCCATGGCCGGATGCTCGGCGGGCACCTCGGGAAACAGGCGCACCATCAGCGGGCGCACCGTCTTGGCGATGATCACCAGAAGGCCGCCTTCCTCCGCCACCTTCATCAGCCCGAGGAACAGCGCCATCACCCCGACCAGCCCGATCGCCAGCGTCACGGCACTGCCCGCCGCCTCGATCGCCCCGGTCGTGAGAAGCTCCATGGGCGAGGGCGCATCCGGCCCCTCCGGCACCCAGAGGATCTCGCGCACCGCCGCGACGACGAATGCGATCAGGACGATGGCGAGGAAGACGGCGTTCAAGAACGGCACTCCAAGCGGGAAGGCCCCCGACCATGGAGCGATCGGGTTAACGAAGCGTTTACCATAAACTAGCGCGTGCGCGATCCCTGGCGTAGAGTGGTCGCCGTTGAGCACGCCGGGCCGTCAAGGCAGGCGTCGGGGGCAGTCTTAGGGAGGCTACTTCATGAAAACGACGAAATCCGGGAGGACGCTGGCCTGTGCGCTGGTCGCCCTGCCCGCACTGGTGCTATCCGCGCAGCACGCGCTGGCGGCCGGCTACGCGATCAAGGAGCAGAGCGGCTCGGCGCTGGGCAACGCCTTCGCCGGCGCGGTGACCGGGATCGACGACATCACCTACAGCTTCTATAACCCGGCGATGATGACCTACCTCTCCGGCAACCACGCCGCGTTGTCGAACAGCTACATCATCCCGAATGCCAAGTTCAAGAACGGCTCGGCGAGCACCGTTACGACTGCACCGATCAACAACACGAGCCGCTTCAAAGGCAACGACGACATTGGCCGCGACGCGCTGGTGCCCGCTGTCTACGGCATGTGGTCGTACGACGAGAATCTGAAATTCGGGCTTAGCATCACCGCGCCGTTCGGCCTGCTGACCGACAACCCGGACGGCTGGCAAGGCCGCTACCAC
Organism: Rhodospirillales bacterium; assembly: GCA_029859805.1. Taxonomy (GTDB): domain Bacteria; phylum Pseudomonadota; class Alphaproteobacteria; order Kiloniellales; family JAKSDN01; genus CAMYKD01. Next base: position 7,843 of record JAOUCL010000043.1, on the reverse strand, counting down.
GCGCTGAAATCCGACCTCAAGACCTTCGACATCAACCCGGCGGTCGCCTACCGGGTCATGCCCGGTCTTTCGATCGGAGCGGGTTTCCGGGCGCTCTATGCGGATGCCGAGCTGAGCAACGCCGTCGATTACGGGACTATCGCGGGGGGCTCGTCAAACGAATTGACCGACGGCCGGGCCAAGCTGCAGGGCGACGACTGGGGCTTTGGCTTCAACGTCGGGGTCATGTACGAGCCGATCGACAAGCTCCGTTTGGGCGTTGCTTATCGATCCTCCATCGATGTCGACATAGAGGGCGATACCAAGTTCGATTTGGATCAAGCTGGTGTCGGCGCAGCTCTCCAGGCAGGGCTCGGCCTGTTTCTCGACACAGATGCCACGGCGTCGGTGGACCTGCCGGACTCGGTGGCCTTCGGGGCCAACTACGACCTCACCGGCGAGTGGTCGGTCATGGCCCAGGCGGAGTGGTGGAACTGGAGCAAGTTCGACGAGCTGCGGGTCGAGTTCGATAACCCGAATCAACCCGACAACGTCACCGAGGAGGACTGGAACGACTCCTGGTTCTTCGCGGTGGGCACGACCTACAAGCCGAAGCAGGTCGAGGGCCTGGCGCTGCGCCTGGGCCTCGCCTTCGACGAGTCGCCGATACCGGACAAGACCCGCACGCCGCGCATCCCCGGCGAGGACCGCTATTGGATCGCAGCGGGTATAGGCTACACGCCGCTGCCCTGGCTGACGCTCGATCTCGGCTACACCCATATCTTCGTCAACGATGCCGATATCGATCTTAAGGCGACGCCGACCAACGATAACACCTTCCGCGGCAACCTCTCGGGCAAGTACGAGGCGCATATCGACATCATCGCCCTCCAGGCCACTGCTAGGTTCTGAGGCCCGCGCGGGGCGCCGCTGCACGGGCGGCGCCCCGCTCGCGCACCAACCGACGAGGGAGAGTGACCGGAGGTGAGTGTGCCGACAAAGCCTTCGGAGATGCCGTGGCTCGAGAGTTATCCGGAGCACGTCGACTGGGCCGTGCCGATCACCGACGAGCCCCTGACCGCGACGTTCGACCGGGCGGTCGAGCGCTACGGCGCGCGGTCCTGCATCGACTTCCTGGGCAAGACCTACAGCTATAGGCAGGTCGGCGAGCTGGTCGACCGGGCGGCCAAGGGCTTCCAGGCGCTGGGCGTCGGCCGCGGCGTCCAGGTCGGGATGCTCCTGCCCAACACGCCCTACTTCGTGATCTGCTATTACGCGGTCTTGAAGGCCGGGGGCACGGTCGTCAACTTCAACCCGCTCTACGTCGAGGAGGAGATCGCGCGCCAGATCGAGGATTCCGGGACCCGGATCATGGTCACGCTCGATCTCCGGATCCTGCTGCCCAAGGTCTCCGCCACGCTCGAGAGGACCGGGCTGAAGCGGGTCGTGGTCTGCCCCATGGCGGACATCCTGCCGTTTCCGAAGAATATTCTCTTCACCCTGTTCAAGCGCGGCGAGACGGCCGGCGTGCCCAGGGACGGCCGCCACCTGCGCTTCGCCGAGCTGACCGCCAACGACGGCGCGTTCGAGCCGGTTGAGATCCGCCCGCGCGAGGACATCGCGGTCCTCCAGTACACCGGCGGGACCACCGGCGTGCCCAAGGGCGCCATGCTGACCCACGCCAACGTGGCGGCCAACGCCCACCAGGTCGAGCTGTGGAACCCGGACGCGGCCGTGGGGGAGTGGCGGATCCTGGGCATTCTGCCGCTGTTCCACGTCCTGGCCATGACCGCCGTGATGAACATCGGGATCCGCGTCGGCGCCGAGCTCATCCTGCGGCCGCGCTACGAGCTGGAAGACACGCTGGAGGTGATTCACGAGAAGCGCCCGACCTACTTCGTCGGCGTGCCGACCATCTACAACGCGATCAACCATCACCCGCGGCTCGATCGCTACGACCTCTCGTCGCTCAAGGTCTGCATCTCCGGCGGCGCGGCCCTGCCGCTGGAGGTCAAGCGGGCCTTCGAAGCGCTGACCGGCTGCCATCTGCTCGAGGGCTACGGGCTCAGCGAGACCTCCCCGGCGGCGACCTGCAACCCGCGCGTGGGCGAGACCAAGGACGGCTCGATCGGCCTGCCCTTCCCGGGCACCGTCATCGAGATCCACGACCTGGAACAGCCCGGCCGCAAGCTGCCGCCCGGCGAGCGGGGCGAGGTCTGCATCCGCGGGCCGCAGGTCATGGCCGGCTACTGGAACCGGCCCGAGGCGACGGCGGAGGCCATCGTCGACGGCGCGCTGCGCACCGGCGACGTCGGCTACATGGACGAGGACGGCCACACCTTCCTGGTCGACCGCATCAAGGACCTCATCATCTGCAGCGGCTACAACGTCTATCCGCGGGTCCTGGAGGAGGCGATCTATCGCCACGAGGCGGTGGCCGAGGTCACGGTGATCGGCGTTCCGGACGACTACCGCGGCGAGGCGCCCAAGGCCTTCGTCCGCCTGAAGGAGCACATGACCCTGACCGCCGCCGAGCTGCTGAGCTTCCTCGAGGACAAGCTGTCCAAGATCGAGATGCCCGAGGAGATCGAGTTCCGCGCCGAGCTGCCCAAGACCCAGATCGGCAAGCTCTCCAAGAAGGAGCTGGTCGCCGAGGAGCTGGCCAAGCGCGAAGCCGGCAATTAATTCGGGGACACAGTACTAATTTCGTCGCGCCCCGGCCCGTCGTGCGAGGCCGGACTCGCGACGGCCTCCGGGAAATTAGTACTGTGTCCCCGAATTAGAAGCCGCTAAGTTAACGTATACGTTAGCTGCTTGACGTTTAAGTTTCCATGCCCTATATATCCACGGAATGGACAGGGCGGGCATGCGGAAACTCTACACCGTCACGGAACTGGCCGAGGCGCTGGGCGTTACGCCCCGGGCCCTGCGGTTCTATGAGGACAAGGGGCTGGTCACGCCCCAGCGCGCCGGCACCACGCGGGTCTACACGCACCGCGACCGGGGCCGCCTGGCTTTGATCCTGCGCGGCAAGCGCCTGGGCTTTTCCCTGCGCGAGGTCGGCGAGTGGCTCGACCTCTACGACGCCGACCCGAATCAGGGCGAGCAAATGCGTTTGTTAGTTGCTAAGGTGCACGAGCGGATCGCCGGGCTGGAACGCCAGCGCGACGATCTGGAGGAGACCCTGAGCGAACTCAGGGAGATCGAAAAGGCGGCCCGCCGCCATCTGGACACCAAGGCTGCCGAGGGCCGGGGCAAGCACGAAGCCGCGGCCGTCACACCCCCAGCGGAGATTTGAACGATGCACAAGAACGTGGTCATTGCGGGCTATGCCCGCTCGCCCTTCCACTTCGCCGCCAAGGGCGAACTCACCAAGGTGCGTCCCGACGAGATGGCGGCCCAGGTGGTGCGCGGCCTGCTCGAGCGGACCAAGGTCGACCCGGCCGCGATCGAGGACCTGATCGTCGGCTGCGCCATGCCCGAGGGCGAGCAGGGGCTCAACGTGGCGCGCCTGATCGGCTTCCTGGCCGACCTGCCGCTGGAGGTGGGCGGCATGACGGTCAACCGCTTCTGCGGCTCGTCCATGAACGCGATGCACATCGCCGCCGGCCAGATCCAGATGGACGCGGGCGAGGCCTTCATCTGCGCCGGGGTCGAATCCATGACCCGCATCCCGATGGGCGGCTACAACCCGCTGCTCCACCCGGGCCTCGCCGAGCGCTATCCCCAGGCCTACATGTCCATGGGCGAAACCGCCGAGAACGTCGCCGCCAAGTACGACATCCCGCGCGCCCGTCAGGAGGAGCTGGCGGTCGAGAGCCAGCGCAAGGCGGCCGCGGCGCGCGAGGCCGGCAAGCTGGCCGACGAGATCGTGGCGATCCGCCAGGGCAACCACACGGTCGACCAGGACGGCTGCATCCGGCCCGACACCACGGCCGAGGCGCTGGCCGGCCTGAACCCCGCCTTCAAGACCGACGGCACGGTGACCGCCGGCACCGCTTCGCCGCTGACCGACGGCGCCGCGGCGACCCTGGTCACCTCCGAGGACTTCGCCAAGGCCAACGACCTCGAGGTGTTGGCCCGCATCCGCTCGATCGCGGTGGCCGGCTGCGCGCCCGAGATCATGGGCATGGGTCCGGTGGCCGCGTCCAAGAAGGCGCTCGAGCGCGCCGGCCTCGAGATCGGCGACATGGAGGTGATCGAGCTGAACGAGGCCTTCGCCGCGCAGGCGCTGGCCTGCGTCGACCAGCTCGGCCTCGACCTGGCGCGGGTCAACCTGGACGGCGGGGCGATCGCGCTCGGCCATCCCCTGGGCGCGACCGGCGCCCGGATCACCGGCAAGGCGGCCCAGCTCCTGAAGCGCGAGGGCAAGCAGTTCGCGCTGGCCAGCCAGTGCATCGGCGGCGGCCAGGGCATCGCCACGGTGCTGGAGGCAGTGTGATGAAGATCGAAACCGCCGCAGTCGTCGGCGCCGGCGTCATGGGCGCCGGCATCGCCGCCCATCTGGCCAACGCCGGGGTGTCGGTGCTGCTGCTGGATATCGTGCCCGAGGGCGTTCAGGACCGCAACGCGCTGGCCGCGGGCGCGGTCGCCAAGATGCTCAAGACCGACCCCGCGCCCTTCATGACCAGGCGCGCGGCCAAGCTGGTCACCCCCGGCAACCTCGAGGACGACCTGGACAAGCTGGCGAACGTCGACTGGATCGTCGAGGTCATCATCGAGGACCTGGCGCTCAAGCACGACCTCTACAAGCAGATCGACGCGGTGCGCAAGAAGGGCTCGGTGGTCTCGTCCAACACCTCGACCCTGCCGCTCGCCAAGCTGGTCGAAGGCCAGAGCGCGCGCTTCGCAGAGGACTTCCTGATCACCCACTTCTTCAACCCGCCGCGCTACATGCGCCTGCTGGAGATCATCGCCGGAGAGAAGACCCGGCCCGAGGCGCTCGAGTGCCTGCGCGACTTCGCCGACCGCAGGCTGGGCAAGGGTGTGGTGCTGTGCCACGACACGCCGGGTTTCGTGGCCAACCGCATCGGCAGCTTTTGGATGCAGAGCGCGATCAACGAGGCGCGCGACCTGGGCCTCACGGTCGAGGAGGCCGACGCGGTCATGGGCCGGCCGGTCGGCGTTCCCAAGACCGGGGTGTTCGGGCTGCTTGACCTGGTCGGGCTCGACCTGATCCCCAAGGTCGATGCCAGCCTCGCGGCGAACCTCGCGCCGGACGACGCCTATCAGGCGCTGCGCCGCCCCTGGCCGCTGTTCGAGAAGATGATCAAGGACGGCTACACCGGGCGCAAGGGCAAGGGCGGCTTCTACCGCCTGAACACCGAGGGCGGCCAGCGGGTCAAGGAGGCGATCGACCTCGGTTCCGGCGCCTACGCGCCGGCGGGCAAGGCCGCGATGGAAAGCCTGGACGCCGCCAAGGCGGGCGGCTTGAAGGCGCTGGTCGCGCACCAGGACAAGGGCGGCCAGTATGCCTGGAACGTGCTGTCGCAGACGCTCGCCTACGCGGCCTCGCTGGTGCCCGAGATCGTCGAGCGCGTGCCCGACGTCGATCGGGCGCTGCAGTTCGGCTATGCCTGGAAGTACGGGCCCTTCGAGCTGATCGACCGGCTGGGCGCGGCGGACTTCGCCGAGCGGCTCGAGGCCGAGGGCCGCGAGGTCCCGGCGCTGCTCGCCAAGGCGGCCGAGGCCGGCGGCTTCTACCGGGTACACGAGCAAAAACAGCAGTATCTCGGCACCGACGGCGCCTATGCCGACGTGCCGCGCGAGGACGGCGTGCTGCTGCTCGCCGACGTCAAGCTGGCCGGCGAGCCGCTGGCCAGGAACGGCTCGGCCAGCCTCTGGGACATCGGCGACCAGGTCGCTTGCCTGGAGTTCCACACCAAGCTGAACACCGTCGACCCGGACACCGTCGCCATGGTCGAGAAGACGGTGCGGACGGTCTCCGGCGGCGACTACAAGGCGCTGGTGATCTACAACGAGGCGAGCCACTTCTCGGCCGGGGCCAACCTCGGCCTCGCACTCTTCGCCGCCAACGTCGGCATGTGGCCGATGATCGAGGGCATGGTCGAGGGCGGCCAGAAGGCGCTGCGTTCGCTCAAGCACGCACCCTTCCCGGTGGTCGCTGCGCCCTCGGGCTTGGCGCTAGGCGGCGGCTGCGAGTTCCTGCTCAACTCCGACGCGGTCCAGGCCCATGCCGAAAGCTATATCGGCCTGGTCGAGGCAGGCGTCGGCCTGGTCCCCGGCTGGGGCGGCTGCACCGAGCTGCTGGCCCGTCTGGCCGCCGACCCGCGCCGGCCCAGGGGACCCATGCCGCCGGTCGCCACGGCCTTTGAGACGATCGGCATGGCCAAGGTCGCCAAGTCCGCCTTCGAGGGCAAGGAGATGGGCTTCTTGAAGGACACGGACGACATCACCTTCAACCGCGAGCGGCTGCTGGCCGACGCCAAGGCCCGCGCGCTCGAACTGGCCGAGGACTACCAGGCGCCCGAGCCGCTCGAGCTGACCCTGCCCGGGCCCTCGGGCAAGACCGCGCTCGACTTCGCGGTGCGCGACCTGCGCGCCAAGGGCGTCGCCACGCCGCACGACGAGACGGTGGCCGGCGCGCTGGCCGAGGTGCTGTCCGGCGGCCCGGCCGCCGACATGACCGAGCCGGTCGCCGAAAAGGACCTGCTCGCGCTCGAGCGTGCCGCCTTCATGCGCCTGGTCAAGACCGGGCCGACCCTGGCGCGCATGGAGCACACGGTTGAAACCGGCAAACCGCTGAGAAATTGAGGACCAGATCATGGTGACGTATTCTGCGCCGCTCGAGGACATCCGTTTTCTCCTGAACGAGCTTCTGGACTACGACGGGACGGTCGCGGGCCTGCCCGGCTACGAGGAGGCGAGCGCCGACATCGTCGAGGCCGTGCTCGAGGAGGGCGCCAAGTTCTGCGAGAACGAGCTGCTGCCGCTGAACCGGTCGGGCGACGAGGAAGGCTGTATCTTCGAGAACGGCGTGGTCCGCACGCCCACGGGCTTCAAGGAGGCCTACAAGGCCTTCGCCGAGGGCGGCTGGACCGGCCTCGCCTGCGATCCGGCCTACGGCGGCCAGGGCCTGCCCAAGATCCTGCAGTTCATCCTCGAGGAGCTGATCTGCTCGACCAACCTCAGCTTCGGCATGTACCCGGGCCTGAGCCACGGCGCCTACAACGCGCTGGCCCTGCACGGCAGCGACGAGCAGAAGACCATCTATCTGCCGAAGCTGACCGACGGCACCTGGGCCGGCACCATGTGCCTGACCGAGCCGCACAGCGGCACCGACCTGGGCCTGATCCGCACCAAGGCCGAGCCGAACGGCAACGGCGCCTACAAGATCACCGGCACCAAGATCTTCATCTCGGCCGGCGAGCACGACCTGACCGAGAACATCGTCCATCTGGTGCTGGCCAAGCTGCCCGGCGCACCGCCCGGCAGCCGGGGCATCTCGCTGTTCATCGTGCCGAAGTTCCAGGTCAAGGCGGACGGCGGCCTGGGGCCGCGCAACGGCGTGGCCTGCGGCTCGATCGAGCACAAGATGGGCATCAAGGCCTCCTCGACCTGCGTCCTGAACTTCGACGAGGCCGAAGGCACGTTGGTGGGCGAGCCGCACAAGGGCATGCGCTACATGTTCACGATGATGAACGTCGCGCGCCTGGCCGTCGGCATCCAGGGCCTGGGCCTGGCCGAGACCGCCTACCAGTCGGCCGCGGCCTATGCCAAGGAGCGCCTGCAGGGCCGCGCGCTGACCGGTCCCAAGAACCCGGACAAGCCGGCCGACCCGATCATCGTGCACCCGGAGGTGCGCAGGAACCTGCTGACCATGCGGGCCTACAACGAGGGCGCG
>JAOUCL010000239.1 GCA_029859805.1 Rhodospirillales bacterium | reverse complement strand
CCGGGTGACGGAGCAACGCCTGCGCCATCGCGATTTCGACTGCGCGCGCATTCCGGAGCACTGGAACCGGCTGGTGCTGGGCACCTTGAGCGGCGGCGCGATCGTCCTGGTGATGCAAGAGGGTTTCGACATCACGGTGCTCGGGAACGGGGCCAAGGTCACGGCCGCGCTCTTGGGGTTCCTGGCGGGATACAGCGTCGATTTCCTGTTCGACATGATCGATCGCATCCTCGAACGGGTCCTGCCCAAAGGGGCCGCGACGGCGAAAGACCAAAAGAAACTTCAGAAAAAGCAGGACGCCGTTCTGTCCAAGCAGGCGGCGGTGCTGAACCAAATGGCCAAGGCCGTGGCTCAAGGCAAAGGTTCCGCATGAGGGCCCGTCTTACGGCAACGGGTCGGGCGGCTTGGCGCCGCGCTCGCGCCGCAGGATGTAGAGGCCGCTCAGGACGATGACGGCGGCGCCGAGGAGCGTCCAGGGGCCGGGCAGGTCGCCGAAGATCACGTAGCCGAAGACGACGGTCCAGATCAGTATCGCGTAGTTGAAGGGCGCGACGACTGACGCCGGCGCGGCCTGATAGGCCTTGATGATGGTGAAATGCCCGGCGCAGGCGACGCCGCCGAGGACCGCCAGCAGCAGCCAGGCCTCGGCGTCGAGCGGCTGCCAGACGACCGGCAGGGCGGCGCTCGCGCCGGCCGTGCCGACCACGGCGGCATAGAACAGGGTGGTCAAGGGATCGTCGCGCGCGCCGATCTGGCGCGTGGCGATGTGGTAGCAGGCGTTGCAGAAAGCGCTCGCCAGCAGGAAGCCGGCGGCCAGGTCCATCACGCCGCTGCCCGGCCGGATGACGATCAGCGCGCCCAGGAAGCCGCCGGCCACGCCCAGCCAGCGCCGCGGCCCGACCCGCTCGCCCAGCACCGGCTGGGCCAGCAGCACGACCAGGATCGGCGTCGTGAAGGCGATCGCGTTGGCCTCGGCCAGCGGCAGGGTGCGCACGCCCGCGAAGTAGAAGCCGGACGCGCCCAGCATGAAGAGCGAGCGCAGCAGCTGCAGGCGCAGGTTCGCCGTGCGCGCGACGCGCGTCAGCCGCGGTCCCAGGATGGCCGCCGCGAAAAGAAGATGGAAGACGTAGCGGCCCCAGACCACCTGCACGACCGGATGGCTCGCGACCAGGTACTTGCCCGTCGCATGGACGCAGACGAAGAAGAAGGTCGTCACCAGCATCCAGACGACGGCCGCCGGAACACGGGGCGCGCGCGGCTCGTCGGGCTCGGGGCGAGAGGGCATCGGGGCTCCGGGGAGGCTGGCGGTGGTCCTGTCCTAGCGCCTGCGCGCCGCCGCCGTCCAGGCCAATCGGGAAAAGGGGACATTCTACTTTTCATGAAAAGTTGAATGTCCCCTTTTTTGCCGGCCGCTGCACCCGGCGGGCGGGCTGCGGTATCATCCGCGGATGGGGGAGAGCTTTCGAGACGGCGCGCGGCGTCCGGGGGCAGGCGGCCGGCGCCGCCGCGCCTGCGGTATCGTCCTCTTGGCCGCGCTCGCGGGAATCGAGGCCGCAATCGGGTTGCGATCTCTCGGACGACCAACTTTGGGAAGGAGAAAGACGATGCTTTCGAACGATAGCCGACCACACCGGTCACGAAACCGGACTCCCGGCCGGCGCTCCATGGGACTTGCGTCATGGCTCGCGACTGCTCTGCTGGCGAGCGTTCTGACGCTTGGGGCCTTCGCGCAGGACGCGGTTTCCGGGGACCGCGACAACGACGGCAAGTTCTGCACAGCGACGGCCGAGGCTGCGCTAGAGGCCTGCGGGAACGAGGTGCGGGACGACTTCTGGATTGCCCAGGGCAACTGCATCAACGTTTCGAACCCCGGCGACAGAAACAAGTGCTTCAAGCTCGCGGAGGAGGAGCGCGCGGAGGGCAGCGAACTTTGCGAAGCCCAGCTCGGCGCACGATTGGACCTCTGCGGCGCGCTCGGCGAGGCGCGCTACGACCCGAAGTTCGACCCGAAGGATTTCGTCGACCCGCTGGAGATCGGAAATTCCGTGGCGCCCAACCCCTATTTCCCGCTCGAGCAAGGCCGGAAATGGGTATACGAGGGCGGCGACGAGACCATCACCGTCACCGTGACTTCGGCGACCAAGCTGATCGGCGGCGTCACCTGCCTCGTGGTCAACGACACGGTCGAGGAGGACGGCGTGGTCACCGAGGACACAGACGACTGGTACGCCCAGGATGTCACCGGCAACGTCTGGTACTGCGGCGAGATCTCCCTCGAGTTCGATCTCCCGGACGGCGAGGACATATCCGAGCTCGTCGGCGTCGAGGGCTCCTGGAAGGCGTTCCGCGACTTCGCGAAGCCGGACATCCTCATGGAAGCGACGCCCCGGGTGGGCGACGTCTACCGTCAGGAGATGGCGCTGGGCGACGCCGAGGACGCGGCCGAGGTCTTGAGCGTCACGGCGAGCGAGGCGGCACCCGCCGCGTCCTGCGACGGCGACTGCTTGATCACCCTGGACTTCACGCCGCTCGAGCCGGACGTCTTCGAGTACAAGTACTACGCGCCCGGTGTCGGCCTGATCCTCGAAGTGGATCCGGAAACCAGCGAGCGGCTCGAGCTCGTGGACATGACGCCGTAGCAAGCCGGGGCGGCCACCTGCGGCCGCTTGCAGCCCCCGGAACCGGAGCGGGCCGGAACAGCCAACAGCCGGCCCGCTTCGCCTTCCGTCCGTGTCTCAGGCGGCGGTCTTCAGCTTCTTGGCCTTGCCGGAGACATGGACCGGGATCTTCTTGTAGGCCTTCTTGGCCTCGGGGGTCTTGGGCAGCATGACGGTCAGCACGCCCTTTTCGAAGGTGGCCTCGACCTTGTCGGTCACGACCTCCGCGTGCAGCGGGATGGACCGCCGGAACGAGCCGAAGGACCGCTCCTTGTAGGCATAACCCTTCTCGGCCTCTTCCTTTTCCGCCTTCTTCTCGCCCTTGATGGTCAGGACGTTGTCGCCCAGGACGACCTCGACGTCCTTCTCGTCCATCCCGGGCAGCTCGAGCGACACTTGGATCCGTTCCTCGTCCTCGGTCAGGTCCATCCGCGGCGTCATGCCCGCCATGGGCCGCTCAAGGCGGCCCAGCATGGGCAGCTCGAAGCCGCGCCAGAAATCCTCGAACAGACGGTCGACCTCGCGATGGAAGGTCTCCATCGGATGGTCCTCATGGCGCTCTCCGCGCAACAAGCCCAAGGGCCTGCGCCACGGTGCCAGGCTGGTCTTCAACATCGTCTCCTCCTCTCTTGCAGCCATTCAAGGGCCACTGGAGGAACCCGACGCGCACACGCCCTCCGGGCCACGCGCGTCCGGCCCTTGAAGTGGCGACCTTGCAAACTTCAAGTAATCGTCGATGCGTCGTTTTCAAGCGGCCCCGGCGGATCGGTAAGACCGGTAAATTGGACGTAATAAAGGATCGCGCGCAAACAATTGAGGGCTCGGTCGTTTTTTGTCCCTCGTCTTCCGGGGGCCGCCTGGATTTCTTTGCGCAACAGCCCCGCGGAGTCCGAAGGGCGGCGGGCGACGGCCCCTGTCCTCGGTGCCGCACCGCGCGGGCGGATGCGCGCGGGCCCGTGCATTTCCCCGGGCGCGTGCTATATAACCGCCATGCGCCGCCCGACCTCCACTCCGCCCGCCGAGCCCGGCCGGGTCCGCCCGCGGCGGCAGATGCGCACGCTCAGACGCCTGCTGCCCTACCTCTGGCCGACCGGGCGCGCGGATCTCAAGGCGCGGGTGTCCATCGCCATCGTCATGCTGATCGCGGCCAAGGCGGTCAACGTCTACGTGCCGATCCTGCTGCGCGGCGCGGTCGACGGGCTGTCGCCCGACGCCTCGGCCGCGCTCGCCCTGCCGCTCGGCTTGATCCTGGCCTATGGCGCGGCGCGGGTGCTTGCGATCGGCTTCGGCCAGTTGCGCGACGCGGTCTTCGCGCGGGTCGCCCAGCACGCGATCCGCGAGGTCGCGCTCAAGGCCTTCCGCCACCTGCACGCGCTCTCGCTTCGTTTCCACCTGGAGCGCCAGACCGGCGGCCTCAGCCGGGCGATCGAGCGCGGCACCAAGGGCATCGAGTTCCTGCTGTTCTTCGTGATCTTCAACGTGGTGCCGACGCTGCTCGAGATCGGCCTGGTCTGCGGCATCCTCTGGTGGATCTTCGACTGGCGCTTCGCGGCGGTGACCGCGGTCACGGTCGCGGCCTACATCGTCTTCACCTTTAGGGTGACCGAGCTCAGGATTGTCTACCGCCGGCGCATGAACGACGCCGACAGCGAGGCGAACACCAAGGCGATCGACAGCCTGCTCAACTTCGAGACCGTCAAGTACTTCGGCAACGAGGACCACGAGGCCCGGCGCTACGACCTGGGCCTGCGGGACTACGAGAGCGCGGCGGTGCAGAGCCGCGTCAGCCTCTCGGCACTCAACGTCGGCCAGGCGGCGATCATCTCCGGCGGCATCACCGCGATCATGGCGATGACCGCGTTGGGCGTGGTGCGCGGCACCATGACGATCGGCGACTTCGTCATGGTCAACGCGTACCTGATCCAGCTCGCCATGCCGCTCAACTTCCTGGGCACGGTCTACCGCGAGATCAAGCAGTCGCTGGTCGACATGGAGGTCATGTTCGACCTGCTCGAGGTGCCGTCCGAGGTGGTCGACCGGCCGGGGGCGCCGGCGCTCCGGGCCGACGGCGGCGCGGTCGCCTTCGAGCAGGTCGACTTCGGCTACGACCCGCGCCGGCCGATCCTGAAGAACGTCGACTTCTCGGTGCCGGCCGGCCGGACCGTCGCGATCGTCGGGCCGAGCGGCGCCGGCAAGTCGACGATCAGCCGTATCCTCTTCCGCTTCTACGACGTCGCCGCCGGGCGGGTTCTGATCGACGGCCAGGACATCCGCGACGTGTCGCAGGAGTCCTTACGCGCGACGATCGGCATCGTCCCGCAGGACACGGTGCTGTTCAACGACACGGTCTACTACAACATCGCTTACGGGCGCCCTGGGGCCGGCCGCGACGAGGTGACCGAGGCGGCCAAGCTCGCGCGCATCCACGACTTCGTCGAGGGCCTGCCCGACGGCTACGAGACCGTGGTCGGCGAGCGCGGCCTCAAGCTCTCGGGTGGCGAGAAGCAGCGCGTCGCCATCGCCCGCACGCTCCTCAAGCGCCCTCACATCTTCCTCTTCGACGAGGCGACCTCGTCGCTCGACAGCAAGACCGAGAAGCAGATCCAGCAGAGCCTGCGCGAGGTCTCTGAGAACCGCACGACCCTGATCATCGCCCACCGACTTTCGACCGTCGTGGAGGCTGACGAGATCCTGGTCTTGGAATCCGGGCGCATCGTCGAGCGCGGCCGCCACGACGCGCTCCTGGCCGAGGGCGGCCACTACGCCGCCATGTGGCGCCGCCAGCAGGCCGAGCGCGAGGAAGAGCCCGCGGCCCTGCCCGAAGGCGCCGAGCCGGCGATCGCCGCGGGCGACGGGCTGGACGGCGAGCCTGGCCGGCGGATCGAGGACGACGCCGCGGTTTTCGAAACCGGCATGCCCTCAGGGGAAATTTAAAACCGATACGCGGTTTTGGCGGGCTCGCGCGCGGCCACCTTGATGCGGATCAATGAGGCGGAGGGTCGGTTGGTGCCAAATGCACCCCAGGAGGACTTGGCATGAGCCGCAAAATCGCATGGTTGCGGGCGAGCTATTGGGCGGGCGCCGTCGCGGACCTGGGCATCGGAATCCTGACGCTCGTCCCCAGCCGCATGGGCGAGACGGAGTTCCGCTATCCCATGGGCCTCGCGGCCGCCGTCATGTTCGCCTGGGTGCTGCTGCTGATCTGGGCGGACCGCCGGCCGCTCGAACGCAGGGGCATCCTGCTGCCGACCATCTTCGTCATCCTGGGTCTGCTTTCGGCGGGCTTCTTCGCCGTCGCGTCCGGCATCTTCCCGATCGCGCGGATCGTACCCACGAGCATTCTGGGCGCGGCGCTGATCGCCCTCATGGGCTTCAGCTACATGAACGCGAGAAACGTCGATTAGAGGCCGAAGCAGGGGACAGCATCCCAGACCGCCCCTGGGGCGCGCGGGTTCGCACACCCCGCCCGCTCAGGCGCCCTCGGCCCGCGCGACGCGGATCATGGCCTCGAGGCTGCGCTCGACGTCGCGGTCGCGTGTCGCCCAAGAGGACACGCTGATGCGCATCGCCGGCCGGCCCTGCCAAACCGTGCCGCCGCACCAGCAGGTGCCCTCGGCCTGGAGTCCCGCGATCACCCTTTGCGTGACCTCGGGTGCGCCGAAGGACACCAGGACCTGATTGAGGACGACCTCGTTCAGGATCTCGAAGCCGGCCTTGCCGAGCCCCCCGGCGAAGCGCGCGGCCTGGCGGCAGTTGCGCTCGACCAGCGCGGCCAGGCCCTTGCGGCCGAGGGACTTGAGGGCCGCCCAGACCTCGATGCCGCGCATGCGCCGGCTGGCCTCCGGCGTAAAGTCGAAGGGATCGCGCTGCCCGTCCTTCATAAAGTAGGCGGCGTCCATCGACATGGCCGCGGCCAGCGCCTCGGGCCGCCGGACCAGCGCGATGCCGCAGTCGTAGGGCACGTTCAGCCACTTGTGTGCATCGAGCGCCCAGGAATCGGCACCTTCGAATCCCGCCGTCAGGTGCGCCCGCTCGGGCGCGGCGGCGGCCCAGAGGCCGAAGGCGCCGTCGACGTGGACCCAGGCGCCGGCCGCCCGCGCCGCCGCGATCACCTCCGTGGCCGGGTCGAAGGCGCCGGTGTTGACGTTGCCGGCCTGGAGGCAAAGGATCGCGGGCCCGGAGAGCGTGGGCAGGGCCTCGGCGCGCATCCGGCCCTGCCCATCCGCGGGCACGCGGACCACGGTCTCGCGCCCGAGGCCGAGCAGGGCGAGCGCCTTGAGCAGGCTGGCGTGCGCCTCGGCCCCGGCCACGACCGAGACCGGCGGCGCGCCGGCCAGGCCCCGCGCCTCCACGTCCCAGCCGGCCGCCTCCAGGACGGCGTGGCGTGCCGCGGCCAGGCCCGTGAAGTTCGCCATGGTGGCGCCGGTGACCAGCGCGCCGCCGCAGTCCGCGGAAAAGCCGAGGGCCTCGAGCACCCAGGCGAGCGCGCGCGCCTCCAAGATTGCGGCCAGGGGCGAGCCGGTGACGGAAAAGGCGTTCTGGTCCCAGGCGCCGGCCAGCCAGTTGGCCGCCAGGGCCGCCGGCAAGGCCCCGCCGGTCACGAAGCCGAAGTAGCGCGGGCCGGCGCTGGCGACGGTGGCCGGCGCGCCGACGTCGTCGAGCAGTGCGATGATGTCCGCGGGATCGGCGCCCTCGTCGGGCACCGGCCCGCCGAGCGCCTCCAGCCTCTCGAGCGCCGCCGGCGCGGGCAAGACTGCCCGGCCGTCGAGTCCCGCCAGATAGCGGGCCGCGCGCCCGGCCGCGTCGTCCAGCAGCCGCTCCGTGGCGGCCGCGCCCTCGTCGTCCCGATGCTCCGCCATACTCGCCCGTCCCTTCGCCGCCGCCCTCGGAACGACAGTATAGCCGAAGCGTCGGCGCCCTATCCT
>JAOUCL010000238.1 GCA_029859805.1 Rhodospirillales bacterium | reverse complement strand
GCGAAGGCTCACCCTCCCACTTCGTCCCTCGTCCCTCGACAAGCTCGGGATGAGGGGGCTCGGGATGAGGAAGCTCAGTGTGAGGGAGAGCTTTTTCAAGGAGTTGTCCTCATCCTGAGCTTGTCGAAGGACGAGGGCAACGGGCCGCTGCAGACTTCTTCAGCAGCCCGCCAGAGCGCTTTCGGTTTGCTTGGACTCGCCGCAGACTCTTAAGAATTGTCGCGGATTATACTTAATTTACAGGCCATTATTTTAACCCAATTTGAACAGAAATTGTTCGTAAGTTTAGTGTTTAATGATCGCGCAGATGGGGCAGATGATGCACGAGGGGCCGCGCGCCCGGTGCGGCGCGGGTCGAGGGAGGATGCGGGGCCAGGGACCCCGAGGAGGGAAACATGTCTCGCCAGCCGAGCAACGAGGACCGGCGGGTCTTCGCCCAGGCGCTGAAACAGGTCGGGCTGCACTGGCAGAGGGTGCTGCACGACGACGAGTTCCAGTCGCCGAACTATTTCGACCTCTTCACCGAGATCTGGTTGAAGGCGGAGGAGCCGGTCTGCAAGACCGACTGCTACCGCTTCATGCCGGGGGTGAGCTCGCAGACCGCGAAGAAGTACGTCGAGCGGGCCGTCGCGCGCGGCCACCTCCTGGAGCGCGACAACCCGCAGGACGGCCGCTCCAGGCTGATCGCCTTGTCGCCGGCCCTGAAGGCCCAGCTCGAGCAGACCTTCGACCTGACCGCCCAGCAGCTGCGCCAGGCCCTCGAATGCCCCCGCGACACGGCCGCGTGAGCCGCGTAAAGGGGCGCCAAATAAGGGGACACAGTACTTTTTTACTCGACAGCCCGGGGCGCCGGCCAAATTAAGTACTGTGTCCCCTTATTTCGCTCTTGGCTAGCGGCCGTTTCCCGGCGCCTGCCTCTTGCGCAGGAAACGGCGCGTCCTGGGCACCCACCACATCATCGAGCCGGTCAGGCCGAAGACCACCATGGCGATGCTGACCAGGTCGGCCGGCCAGGTGCCGAGGCCCCAGCCCAGCCAGCCGCTGCGGTGCAGGTCCTTGAAGATCGTCCCCCAGTAGGTCTTGCTGTGCAGCAGCTGGCCCTGGGGCGAGAAGGTGCGGCGCGTGTAGCGGGTCTTGAGATAGTAATGGCCGGTCGGGATCGACAGGATGACCTTGCCCCGGCGTTTCTCCACGTAGAAGCTCGGCCGGCCGTGATAGTCCTTCTCCGAGATCTTGCGGATCGGGTCTTCCGGCCAGACGGATTCGGCCAGGGCGCGCGCCCGCTCGCGGGTGATCGGCGCCGCCGGCCGCTCGGCCTCGAAGCCGCTTTCCGAGAAGGCCTGCGGGCCGAAGAGCGGCAGCACCGCCTTGGAATGGTTGAGGTAGATGCCCGTCGCGCCGATCACGATCACCCAGGGCAGCACCAGCGCGCCCAGCCAGCCGTGAACGCTCCGGCAGGCGCGCAGGACGCGGCCCTTCGCTCTTGGCTTTCCGTTCATCCGTCCGTCCCGTCCTTCGCGCGGTCCCGCCGGCCGTTCCAGCGCGCCCGCCGCATGGTTCCTTTGAGGGAATAACACACGAAACCGGCGTTTGTTTCAAATCCGCGTGCGCGGGCGACCGCAAGGCGTTTCGACCGGCCAAGGCCCCTTCGCAACCGCCGGCCGATCATGATAGCATTTCGCTTCGCCAGGGGCGCAACCTTCAGGAGACGACTCCTGCAAACTCGCCTTGCCGAACGCGGCCGCCGCGTGCCCGGAGACCCGGCATGATCCGGGCCCTCATGCTGTCGGTCTGCCTCGTCGCGCTCTCGGGCTGCGCGCAGGGACCGCGCCAGCCGCTTCCCGCCCACCGCGCCGAATGCGAAGGGCGGGGCTGGACCGTGGGGACCAGCGGCTATCATCGCTGCATCCGCGGTCTCGAGGGCCAGGAGGTCATCGACACGGGCCGACGGTGGCCACCGGAACGGTTCCATCGCTGAACGGCCCCGCGGAGGAGGCGACCATCGAGCTCTCGTTCCGGCAGCGTATCTGGGTGCTGATCGCCGTGCTCGGCCTCGGCCTCGCCGCACTCCTGGCCCTGGAGCCGATCCCCCAGGACCCCGCCTACCACCACTTCGCCGACACCCGCGCGGTCCTCGGCATCCCGAACTTCAACGACGTGACCTCGAACCTCGGCTTCGCGCTGGTCGGCGCCCTCGCGCTCTTCATGCTGGCCGGTGGCAGAGGCCGCGGCATCTTCGACCGGCCGCCCGACGTCCGCCCGTACCTCGTCTTCTTCCTCGGCGTGGCGCTGGTCGCCCTGGGCTCGGCCTACTACCACTGGGCGCCGTCGAACGAGCGGCTGCTGTGGGACCGCCTGCCCATGTCGGTCGCCTTCATGGCCTTCTGCGCGGCGGTCGTCGCCGACCGCATCGACGCCAGGGCCGGGAACGGCTGGCTGCTGGCGCTGCTGGTCGCGCTCGGCCTCGCCAGCCTGTTCTACTGGCACTGGAGCGAGTCCCTGGGGCGCGGCGACCTCAGGTTCTACGGCTTCGTGCAGTTCTACCCGGCGGTCGCGCTGCCGGTCGCATTCTGGCAGTTTCCCGAGCACCGCTATACCGCCGGCCGCGCCATCGCCTGGATGGTCGCCTGGTACGGCCTGTCCAAGGTGTTCGAGCACTTCGACGGCGCGATCTTCGAGCTGCTCGGCCGGACCGTCAGCGGCCACACCCTGAAGCACTTGGCCGCCGCGGTCGCCCCCTTCGTCCTCCTGCGCATGCTGCTGGCCCGCCGGCCCGCGAAGGGGCCTGCCAAGGCTTGAAGTCCCGGCGGAAGGCTCGTGATCTGCTCATAAGGTCCCGTTCCTTCTCTCGGAACCGTCCCTAATTTGGCCGTCTCAATCTAGGGTTTCCAGTCGAGCGCCAGGAACCGCACGCTGTTTACGCGGTCCCCGCCGCGTAGCGGCGAACTGGGCGCTTTTGTTATGTTTCATTTGTTTCTCTGTAGGTTTCTAGCCTGGGAAATAAATTGATTAGCTTTTTTTTCTTGCTCACTCTGGCTGAAATGCTTACCGTATTCAATAAAAACCATAATAATAGTATCCTTTTCAGAGCCTGAATATTGGTCTGCTATAGGCACCACCCGCTCCAGAGATAGTGCGCCCTCTTCCCAGCGACCCATCGCAGCCAAATTTATGGACAACTCAACAAGCCTACGACCAATTTTCTCGTTTACGACTTCAGATCTGGCTTCCTCAATTTCTAGCGATTGCTCTAATAGGGATTCCGCCTCTGAGAATTTTGAAAGCTGCCTTTTGATACGCGCCAAGTTATAAAGTTTTTCAGATTTCAGTTCGTCTCCGAGATTTCCCCAATACGTATTCACGAGGGCTCTATAGCATGCCTCTTCTGCAACTCCCAAGTTGCCATGTCGTTCAGCAACAGAGCATGTTTCCGAATAACGGTCTGATGTGACCCGATTAAGTGGATTGCTTACGCATCCAGCTAATGAGATCAAGGCGAATGAAATGATAACTCTTCTATTTATCATGAACGGGACCCTGAAACATAACAGCTTGATCAATGAGACCTCCTGTCTCGTTATTCATTGATCTGTGCGATACAAACCTAGGTGACAAGGTAAATCGGAATCAACCAGATGGCAAACGCGCGCAACAATCTTGTCGCTAGCAAACGATATGACCGGTTTGTGTAAGAATTGGGGTCTCGATTTAATCACAGTGCCGGTCGGAGGCTCGGAGAGCTCGACAATTTAAACCGAGTCTCCACTTCTTTCGCGGCCGCGGCCCTACGCGCTCTTGCGCGCGAAGCCCCTGGAACTCCTGCCGGCGCTTCTCGGCAGGGAGCCGCGCTCAGAACGAGCCGAACAGGCTCGCCAAGGTGACCAGGACGATGAGCGCGATCATCGGCGCGACGATGCCGACCATGAAGATGTCGCCGTAGGCCTCGCGGTGGCCGAGCCGGCAGATGCCGAGGATGGTGATCACCGCGCCGTTGTGCGGCAGCGTGTCGAGCGCGCCCGACGCCACCGCCGTCACCCGGTGCATGGCCTCGAGCGAAACGCCGGTCTCGGCCGCCAAGGCGACGTAGGTCGGGCCGAGCGCGTCGAGCGCGATGCTCATGCCGCCCGAGGCCGAACCGGTCATCGCCGCCAGCACGTTGACCGCTGCGGCGAGCGAGATCAGCGGGTTGCCGGCGCCGATCGAGAGCACGCCCTCGCGGATCAGCTCGAAGGCCGGCAGCGCGGCGATCACCGCGCCGAAGCCGACCAGGCTGGCGGTGTTGAAGATCGGCAGCACCGCCGCGTCGGCGCCCCGGTCCAGGCTGGCGCGCAGGTCGGCAAGACGCCGCCAGTTGCCGGCGATCAGCAGCAGGATGGCCAGGAACAGCGCCACGATGATCGCCCAGACGCCGCGCACGCTCTGGATGGTGGTCGCCCCGAAGCGCGGCTCGGCGAGATAGGAGGTGTCCAGGCGCGGCACGACCAGCTCGACGAAGGCGAAGTTCGAGACGACCACGACCACGACCGGCGCCAGGGCCAGCGCGAAGGACGGCAGCCGGCCGGCCGCGACGGCCGGCTCGGCGGCCGGGGCCGGCAGCTCGTTGATGTCGAAGCCCTCGCCCTGGGTGCGCTCGCGCATGACGAGGTCGCGCGCCGGCAGGCTGTCGGCGTGATCGCCATAGCCCTCGCCGGCCGCCTTGGCCCGGGCCGCCCGGCGGTTCAGCCAGGCGCTGCCCAAGAGGAACATGACCAGGCCGGTGATGACGCCGAGGCCGGGCGCCGCGAAGGCGGTGGTGCCGAAGAACGGCATGGGGATCGCGTTCTGGATCGCCGGCGTGCCCGGCAGGGCCGACATGGTGAAGGTGAAGGAGCCCAGCGCCAGGGTCCCGGGTATCAGGCGCTTGGGGATGTCGGCGTCGCGGAACAGGGCGGCGGCCACGGGGAAGATGGCGAAGGCGACGACGAAGAGCGACACGCCGCCGTAGGTCAGCAGGCCGCAGCACAGGACGACCGCGACGATCGCCCGCGCCGGCCCCAGCCGGGCGATGACCGCCCGGGCGATCGCCTGGGCCGAGCCGCTGTCGTCCATCAGCTTGCCGAAGATGGCGCCCAGCATGAACAGCGGAAAGAAGGCGATGATGAACTGGCCGGTGTTGGTCATGAAGATCTGCGTGTAGGCCGCCAGCAGCGGCAGGCCGCCGGTCAGGAGGGCGGCCAGCAGCGCCATGCCCGGGGCGAGCAGCAGCAGCGTGACCCCGCGGAAGGCCAGGAACATCAAGAGGCCGAGCGCGAGCAGGATGGCGAGGATGTCGATCATTCCTCTTCGTAGCTCCGCTCGGCGCCTTCGGGCAGCCGATCGAGCACGCCCCAGGTGAAGGCGCCGTGCGCCCCCCCGCCCTGCAGCGCCAGGTCGAGCTTCCTGACCCGGTCCTTCTTCCGGCCCATCGCTCCTTCCCCCCGCAAGCCGCCAGACCTTCTGGCCGAGACCATTAGGTCCATCGCCAGGGAATGACAACCCCTCGTTGATGGGGCGCGGCGAGCGGTGCGCGGACGGGCGGCGGAGCGACGCCGGCATCAAGCGGTCAGTGAAGCGCTACAAGAAGATCAAGGGGCTCGGGTCCCCGGAACGCCTCCCCGGTTTCTCACCGGAAGGTGCGTTGTTTGCGCGTCGGCGCCTTTGCCGCCAATCTGATCGGCGAACGATTTGAGAAGGGGAAGCCGATGACTTCACAGGACGCTCGGGCCACTGACGGACAAGGACGCTTGTACGACAGTGCCATGGATACGATCGGCAATACGCCGTGTTCTAATTCGGGGACACAGTACTTATTTCCGGAGGTCCGACCATGACCGGCTGTCGGGAAATTAGTACTGTGTCCCCGTTTTACGCCGTTTTACGCGGTGACCTCTTTTTCGCCAGCCTGACGCTTCCACTTCGTGATCAGGTTCGGATGAACCTTGTGCCGGGCCGCCGGCTCCGCCAGCGTCGCTTCGCCGGCCAGGGCCTCGAGAAGCTGTACTCGCTTGCTTCGCAAGCCTTCGCCTCGAAGGCCGCGGAAGGATCCTGGCGCTTCGCCGTGTCCTGAGATCCTCCTCATAGAGATCGGATCCCACCTGGCACAACTGCCCGAGATTCGGGGACCACCTCTGGGCGGGCGCTGCGACATCGAGCAAGAGCGGAGGAAAATCATGCTCAAGCCCTGGAAGAGAGCTGCGGTTCTTGCATCGACGGCTTTGGTCCTGCTGGTTGCGGGGCGTGCCGTGCAGGCGGAAGAGCCCTCGAAGAGCGTCATGGATGAGATCGGGCCGACCGATCCGGAGACGGCGAAGCTGCTCGGCCCGCACAGGCAGAAAGGCATGTTCCATCTGCTCACGGACGAAACCGCGGAGGTCGCTTCCTTGCCGCGGTCCAAGCGCTTCCGGGTTTGCATCCTGCCCGGCAGCGAGACCGCCAAGGTGGTCTTCGAGACCTCGTATCTGGTCATCGAAAAGACCATGATCGTCACGCCGACCACGGCTTATGCCGCGAAAGAACAGAAGATCGTCAACGACGAGAAAGCGGTCCTGATCGCGGCGGCGCACTGCGCCGATGTGAAAGGGCAGCGAATCAAAGTGATGCCGGTCAGTGCTCTTGGCGGCAAGGAACGCATCCGCGGCACCTATGAGCCGGTGAACTAGGGCAATCGACGGGCTGGTTCCGCAACCGGGCAAAAGCCCGGCCACGCAGGTACGCCATGGGCCAACCCGACGACCCCTTCACCCTCCCGCTTCGCGCAGCCAGGGCCGCGACCAGGGCCGCGACCAGGGCCGCGCAAGCGTTGTCGCGTAAGCGAAGGCGCCGACGCGCCGGGCGACGGCGGGGTCGATCGCAAGGATCGCCGGCAGATGTCCACGCGATGCTGGCCACACCAAATAATGCACTTATGCAGGCCCGACCCCGGTCCGAGGCCAGCAACAACGCAAGAACGAATGCCTCGTTAGTTTGACGTTGCCTCTGATGTTATGGGAGCGTTCGAGGTGTCGCGGGCGGGGGGGCCACGCGACCCCGACGCGGTCAGGAGCCCTTAATGTCCTGGTACAAGAGTAGAACAGCCGATGTGGCTGCAAGGGCCGAGCGGATCTCGGGCGTCACCGAGTCGTTGAGCCAAACGGTCCCCATGTTGATGACCTCGACCGCGCCCACGGGGCGGCCCCCGATACGGAAGATGTAGCCCGTCGGCGTACGCACCTGCAGGGGCGTTGAGTCAAGCCTGTGTGTCCCCGATATGTCGATTCGCGTAGCGCCATCCATCATGATGCCCCGCAGTGCCGTCTCATTGGCGGATGCGGACAGCGACATGGCAAGCTTTGAAAGCGTCCCGCCGCCGTCTTGCGTCAGGGTGCAAACCAGGTGCTGATTGGATGAGAACTCCACGCCGAAGCGCCCGCCCAGGAAACCTTCTGTTTCCAACTGACTCCAGTCGGCCGTCGTGGCGCATTGCACGGCCCAGGCGGGGCGATCCGGTTCACTGACCGAGAACTCGTACTTTTGCGTTGCTTCGGAACTGCTGAATTCGGACGCACCGATCGATGCCGAGTATCCTCCCCCT
>JAOUCL010000042.1 GCA_029859805.1 Rhodospirillales bacterium | reverse complement strand
TCCCGAAGAACAGGCCGAGCCCGCGCTGACCGCCACGCCGGCCAGGTCGAGCGCCATGACCTGGGTCTCTCCGGCCAGACCGGGCACGGCAAAGCAGCTGGTATTGGCGAGACGCGGCGCCCCGCCGCCGAAAACCCGGGCCTCCGGCGCCAAGTCGCGCAGGCCCTGCTCCAGCCGATCGCGCTGGACGGACAACCGGGCCGCACCTTCCAGGTCGCCCGCGGCGGCCTCGGCCGCGGCTCCGAAGCCGGCGATTCCGGCCAGGTTCTCGGTGCCGCCGCGGCGCGCCCGTTCCTGTCCGCCGCCCCGGATCAGCGGCTCGAGGCCTACGCCGTCCGCGACCACGAGGGCGCCCACGCCCTGCGGCCCGCCCAGCTTGTGCGCCGAGAGGCTCAGCAGGTCGACGCCCAGGGCCGCCATATCGAGCGGGATCTTGCCGGCGGCCTGCACCGCATCCGAATGCACCAGGGCGCCCTCAGCGCGGGCCAGCGCCACGACTTCGGCAAGGGGCTGAAGGACCCCGGTCTCGTTGTTCGCCAGCATGACCGAGACCAAGGCCGGCCGCCGGTCCGCCGCCAAAAGCCGGGACAGCGCGCCGAGGTCGACCCGGCCTTCGGACTCGAGCGCTATGCGCTCGGCCCGGGGCGCCGCCTGCAGCACGGAATCGTGCTCGCCGGCCGAAACGAGGAGCCGCGGCCGGTCGACGCCGGCGAGCGCCAGGTTGTTGGCTTCAGTCCCGCCGCTGGTGAAGACGACCTGCCCCGGCCGGACGCCGGCCAGCGCCGCCACCTGCTCGCGCGCGGTCTCGATGCGGCCCCGGGCGAGCCGGCCGAAGCCGTGCACCGAAGAGGCGTTGCCGACCTGGGCAAGCGCTTCGGCAATCGCGGCCGCCGCTTCCGGGCGGACCGGCGCGGTCGCGTTGTAATCCATATAGACGGGGTGCGCCATGACGGGGCGGCGGAGCGTTTCTCGTCACTGCGCCGCGAGAATCGGACCTTTGTCCTCTCGCGACACGAGTCCGCTGGTGCCGAGCACGCGCCGCGCCACGATATCGGCCAGGGTCACCGAGCTCAGGTACAGGTAAATCTGGTTGCCGAGCTCCTCCCACAGGTCGTGGGTCAGGCAGCGGCTCTTGTTGCTGCGGCAACCGAAGGGCTGCCCCGGCGTGCAGCGGGTCGCGCGGATCGGTTCGTCGACTGCCAGGATGATGTCGGAGATCCGGGTTTCCTCGGGCGTATGCGCCAGGAGATAGCCGCCTCCCGGGCCGCGTACGCTGCCGACCAGGCCGCCGCGCCGCAGCTTGGCGAACAGCTGCTCGAGATAGGACAGCGAGATCTCCTGCCGTTCGGCGATATCGGCGAGCGATATGGGCCGGCCCTGGCTGGTCGAGGCCAGATCGACCATGGCCATCACCGCATAGCGGCCTTTGGTGCTCAACTTCACGTCTCACCTCCCGCGGAGTTCGTCTTTCCCGGTCTCAACATTTGCCCGGCCTGGATACGCGGGCGGCCGGCGGCTCTTCTTCGCCGGCGCCCTCTACGCCGATCCGCTCCAGGGCGTCGTCCTTGTCCGCGACTTGCTCGAGCTGCCCGACACGGGCACGCAGACGCTGGACCTCGTCGAGCAGCCCCTCGATCGCGCGGCTCACCGGATCGGAGGCGTCGCCGGTCGGCGTGCCGTACGCGACGAAGCGCGGCTCCGTTTCGCCACGGCGGTCGCGCGGCTGAATCGCCTTGGCGGGGATGCCGACCACGGTCGTGCAGGACGGCACGTCCTTGGTGACAACCGCGTTGGCCCCGACGCGCGCGCAGCGCCCGACGGTGATGGGCCCCAGCACCTGCGCACCGGAGCCGACGATCACGCCGTCCTCCAGGGTCGGATGCCGCTTCTGGTCGCGCTGGCTGTGGCTGTCCTCGCTCGGCGACACGCCGCCCAGCGTAACGCCGTGGTAGAGCGTCACGTCGTCGCCGATCTCGCTGGTCTCGCCGATCACGACGCCCATGCCGTGGTCGATGAAGAACCGCCGGCCGATCCTGGCCCCCGGGTGGATCTCGATCCCCGTGACCCAGCGGCTGAACTGCGATATCACCCGCCCGAGCAGACGCCAACCGTGCGTCCAGCAGCCGTGGGCGACGCGATGGAGCTGAACGGCCTGGAATCCGGGGTAAATCAACACCACTTCTAGCCTGGACCTGGCCGCCGGATCGCGTGCGATCGTCACATCGATGTCTTCACGGAGATTCTTCAGCATGATTGGCGCCTGGCGTGCTATTGTCCACGTAGCGTTCGCCCCCGGGCGCCGGAGCACCGGGTGGGCGAAGGTATCCTTAGGACCGATCTTTCGTGACTCCATATAGATAGATAGTCTGACTAAGGAGGTCAAGAATTCCTGCGCAAGCATGGATGGACACGAGGCAGGCAAGCCGACGTGGAAAACTTGACTAATCACTGGAGCTGTACGGCGAAGAGACAGGATCGCGGACACCATGCCTGAAGTCATATTCAACGGCCCGGAGGGCCGACTAGAGGGCCGTTATCAGCACAACAGGGAACCGAACGCGCCGATCGCCCTCATGCTGCACCCTCATCCGCAGCACGGCGGATCCATGAACAACAAGGTGGTCTACACCCTCTACCAGGCCTTCTCGCGGCGCGGCTTTTCGACCCTGCGGTTCAATTTCCGCGGAGTCGGGCGTTCGCAAGGCACCTACGACCGGGGCGAGGGCGAGCTGTCCGATGCCGCCTCGGCGCTCGACTGGCTGCAGTCGTACAACCAGAACGCCGGCGCCTGCTGGATCGCCGGTTTTTCGTTCGGCGCCTGGATCGGCATGCAGCTTCTGATGCGCCGGCCCGAGATCAGCGGCTTCATCTCGCTGTCGCCGCCGGCCAACCTGTACGATTTCAGCTTCCTCGCGCCCTGCCCGTCGTCCGGTCTGGTGCTCCAGGGCGAGCTGGACGAGTTCGTGCCCGAGCCCTCGGTCGCCAAGCTGGTCGAGAAGCTGACGCACCAGCGCAATCTCGAGATCGACTACCGCGTGATCCCCGGCGCCAATCACTTCTACCAGGACAACATAGAGGACCTGAACCGGCACTTGGACGACTACCTGTCCAAGGTGCTCAGCCACGAGCAACCGGCCGCCGCGGTCCGCTGACTCCGCTTCGAGGGTTCACGCCGCGCGGCGCAGGACGCCGCCGGTCAGCGGCCGGGCCAAGCCGTCGCTGCGCGACAGCGCGGCGTCGATGCCGTCCATCGAGGTACCCCTCATCAACCCCTTGGCCCAGCGCGGGGGTGCGTCCGTCATGGCGGTGTCCGGCACGGATCACGCCCTACGGCACATGGCAGCACGACCGTAAGCCTTCCCCCTTGACGGGGGAAGGTTTGGATGGGGGTGGACAAGGCCGCTCTCACGATGTTCGAAGGCGTCATTCCAGTCGAATGAGCCTGCCCCCCCCTCCTCAATCCTCCCCCCGCGCGGAGGGAGGAAGAAGAATGCCTGCCTCGAGCGATCGCCCTGCGAAACGCCCTAGCCGTTTGTGATGCCCCGGGGATTGTGATAAACGGGCGCGCCCGTCTGCAACCGAGCCCCTCGAAGATCCGATGACCAGCCTCAAGTCCGATTTCCTGCGCACGCTCCGGGACCGGGGCTTCATCCACCAGTGCACCGACCTGGAGGCGCTCGACGCCAAGGCCGCCAAAGGGCCGGTCACCGCCTACATCGGCTTCGACGCGACCGCCGACTCCCTGCACGTCGGTTCCCTGGTCTCGATCATGCTGCTGCGCTGGCTGCAGAAGACCGGCCACAAGCCGATCGTCCTCATGGGCGGCGGCACGACCAAGGTCGGCGACCCCTCGGGCAAGGACGAGAGCCGCCAACTCTTGAGCGACGAGGCGATCGCCGGCAACATCGCCTCGATCCGGCAGGTCTTCGAGCGCTTCCTCGCCTTCGGCGACGGGCCGGCCGACGCGGTCCTGGTGAACAACGCCGACTGGCTCGATTCGCTCGCCTACATCCCGTTTCTGCGCGAGGTCGGCCGGCACTTCACGATCAACCGCATGCTGGCGTTCGACAGTGTCAAGCTGCGCCTGGAGCGCGAGCAGCCGCTGACCTTCCTGGAGTTCAACTACATGATCCTCCAGGCCTACGACTTTCTGGAGCTGGCGCGACGCCGCGACTGCGCGTTGCAGATGGGCGGCTCGGACCAGTGGGGCAACATCGTCAACGGGGTCGAGCTGGGGCGCCGCATCGCCGGCAAGGAGCTCTACGGCCTGACCACACCCCTGATCACCACGGCCGCAGGCGCCAAGATGGGCAAGACCGCGGCGGGCGCCGTGTGGCTCAACGAGGCGCGGCTTTCGGCCTACGACTACTGGCAGTTCTGGCGCAACACCGAGGACGGCGACGTCGGCCGCTTCCTGCGCCTCTTCACCGAGCTGCCGGAAGACGAGATCGGCCGCCTCGAGGCCCTCGAAGGGTCCGGGATCAACGAGGCCAAGAAGGTCCTGGCCGACGAGGCCACGAAGCTCTGCCGCGGCGCCGAGGCCGCCGAGGCGGCCGCCCGGACCGCCCGCCAGACCTTCGAAGAAGGCAAGCTGGGCGCCGAGCTGCCTTCGATCGAGGTGCCCCGGGCCGAGCTGGCCGCCGGCCTCGCCCTCTTCGAGTTGATGCGCCGCGCGGGCCTCGCCGAGAGCAACGGCGCGGCAAGGCGGCTCATCAAGGGCGGCGGCGCGCGCCTCAACGACACGGTGATCGCGGACGAGATCCGCCAAGTCGGCCCGGACGACTTGAACGCGGAGGGAGTCGTCAAGCTCTCCGCCGGCAAGAAGCGCCACGCGCTGGTGCGGGCGGTTTAGGTTCTGCCCCGATAATCGCGGATTGCGTCCAGACAGCGGTCCGTGCCCGCCCCGAGGCCGAACCCGGACCTCGAGCCGAAGCCGACGGCACCAACCCGAAGCTGGTCGCCAAAGCGCCTGCCAGTTCCTCATCGGGTGATTTTGGGACACTCTCGATCCTGGCGGAGGGCCTCACATGGGAAATCCCAACTGACCGTCAGCCGCGCCTTGCACCCACACGACGGAGCGTCGCGGCATTTCTGTCCTTCTTGGGAAACATCTGGCGCCAAATGGCAAGTCTGCTAAGTTGCGCCGGTTTAGAAAGCTTCGTGGCAACATAGAAGCTTTGCCATGGGTTGGGCCGGCGTCGATGGGTGCCGGTCGTGCTGGGGAAACGGAAGGGGAATCTGCTCATGTTCATTCGTAAAACGATATTCCTGCTTTCGGGCGCCGTGCTGGCGCTCGCGGCGCCACAGGCGGCGAACGCTCAGGACCTGTCGGCGGATGTCGACCTGTCCGTCGTCGACGAGGCGGATGCGCCGGCCGCCGACGAGTGGCGCTTCATGGTGGGGGTCGGGGTAGCCATGGTGCCGGACTACGAAGGCTCGGAGGACTACGAAGCGGCGCCCCTTCCGCTCGCCAGGATCCAGAGGGGCGACCTCTACGCCAAGCTCACCGCTTTAAAGCTGTCGTCCAACCTGGTGCCGCATCCCAACTGGCGTCTCGGACCGGTCCTCAACGTGCGCGGCGAGCGCGACGATGTGGACAATAACCAGGTCGACGCCATGAAGGATGTCGACACGGCAGTCGAGCTCGGCGTCGTCGGCGGTTACGACTTCAAGCTGGACAGGGCGGTCCTCAGCCTCGAGGTCGAGTGGCTGGCCGACGTCTCGGACGAGCATGACGGCTGGCTGCTGACCCCGCGCGTCAGGTACAACCGACGCCTGTCCGACACGATCGGTGTGCTGGCGATGACGTCCTTGACCGTGGCGTCCGACGACTACATGGAGACCTATTTCGGCGTCGACGCCGCCGATTCGGCGAACAGCGGGCTGAGCACCTTCGATGCCGACAGCGGCATCAAGGACTGGTCGCTGGCCCTGGGGGCGACCTACGATGTAAACGAAAGCTGGAGCTTCGGTATCTTCGGACTCTACAAGCTGCTGCTCGACGACGCGTCGGACAGCCCTGTCGTCGACGACGCCGGAGCCGAGAGCCAGTTCATCGGCGGCATCTTCACGACCTATACCTTCTGATCGCCGCGTTTGGTCAGGCCCAGTTAGAGGTGGACCTCTATCGTTGGACAGGCTGACGGCGGTCGTTGGGCCGGGCAGCTGTCCGTCGGAGCGATTCGCCCTTCATGAGCACGCAACTTGGCCGCCGGGGGCCGCCCCCGCCCCTCACCGTTCGCGGCCTTCCGGGTAGACCGTGGCCTCGTCGCCGTCGATCCCGCCGAAGAGGCCGCGCAGGAAGCCGGGGGCGAGCGCCGAGAGCGGGTTGACCGAGACCTCCGGATCGTCCAACGCGCCCTTCATCTCGTAGGTGAAGGCAAAGAGGCCCTCGCCCTCGCCGCCGGTCAGAATCCGGCCCAGGATCGGGATCGCCCCCAGGATCCGGTTGAACGTGTAGGCGGGGACTATCGTCCCCTCGAGGTCCAGCTCGGCCGTGCCGAAATCGATGTCGCCCTTGGCGGTGATCCCGAGCGCGGAACCGTAGGCGTGCAGCAGCTCGGTGCGTGCGACGCCGTCGGTCAAGGTAAAATCGCTCGACAGGCGGTCGAAGTAGATGCCCTTGCCGCCCAGGGTATCCATCAGCCCGGTCAGCGAGGCGACGCTCAGCATACGAGCCAGGATCGGCGCGCCCACCATGACGTAGTCGTCGGCCTCGATCCGCGCCGTCAAGGGGTGGGCGGGAATCGGTCCGTCGCTCTGTCCGCTGATCCGCAAGCGCCCGCCCCTGATCGTGTCGCGCAGGTCGAGCGCGCGCAGGAACGCACCTATATCCCCGGTGGCGACCTCCAGCGCATAGCCGCCCTGCGCCGCGGGCCGGTAGTTCATATGGAACGACCGTTCACGCTCCGGCGCTCCTTCCGCCGCCGGCGCCGTCCCAGGGCCCGGTGGCGGGTCGGTGTCTTCGACATCGACCCCGTTGTTGGGCAGGCGCGCCTGCTTGGCTCTGTCAGCCTCTTCCGTCGCCTCGAGGGTTTCGGTCCACAGCGCGCGCGGGAGCTTGGCGTCGACGGACATGAGCCGCCATCCCTCCGCGCCCCGGTCGAGCGCGACGGCCACCTCCTCGAGCTGGCGCCCCTCGCCAAACGTGATGGCCTCCAAGCGGGGCGCGGAGAACGTGAACACCGGCAGGGAGTCCCCGTCTCCGCCGTCCCCTTCCGGCTTGCTGTCCTTGCCCATGAAAGGCGCGGCATCGAACACGCCTCCGCCCACGCTGACGTCGACCTGTGGCCTGCCCAGGACCAGAGTGACGTCCGTCAGGCGCGACTTGCCCCAGGCGAAGGTCTCCAGCTCGAGCCGGGTGACGCCGTTGTCCTGGAAGCGGCCCTTGCCCCGGGCCGAGAGGCTTTTCCCCTTGACCTCGATCTCCTCCAGATCGGAGATCTTGTCGTCCGCGAGCTTCAGCACGACCCGGAGCTCCCCGGGCACCGCCGGCGGCTTCTCCCAGTTGAGGAAGGGAATCGACAGATTGGCCTGGTCCAGGCTCATGACCGCCTCGAGGGTGCCGCTGTGGTCGGGGAAGAGGGCGATCAGCAAGGAAGCCGAAACCGGCCCGTTCAGGTAAGGCGCCATATCCAGGCCGAGCGCCTCCCGGTCGGGTTGCTCCAGGGCCTGGACCTTTATGTCAAAGACGCTCCGTGGGCCATCACCCTCCGTGAACCGCTCATGCCAATCGAGATCGATCGGCACGCCGGCCAGCTTGACCGGTCCGGCCACGGTCATGCCTTTGTTGTCGAGGCTGAGCGTCAATTCGCCGTCGGTCACCGAACGCTGCAGCACGGCGTCGCGCATGCTCACCTGTTCCAGATCGGCCTCGGCGGTGATCTCCATCCGGTCATAGGTGAGATCGTGCACCAAAGGCATGCGAAAGTCCGCGCGCACGGAGGCCTGCCCCGCGGTATGGGCCGGGTCGATGCCGAGCGGGGAAACCAGGCGCAGGCTCTCGTGGTCGAGCAGCTCGAGCATGCTTCTGAGCGGACCGTCCACCAGGATGTCGATATCGATCAGCTGGTCGTATTTGTCGAAATCGAGAATCTCGACATCGCCCTCCGCAACCTTCAGGTCGCCGAGGACACCGCCCTCGAGTTCGAAGGTCATGCGCGTCTGGTCGAAGAGGGCCGAGCCCGAGACCCCCGCGACGGGCGGCATGGGGCGGTTGTAGTGGACTTCCAGATCCCGGTAGCGGTAGCCGCCCGAAAGCGTCTCGAACTCGGCGGCCGCGAAGTCGCCGCCCGGTATCCTGAGCGCGGTCTTGAGCCAGCCCTTCTCCATCGTGCCCTTCGGTATGTTCTCGATAACCCATTCCCGGGCGTCGGGAGCAAGCCCGGGCGGCCAGTATCGCGTCAGGTCCCCGGCCGGCGCACCCGTCGTCCGGGAGTCGACGTCGATCCGTAGATCGCCGTCCTGTACCGTCGCAACGCCGTTCAGCATGAATGCCGGCCCTGGCCCCTCCGTGGAACTTGCGTCCAGGCCCAGTTGCAGCGAGGCGTTCTCGATCTCGAGCCGCTGGGCAATCCCGTCCATCCGGCCGTGCAGTTCCAAGCCTTGCACCGGCAGCGGTTCGGGCAGCCACTCGGGTAGTGAAAGCGAACCTGGACCGCCGTTCAGGCCGAACGCCAGGGACCGCAGCCGTCCACCGGCGCCGAGCACAGCCGTGAGCGAGCCGTCGAGGGCGACTTGGAGACCCGACGCCGGCGCAAGGCTCGGCACGAGCGAGGCCAGGGCCTCGAAACGCAGCCCAGAAAAACGGGTCAGGAAGACGCTCGTGCCAGCGGCCTTGTCGTGGCGAAAGGCTGCCTCGACATCGGCGGTCTGCTCGCCCAGGGCCAGGGTCAAGTCCATCTCTCCGGCCAAGCCGTCCCCGTCGCGCCGGATCTCGATTCCGGCCGCGGGCGCGCGCCAGACCGCGCCCAGTTTTCGGTCGATCACCGTGAGCGAGCCGTCCACGATGCGCGCGGTCTCTAGGAACGACATGGGCCGCTCCGGGCTCGGGTCGGACAGGAGCTCTTTCAGGATCTCCGGCACCAGGACCGAGAGGTCGGCCTGGGCCGATGGTTCCGCGGACTCGGTTTCGGCCGGGTCCAGGCCGAAATCGAAGCTGCCGTCCGACCACCGCACCAGGGTGACGCGCGCGCCGGCGACCTCGATCTCGGTGGGCGCGATGACGCCCTGCACCAAGGCGCGCAGGCTCAGGTTGACGGAAACGTCGGGCAGGTTCGCGATGGTGAAGCCGCTGGCGTCGCTCAGCCGCACCGCCCGGGCCCTGAGGTCCACGGTGCGTGCCCAATCGGCCCAGGTCAGCACGGTCTCGCCGATCTCTACCTTCGGCGCCTTCTCACCGCCGGCCAGGGCCGTCTCCAGGTAGGGCGTCAGGAAATCGACGCGGAGCGGCCCCTCGGACAGGCGCCAGACGGTGACGCCGACCAGCAGGGCCGCGGCGGCCAGGACGCCCAGGACGACCTCGATCAGGATTCGCGAGGAGCGCCGCAACATCGCGCTATCCGGCCGACCGCAACGGGCTTCGTCCGCCCGGCCCGGGGCCGGCGCTCTTGACCGGGACGAGCACCTCTCGCACTTTGCGGGAGCCAGGGACGGCGCGGTTCAATACGTTCAATTCCAAGGACCTTCGGTATGACACAGGACCTCTTTTTCCTTTCTGTAACCGACCCCTTGCCGAAGGTAAACGATCCGGCACGCGCCGCGCTCGGCCTGCAACACTGGGAGGAGCGAACCGCTCGCCTGGACGACTCCGCGCTGGCAGCCTTCGCGCGCGAACTGGCCGAGGGTCCCGCCGGCCGGCGCCTGCTCGAGGCGCTGTTCGCCAACAGCCCGTTTCTCACTCACTGCGTGCTTACGGATATAGGGTTCCTGGCCCGTTTGTTGAAGCAGGGACCCGAGGCCGGCTTGAACGAGGTTCTGGCCGGTCTGAAGGGCGAACCGGGCCGCGAACCCGACAAAGCGCGGCTGATGACCGTACTGCGCGTCGCGCGGCGGCGGGTCGCGCTGACCGTCGCCCTGGCCGACATCACGGCAAGCTGGCCGCTCGAGCGGATCACCGAAGCGCTCACCGCCTTCGCCGACGCCGCCCTCTCGGCGACGCTCTGCCACCTCCTGTTGGCCGCTTCCAAGCGCGGCAACCTCGCCCTCGCCGACGGCGCGGACCCGGAGCGCGCCTGCGGCTATGCCGTGCTCGGCATGGGCAAGTACGGCGCGCGCGAGCTGAACTATTCATCGGACATCGACCTCATCGTTATCTTCGACCCGGAGACGGCCGATTACCGCGGCCGGCTGAGCCCGCAGGAGGCCTTTGTCCGCATGACCCGGGACCTGGTGGCGATCCTGGAAGAGCGGACCGGCGACGGCTACGTCCACCGCGTCGACCTGAGGCTGAGGCCCGATCCCGGCGCCATGCCGCTTGCGATCTCCTACACCGCCGCCATGACCTATTACGAGAGCATGGGCCAGAACTGGGAGCGCGCCGCGATGATCAAGGCGCGTCCGGTGGCGGGCGACCTGGCGCTCGGCGCGGCGCTGCTCGCCGAATTGAAACCCTTCGTCTGGCGCAAGCACCTGGACTTCTGGGCCATAGAGGATGTGCATTCGATCAAGCGCCAGATCCACAGCCACAAGGGCGGCGGCACGATCGCGCTGGCCGGGCACAACATCAAGCTCGGCCGCGGCGGCATCCGCGAGATCGAGTTCTTCGCCCAGACCCAGCAGCTGATCTACGGCGGGCGCGACCCGCAGCTGCGCTCTTCCGCGACGGTCAAGGCGCTGGACGCCTTGGCCGCGGCCGGGCGCATCGACCAGGCGGCGGCCCGGGACCTCGCCGAGGCCTACCGCTTCCTGCGCACGCTCGAGCATCGCCTGCAGATGATCGACGACCAGCAGACCCACGATCTGCCCAAGGACCCCGCCGGTCTGGCCCAGGTCGCGGCCTTCATGGGCTATGACGGCCCCGGGCCGTTCCAGGAGACGCTGCTCGGCCATCTGCGCCGGGTCGAGAGCGCCTATGCCGAGCTGTTCGAGCAGGCGCCGTCGCTGTCGGGACCGGGCAACCTGATCTTCACCGGCGGCGAGCCCGAGCCAGGCACCCTCGCCACGCTGCAGGCCCTCGGGTTCGAGGACGGCACGACGGTGTTCCAGGTCGTACGCGCCTGGCACCACGGGCGCTACCGCGCTACCCGCTCGACGCGCGCGCGCCAGATCCTCACCGAGCTGATGCCGACCCTGCTGGAGGCGCTGGGCAAGACGCCCGCACCGGACGCGGCGCTGGTCAAGTTCGACGAGTTCCTGGCCGGGCTGCCCGCCGGCGTGCAGCTCTTCTCGCTGCTGCATGCCAACCCGGAGCTTCTGGATCTGCTGGCCCGGATCATGGGCGGCGCCCCGGCCCTGGCCGAGCACCTGAGCCGCCGTCCGGGACTGCTCGACGCCGTGCTCGCGCCGGATTTTTTCGACCCGGTCCCGCCCCAGGCCCAGCTCGCGGAGGAGCTCGGCAAGGCCCTCGCCCAGGCACGGGACTTCCAGGACGTGCTCGACCTGTCGCGGCGCTGGGCCAACGACCGCAAGTTTCAGGCCGGTACCCATATCCTGCACCACAGCGCCTCGATCGAGGACTCCGGGCGGGCGCTCAGCGACATCGCCGACAGCGTGATCGTGACGCTGGCCGGGCCGGTCCTCGAGGAGGTCGCCACGGCCCATGGGCGCGTTCCCGGGGCCGGCCTGGCGGTCCTGGCGCTCGGCAAGCTGGGGGGCCGGGAGATGACCGTCTCCTCGGACCTCGACCTGATCTTCATCTACGAGGCCGAACCTTCGGCCGAGACCTCGAACGGGGCCAAGCCGCTGCCGGTCAGCCAGTACTACGGCCGCCTGGCGCAGCGCTTCATCAACGCGCTCTCCGCGCTCACCGCCGAGGGCCGGCTCTACGAGATCGACATGCGCCTGCGCCCCTCCGGCAAGGCCGGGCCAATCGGCGTCTCCCTGAACGCCTTCCGCCGGTATCAAGAGTCGGAGGCCTGGACCTGGGAGCACATGGCGCTCACGCGCGCTCGGGTGGTCGCCGGCGACCCCGCCCTGGCCGAGCGCATCGAGGCCGCCATTGCCCAGGTGCTGACCGCGCCGCGCGACGCGGAGCGCCTCCTGGTCGACGTCGCCGCGATGCGCGCGCGCATCGGGCGCGAGCACCAGGCCGCCTCGCTCTGGGAGGTCAAGTACCTGCGCGGCGGCCTGGTCGACCTGGAGTTCCTCGCCCAGTATCTGCAGCTGCGCCACGCCGAAGCGCACTCCGAGGTATTGGACCGCTCGACCCAGGGCGCTTTCGCCAAACTGGCCGAGGCCGGGGCCATCGGCGCCTCGCTGGCCGGCCGCTTGATCGAGGCGACGCGGCTGATGCGCCAGGTCCAGGGGTTCCTGCGCTTGACCGTGAGCGGCGCGTTCGACGAAGAGGCGGCGCCCGAGGGTCTCAAGAGCGCGCTGGCGCGGGCCGCCGGGGCGGCCGACTTCGCCGCGCTGAAGGCCGACCTGATCGGGACGGCCCAGGCCGCGCACGAGGCCTTCGTCGAACTCGTCGAGGCGCCGGCCCGAGAGGCCGCCGCCCGGCTTCCGGATAGCCGGGACAAAAACCAGAATTAGAAAACAAAATCGGCTCTCCGCGTATGCGGGTAAGATATTATCTTTTGTTCGTCAAAATTCTGATCTAATACGATGAAATACATCAAATATTGATTGTTATATTTACATTTTTTAAATTCCAGACATCCATTATCACAAGCTACCTTGATTGGGTCGGATCAGGTGATTTCGTACGGCAACTCCATCCAGCGAGAGGCGGTCTCCCCTCCTCCCTACCGTCTGACGCGAAATTTCGCGATCGGCGCCGTGCTTGTGATGTTCGTTGCCGCGGCGGGCTTGGTACAGGTTCACCGGAGCCATGCCATCGACCAGGTCCGAACGATGGCCGAGCAGAACAACGCCACCCTGACCCAGGCGGTCGCCAACGGCCTGTGGCCCGAATACGCGTCGTTCATCGCGTCGGCCCGGCAGCTCGGGGCCGAGGTGCTGCGCCGCGATCCGCGAACGGCGGCGCTGAAGCGTGAGGTGACGACGCTTCTGCAGGGCACAGTGGTCCTGAAGGTCAAGCTCTATGACGCCCGCGGGTTCACGGTGTTCTCGACCGACACGACCCAGATCGGCGGCGACTACAGCGCCAACCCGCGCTTCCTCTCGGCGCGCGGCGGCCAGATCTTCAGCAACCTGTCCTTTCGGGAGCGGTTCGACGCGGCGGACGGCGCAAGGACGAACCGCTGGGTGCTGTCGAGCTACGTCCCGGTCCGGCTGTCCGGCGGCTCCGGCGACGTTGTGGGCGTCGCCGAGATCTACAGCGATGTGACCGATGTCCACGGCTATATCCGGTATGTCGAGCTGGTCGAAACGCTGCTGGTCGGCGGCGCGTTTTTCGTCGTGTTCCTGCTCCTGCTCTGGGTGGTCTGGCGGGCAGACCTGAAGATCCGTTGGCAGCACACCGAAAACCTGGAACTCACCGCGAGTAAGGCGCGTGCGGAATCGGCCCACCGGGCCAAATCCGAGTTCCTGAGCAACATGAGCCACGAGCTGCGGACACCGCTCAATGCGATCATGGGGTTCTCCGAGGCGATCCGGACCGGCGTCTACGGGCCGACTGGCGACCCGCGCTATGTCGAATACGCACACGACATCCACAACTCGGGCCAGCACCTGCTGAACATCATCAACGACGTGCTCGATCTGGCCTGGGCGGAATCGGGCAATATGCCGGCTGCACGCGACCCGGTGGACATCGTCGAAACGGCCCGCGACGCGGTCGGTTTGCTCCGTCGGGAGGCCGAATCGGCCCAGATCGAGCTGGGCTTCGACGCTTTTGGAAGCAGCTGCACGATCGAGACGGACGGCAGCAAGGTTCGCCAAATCCTTCTCAACCTGCTCGCCAACAGCCTCAAGTTCACCCCGGCCGGCGGCTCGGTCGACCTGACGGTCGCGCGCGATACGCGCGCCGGGATGGTCCGGCTGAGCGTGTCCGACACCGGCATCGGAATGCGTTGCGAAGACCTACCCGTCGCCCTGGCGCCCTTCAGCCAGATCGACGGCTCTTTGTCCCGCGAATACGAAGGCACCGGTCTCGGCCTGCCGCTGTCACTGAAGCTCGCCCGCCTGCTCGGCGGCGATCTGGAGCTCGAATCCGCGCCCGGCGTCGGCACCAGGGTTACCTTCACGCTTCCGGATCGCGCGCCGCCGGGCGAGGCGGCAAACGAGAACGCGGACACCGAGGGCGAGGACGAGACCAGGTCCGACCGGCGCAACACAACAAGAACCCGCGCCGCTGGGGCGGCCTCCGGCAGACATCGATCCGCCGACTGAACTATCTTACGTCACCAGGAAGTAAATACCCAAGATATTTTAGATACAATTGATTTAAACGCACGATATATTTTTTCACTATTATTAAACAACACGTCAAGAATAATAGCATCACTCAAATGAAGTGTGTTTCGGCATCTGACGTGACGGGGGCGATAGACATGACCGATTCATCGTTGCTGAGCAGCTACCGCCTGACCCGGGATTTTGCGATCGGCGCGCTCGTCGTGACCGTGCTCGCCGCCGCCGTGTCGGTTCAAGCCCACCGCCACCTGCTGACCAGCCGGCTCCTCGAGACGATCGAGCGGTCTGCCGCCGTGCAGGCCCGGACGATCGCCGACAGCCCCTGGCCGAGGTTCGCGTATTTCATCCACTCGGCAGAGCGCCTCGAGGCGGGCGAGATCGGCTCGTACTGGCAGACCGAGGACCTGCGACGGGAAATCGGCGATCTTCTTGCCGGGACCAAGGTTCTGAATGTCAGGCTCCACGATGCGCGGGGGCGCACGGTCTTCTCGACCGACGAGGCCGAGATCGGCGGTCACCAGAGCGCCGACCCCGGGCTCCGGGCCGCCCTCGCCGGCGATAGCGCGAGCCGGCTGGCCTTTGCCGAGGGCTGGGTGCTGTCCAGCTACGTGCCGCTGCGGTCGCCGGACGCCGATGGTGTGGCAGGGGTCGTCGAGATCCACAGCGACGTCTCGGACCTGGAGCCTTACCTGGCGCAGGCGCGGACCGGCGGGACCGGCCTCATCGCCGGCGCCTTCGCGATCGTGTTCCTCCTGCTGCTCGCCATGGTCTGGCTGGCCGAGCGGCGGCTCCATCGCCAGCAGGAGGCCGGCCGTGCGGCCGAACCGGCCAGGACCCCGTCCGCCGACCAGCCGAAGCTGGAATTGATGGGCCATCTGAGCCACGAGATCCGCACACCGTTGAACACCATCCTGGGCTTCGCCGAGACCATCAAGGACGGCCTCTTCGGGCCGCTCGGCAACACCCGCTACGTCGAGTATTCCAACGACATCTACGATTCCGGCCAGCACCTGCTGAAGATCGTCAACGATGCGCTCGACATTGCCGATCTCGAATCCGGCCGGCTGACGGCCGACAACGGTCCCGTCGACCTGATGGAGACGGCGCAGGCCGCGATCGGGTCGCTCGGCGACCAGGCGGAGGCCGCGGAGGTCGAGATCCGCCTCGAGGCGCCGTCGGACATCGGCGGGGTCGTCAGCGACGGCGAGCGGATCCGCCAGGTCCTGGTCAATCTCCTGTCGAACGGTGTGAAGTTCACGCCGACCGGCGGCAGCGTGACGCTCGCCTTAGAGCGCGTGCCCTCGGGGGCGGTCCGGTTCTGCATGTCGGACACCGGCATCGGCATGAAGCAAGATGAGATACCATTCGCCCTGTCGCCCTTCAGCCAGATCGACGTATCGATCACGAACAAGCGGCCGGGCAGCGGGCTCGGCCTGCCGCTGTCGCGCAAGGTGGTCGAGCTGCTGGGCGGCAAACTAGAGCTCGAGTCCGAGCTGGGCATCGGCACCACGGTGACCTTCACCCTGCCCGACCGCGCCGAGGCCGCCGCAGATTTCGCCGCCGCCAGCGCCGCGTGACGACCCGCGGCCGCGCGCGCTAAAGCGGCTTGACTTCCGGGCCCACGTCCCCAGTTTCCTGCTTGTCGCCCAAGGCAAAGCAAGCACGAAACAGGAGGAGACTCGAGCCATGACCGCAGCCATCGGCGCCTCCGCGCCCGATTTCACGATGCCGACCGATGGCGGCGGCAGCGTCTCGCTGTCGAACCTGAAGGGCCGCAAGGTCGTGCTCTACTTCTATCCCAAGGACGACACGCCGGGCTGCACCAAGGAGGCCTGCGGCTTCCGCGACGCGTTGCCGGACTTCTCGGCGGTCGAGGCGGCGGTGATCGGCGTCTCCAAGGACGGCGTCGCCAAGCACGACAAGTTCAAGGCCAAGTACGACCTGCCCTTCACCCTCGCCTCGGACACGGAGGGCAAGGTCTGCGAAGCCTATGGCACCTGGGTCGAGAAGTCGATGTACGGCAGGAAGTACATGGGCATCGACCGGGCGACCTTCCTGATCGACGAGGCCGGCGTGCTGCGCGCGGAATGGCGCAAGGTGAAGGTGCCCGGCCACGTCGAGGCGGTGCTCGAGGCGGCCAAGGGACTGTAGCGGGCGCGGCGCGCCCGGTCAGGCTCGGGCGCAGCGGCCCACAATGGAACAAGCGGATACAGGTGTCGACCAGGCCCACGGCACCAACTCGAATTCTCCGGACAGATCGCAATTTCGCTGACTTTTGATGCCAATTCGCATATAAGAATCAATATCTTGCGGCGATGTTGGGGGGCTCGGCTATGGCGTACCGGATGGGTGAGGCAAAACCGGGGCCTCTTCGGGTGGATATCGACCGCCGCTCGAAGCTGGAATTTCATGGCAGCAAGGTCACTTCGGATGCCGGCTTCCCAGCCTATCGCGAACGGGATCACGCGCTTGGGCCGACCGGCATGGCCGGATCGATCCTGACCGCGGCGCCACGCGGCAAGAACAACCTGCATCTGTTCGCGTTTCCTGGCTTCCTGGAGACGGGAGCCCAGCTTGAGGCCACACCGTACGGCGCCGACGATGGCGGCCGGAACCAGGAGTTTGTGGACGGAAGAGCCGGACATATCGAGCCCCGATCCCAGGATCGAATACGATGGCTGAACGATTTGGCGCGCCGGGAATGACACAACGAACCTCGCGCAAGCCGGGCGAGCCGATCTTGAGGCACCGGCCCGGGACCGCCGTCGCGTGCGCCGGCCGTCGAAGCCCGTCATGAGGATCCTCTACATCGGCAACGTCCAGGGGTTCGGCAATGCGGGGCGGTTCTACCTGATCCCGCAGAAGCTGGTGAACGGCTTCACGCGCAACGATCACAACGTCTATCCCTTCAACGACCGGGACTACGCGCGCAGCAGCACGCTCTTCGGCTCTCGCAAGTTCGGCATCGTCCCGTTGAACCGGAAGGTCCTCGAGGTCTGTGCCGAATTTCGGCCCGATTTGGTGCTTCTGGGCCACTGCGAAATGGTCTGGAACCGGAGCCTCGACCAGATGCGGCGGCTCTGTCCCGGGGTCAAGATCGTCTACCGGAACGTGGACCCCCTGAACGACGCCGGCAACGTCGAGGATATCGATCGCCGCGCCGGGGTCGTCGACGGTATTTTCCTGACCACGGCAGGCGCGCGCCTGAAGCGCTTTGCCAGGCCGGAGACCTTCGTGGCCTTCATGCCGATTCCGATCGACCCCAGCATCGAGACCGGCCGCAGTTTCGCCGCCGCCGATCACCGTTTCGATTTGTTCTTCGCCGGCGGCCGGGTGGGCCGGGCCGATGTGCGCGGCGCCCGCATCCGACGCATCATGCACGAGCTGCCTGAACTCCGATTCGCCCTACACGGCGCCAGCTTCAACCAGGATTACGTTTTCGGACAACACTATCTCGACCGCTTGGCGCAGGCCAAGATGGGCCTCAGCTTAAGCAAGTCGAACGACGATTATTTCTATGCCTCCGACCGCATGGCGCAGTACCTGGGCAATGGTCTCCTGACCTTCCTGCAACGCGGCGCCGGCTTCGAAGAACTCTTCGAGGAAAGCGAGCTTGCCTACTACCGGGACGAGGACGAGCTGCTGCGCAAACTACGGCATTTCCAGTCCGAGGACGTGGCCTGGCGCATCGTGGCCGAGGGCGGCTGGCGCAAGGCCCATGCCGTCTTCGACTGCAAGCTGGTCGCCCGATACATGCTCGAGACGATCTTCGAGCTGCCGCTTTCCCATGACTACCGCTGGCCCACCGAAGTGCACCGCGTGGCCGCGTGATGACGGCTTTCAAGGGTCTACGGAGACAGGGCGAGCAATTCCGTGACTTGGTTGTTCGGCACCGGGTCGCCGAGATCATGTTCTACGTCTTGATCGCGTCCTTCTTCCTCCTGGAGACCCGCCTGCATCGCAATTTGTTCTACCTGTTTCTGCCGTTCTTCATCGCCTGGCTCGCGCGCCGCGAGATTTGGCAGCGCCTCGGTCGGTCGCGCCTCTGTGGGCTCGTGCTGCTCTACCTGGGCTATTTCTGGGTCTCGCAATTCTGGTCCTTGGGCTACGACGCCGAAGACTTCATGAATGCGACCCGGATCTTCCTGTTCATCGTGATCTTCCTGGCGGTCGGCATCACGCTTTTCGAGCGGGCGCCGACGGCCGTCGCGAAGCTCTCGATGGTGACTTTCGTCGTGGCCGCGGTGACCGCCGGCATGGCGCTCGTCCTGTTTCTCACGACGAGTGAGCCGTTCCACGACCGCTTCGAGGGCTTCGGCCGGGCCGGCCACCCGATCCTCGGCGCCCACCTCTATGCGGCCGCGCTGCTGGTTGTCGTGGCCCACCTCCTGCCGCGGGCGGAGAGCCTGTCGCTGCGCCTGCTCTACGAGACGGCCGTCGTGCTTTTCGCGCTCGTGATCGGGCTCAGCCTCAGCCGCGGACCGATTCTGGCGACGGCTCTGACGATCGTCGTCATTGCGCTCCTGAGAGGGAACCTCTGGATCTACCTTTCGGCGGGACTGCTGCTGGCCACCATCCCGGTGGCCTACGCCATCTTCGGGCTGGAGCTCGGCGATCTCGTTTCGCGCGGCGCCAGCAGCCGTCCGGCGCTCTGGTCGGCGGCCTGGGAGCTCATTGGCGAAGCGCCGGTGTTCGGTCACGGCCTGATGGCCGAGGTCGCGTTCCGGAACGAGGCGGGCATCCTCTACCGCTCGCCGCATAACATCCTGTTGGCCAATCTCGTGCACGGCGGTGTCGTGGCGCTCGCCCTCGTCCTGGCGATCTATGCCTTGGCGTTTGCCGCCGTGTTGCGGCAGGTCCGCCAGCCCGAGGTTCTCCTCGCCGGCGGCCTGCTGCTGTTCGGATTTCTCGCCGGCCAGACCGACTACCGGCTGTTCTACGTGAACCTCAATCCCGAGTGGCTGACTTTCTGGCTGCCGCTCGCGATCCTAGGCCGTTACGACCTCGCCGAGCCCGACACGCAGGAATTGGGGTCAGACTCGATTTAGTCCCGGCGTCGGCGTAATTTTCAATGGAAGAGGCCCGCTAAATCGAGTCTGACCCCAATTCCAACCCCAATTCCAGGTCGGCCGGGCGCGCGATGCCATAGACCAGCGCTTCCTCGCCGAACAGCTCGGTGCGGCTCTCCGGGCGTTCACCCAGCTTCTCGGCGACCCGGATCGAGGCGGCGTTGTCCGGCCGGATCAGGCTGATGACGTGCTCCGCGCCCACGGTCCCGAAGGCGTAGGCGAGCGAAGCGCGCCCGCCCTCGGTGGCCAGGCCCCGGCCCCAATGGCTGCGCGCCACCAGCCAGCCGACCTCCAGGCCCGGCCAGCCCTCCGGGTTCAAGAGTCCGATGCGGCCGACCAAGCGCCCGCTCGTCTTCTCCTCGGCGGCCCAGAGGCCGTAGCCGCGCAGCGTCCAGTGGCCGAGGCACCAGGCGATGTCCATCCAGGCCCGCGCCCGGTCCCGCGGCCCGCCCATGAAGGCCATGGTCTCGGGGTTGGCCACGATCGCCGCATATTGGTCCAGGTCCGCCTCGCGGAACTGCCTGAGCCGCAGCCGTTCGGTTTCCAAGCTGGTCATCGCCCGCCTCCGCCGTTATCACCTTCGGGGAACACCCGAAGCGCGCTTCGAAAGACCATGCCATGACCCTCTCGCTCCCGAAAGCCGCCGTCGCCGTGCTCTCGGCCGCCCAGCCGGCGGACAAGGTGAGACTGACGCGGGACTACGCCGCCGCGTGGCAGGCCGGGGACATGCCCAGTGTCGGCCCCGCAGAGCCGCCGCGGCACCCCGCCCGCCCGGACCGGCCCGCGCTGCGCCGGCCGGGCGACATGCCCAAGCGCCGGGCCGGCGGCGTGCGGGGCCGAATCGCCCTGCTCCACGCGCTCGCCCACATCGAGCTGAACGCCATCGACCTCGCCTGGGACCTGATCGCGCGCTTCGCCGGCGAGCCCCTGCCCTGCGCCGTTTCGGACGACTGGGTAAGCGTGGCCGAGGACGAGGCCAGGCACTTCGAGCTGCTGG
The DNA here is from genome assembly GCA_029859805.1 of Rhodospirillales bacterium. Classification (GTDB taxonomy): domain Bacteria; phylum Pseudomonadota; class Alphaproteobacteria; order Kiloniellales; family JAKSDN01; genus CAMYKD01. The sequence continues at coordinate 3,017 of JAOUCL010000042.1, read as the reverse complement.
CCGGGCGCCTGGCCGATCTCGGCGCGGCCTACGGCGACCTGCCGGCCCACGACGGCCTGTGGCAGGCGGCCGAGGAGACCGCCCACGACCTGCTGGCGCGCCTGGCCGTGGTGCCCCTGGTGCTGGAGGCGCGCGGCCTGGACGTGACGCCGGCCATGATCGAAAAGCTGAAGGCGGCCGGCGACCCGGAGAGCGCCGCCGTGCTGCAGGTGATCTACGACGAGGAGATCGGCCACGTGGCCGCGGGCAAGCGCAGCTTCGACTTCTTCTGCGAGAAGCGCGGCCTCGAGCCGCTCGCGACCTGGCAGGACCTGGTCCGCCGCCACTTCAAGGGCGCCCTCAAGCCGCCCTTCAACACCGAGGCCCGCGACCGCGCCGGATTCCCAGCAGAGTACTACGCGCCACTCGCCGCGCCGTGAGCGGCGGCGCCCCCGGTTCCGAAGCCTCCTCTTTCAGGCGTCCGCTACCCCCAGCTCCCGAACGAAGTCGTTCAATGTGGCCTCCAGCCGGCCGAGAAGCTCGCGGCACTCCTCCTCGGTGATGATGAGCGGCGGAGCGACGATGAACCAGTGGCCGTAGCGGCCCCCGGAAGTCGGGCGCGAATAGATCATCAGGCCGTTGCGGAGACCGTGAATACGCACCTTGTCGGCGGGAAGCAGGTCGTTGGGCAGCGGCGCCTTCGTCTCGCGGTCGGCGACCAGCTCGACCGCCAACAGCAGTCCGAGCCCGCGAACGTCGCCGACGACCGGACTTCGTGCTTTCAGGTCCTCGAGGCCGGCGCGCAGCTGGGCGCCGCGCTCGGCCGCGCAGGCGACCAGGTCCAGGCGCTCGACCTCGTCGAGAACCGCCAGGCCGGCGGCGCAGGAGACCGGGTTGGCGTTATAGGAGTACTGAAACTCGAAGCCCGTGAGTCCTGCCAGCTCGTCGACCATCCGCGCGGGCGCGAGCATGGCACCCAGCGGGCTGTAGCCGGAGCCCAGGCCCTTTGCCATGGTGACGATATCCGGCAGCGCGTCCGGCCAGTGATGCGCCGCCAGGAACTTCCCCGTACGGCCTGTACCGCACAGGATCTCGTCGAACACGAGGTGGACGTCGTGGCGGCTGCAGATGTCGCGAATGCCGCGGATGTAGGCCGCCGGCGGCACCACGCAGCCGGTCGAGAGGCCGCCGACGGGCTCGATGACGAAGGCCAGGACCTGCTCGGCGCCGAGCTCGATGATCTTGCGCTCGAGCGCGTCGGCGCAGTGCCGGGCGTAGCTCTCCGCGTCGTGGTTCTCGGGCAGGCGGTAGCCGAACGGCGCCGGCACCTTTTCCGACATTGCGGCGAATCCCTCGAGGAACGGGGCCATCATGACCTCACCGTTCATCGCCAGGGTCGCGATGGTCGCGCCGTGATAGGACGGCTGGCAGGTGATGATGATGCGTTTCGATGCCCGGCCGGTGGCGATCGCGTATTGCCGGAGGAACTTCAGGGCGTTTTCCATCGCCTCGCTGCCGCCCGACGTCAGGCTGACCCGTTCGAAGCCCGGCCCGGCCAGCCGGGCGAGGCGCTCCGAATAGTCGATATTGGTGCGGTTCCTGGCGAGCCGGGCAAAGGCGTATTCGAGAGTCTTCGCCTGCGCGGCCATGGCGTCGGCCACCCGCGCGTTGCCATGACCGATGTTGCTGACGACCGGCCCCGAAGAGACGTCGATATACCGCTTGCCGTCTTCGTCCCACATATGGATGCCCGCCGCGCGCTCGATCACCGGCAGCGGCACGATGTTCCTCTTGGCATAGAAAGCGTCCTGCCCGCCACCGAACGCGGGGGCCGCGTCGTGGCTGGCAACCTTGGGATCGTCCATCCTCATACCCCTGAGATCATCGTCGACCGGATTGCGCGAAAGCTTCCCGAATGGCCCCGATTGTCTTCATAGTATCGATATAGATCGCGGGTCAAATCCGATCGCCGGTCAGCTGACGAATTGATTCGAGGCGATCTTCCTCAAGTTCTCGAGAACAGCGTCCAGCAGGTTCGCATCCGCCTCGAGCGGGTAGACCACGTAGGCGGGGTAGTGGAACACAGGCATCCGAGGCACGAGCTTGAGCGTCCCGCCTTTCAGGTAAGGCGCGACCAGCCGCTTTGGGAAGTAGCCCGAGGCATGGTTCCTCAGAAGGTAGTTCAGGCTGAGGGAACCGAGCTCCATGTAGAGGCCCGGAGTCGAAAGGTTGGGGAAATTGAGGCTGTGGTCCGCCCGGAACTCGGGACCCCAGTCGTTGTACATGTAACTGTTGCCGGGCTCGGATGGCGGACTAGGCTCGCTCGAGACAAGGACCAGCTCTTCCTCGAACAGCATCTCCACCTCGAAGCCGGGCCGGCTTTGCGGCGTGTACATGACGCCCAGGTCGAGGGTCCCGTCGACGAGGCGCTGCATCAACACATCGGAGAAACCCATCTGCGTCCTGATCGCGACATCGGGAGACTTCGCGCGCATCCGAGCCAGCCATTCGAGGAGAAAACCGTGCCACAGGCTGTACTGGCCGCCGACGGTAAGCGCCGCGTGATAGCCCTCCGGCAGAGAGACCTCGAGGCGCGCTTGTTGCCAGACCCGGACCATCGCCAGCGCATGTCTCTGAAACTGGGTACCGGAGGGCGTCATCGTCGCACCGGCCTTGCTGCGCGCGAACAGCGTTTTGCCCAGCTGCCCCTCGAGCGCCTTGATGCGCATCGAGACCGTGGACTGGGTGACGAAGACGCGCTTGGCCGCTTCGACGAAACTGCCGGTCTCAACGACGGCGAGGAACGTCCGCGCTTGGTCGATATCCATGTCCCATTCGTGCCCGGTTCAACTCATCCATTTGATTTCACGATATCAACCTACAAATAAATTCGTTTGTCAAATTTCAACGAATGACCCATGTGGATGCTTTGGTTAACCGGGCACCGCAACGCATGCCTGCACCGTTTGGCGCTGAAGTCCCAGGTGCGCTCGGCGAAGAGAGGTCGAATGGACGCGATGGCAACAAAGTTTTCGTCG
>JAOUCL010000237.1 GCA_029859805.1 Rhodospirillales bacterium | reverse complement strand
GCGAGCGCCTCCGCGACGACATAACGAACGTTTTCGTCCGAGATCCGTTCGGCCAGGCGCCCGAGACTGACCGCGGTCTCCTCGTCCGACACTGGAACGAGAGAGTCAACGATCTTGGGAATTTCGTCGATAGCCGCCGTTTGGAGACGAGACTCGAGGACCTTCTTGACGGGCCCATGCCCAAGGTTGCCAAGCGCGATGAGCGCGGCATCAATTACCTCGGCACTCGTGTCCTTGCAGAGCTCCAACAGACGCTCGATGTTGCTGCGCGTTCCGATGACTGCCGCGAGAGTGCAGGCCGCCTCGCGCACTTCCGCTTCATCATGGTCGAGGTGAAGGCGAAGCAGCACCACAGCTGGCCGATGGCGCACCGACGCAAAATAGCGCAGCGCCGCCGCCACGGACGCATGTCCTAAGGCACCCTGCTCTACAAGACGTATTATTGCGGGCGCAGCATCGGCTGTGCCGACCGCGGTGAGCGCATTTAGCGCGGCGACCACTTCAGGCACGGTGCGCGATCGATCGAAGCCGGCGTGGCGGCGACACACGCGCACCAATAATGGAGCGGCTGTCGCTTCGCGGCGTCGCTCCACCTCTGCAATGAGGGGCACGAGATCACGGCTATCGCCCGTCGGGTCGTCAATTCGCGCTTCGAGGGCGCCGAGCAGGACCTCCCGCGTCATCGCCGCAACATCCTGAGGCTCGATCCTGGTCGGCTGCAGCGCATCGCAAGGCGGCCCCCCGTGACCCACGGTCTCGGCAGAATCGCCATCCCGCTCGCGCCATGCAAACAGATCGAGTTGCGAAGAGCGGAAACCTTCTCGGCCTTCCCTCATTCGAGCCTCCGGGCCTCAATTCTACCCGAATCTCAGGGAGAACACAGTGCGACGATTTGGGCCGCCGTTCCGTTCCGCCATGCCCTCCTGGAACGCGACGGCGCAGCCCACGGCATCAACCGCGCTGGCGAACTCGGCGAGCAGCCCGTCTCCCGTCGTCTTGACCACTCGGCCTCGATGCTCGGCGATGCACGGTTCGATCAACTCGGTGGGGTGGGCGCTGACTGTGGCGAGCGTGCCCTCCTCATCTTCACCCATCAGCCGCGAGCAGCCCGCAACGTCGGCGGCGAGGATGGCGGCGTGGCGCCGTTCGACGGGGTCTTCGACCATGCAGCCGCTTCCTCCCAGACGCGCGGTAGGGTTTGAATTCTATGTGCTGGCGGAGGGTGAGTCCATGGAGCCCGAATGTCGGCTTGGGGTCAGACCCGGGCGTGAACGGTCGCGCCAATCCGTGTCCGGAGTCAGGGGTAGAGCCGACGAAACGGGCCAAAACGTCAGCTTACAGACCTTAACTCACCGTCGCTGAAGGCGCCCTCCGACGCGTAATCCTAGCACAAAAGGAGAAAGTGCGATGCCGGTGATGGAAGCCGTCCACCGCATCAATTCCAGAAGTTCCCGACATTAGGGGAATCACAGGAATCCGGTCCCCGTCCCTCACCCCTCCTCATACGCGATCTTCACCACCTCGATGCGCCTCGCGCCATTGGGGGTTCGTAGCGTGACCACATCGCCTTCCCCGGCCTTCATCAGCGCGCGGGCGATGGGGGAGACCCAGCTGACCTCGCCGCGCGCGGAGCTGGCCTCGTCGATGCCGACGATGCGCAGGGTGCCTTCCTCATCATCCAAACCGCCGTCGGCGTCCACATAGGTGACAGTGGCACCGAAGAACACACGGTCGCGGTTTTTCTGGCGCGCCGGGTCGACGACCTCGGCGCTCTCGATACGCTTCATGAGAAAGCGCAGGCGGCGGTCGATCTCGCGCAGGCGCTTCTTGCCGTAAATGTAGTCGCCGTTCTCCGAGCGGTCGCCGTTGCCCGCCGCCCAGGCCACCACTTCGACCACCTTGGGGCGCTCGACCCGGCGCAGGCTGTCGAGCTCGTCCCGCAGCAGGCGTAGGCCATTCGGCGTCACATAGTTCTTGAAGCCTTTGGACGGCGGGCTCGGGGCGTCCGGCTCCGCCGCCTCGGTCTCGGTCTCCTTGGTGAAGGCCTTGCTCATGGGGCTCCGTTATTTGTCAGGGTCGAGGAGGCACATATTGTCGAGCTGACCGAAGCCGAAAGCTGCACGGGTGGCGGCAGACAGGCAAATTGCACGCCGTCCATGGGGACGAAGACTAAGCACGTTAGGAGTTGTCGCCCGCGGGTTCTGAAACCAGCTCGTAGTATGTTCTGCCTTTCAGGGCACGGCACGAGATCATCTTAGTGCTGGTCGGATCCCTCAAATCGATCAAGCGCGCGTGGGGAACCTCCATCACGTTCTCACAGAAGCTTTCCACCTTCCATAAGCGCGAGCCAGGGCGGTTGCTTGGCAAATCCGTGTAGATCTGCCCTTCCTTTACCTTGGATTGAAGTGCCATCCCGGCTCCCCGATTCGATGCTCCTTGTGATCATCACAGTGTCCTCACTATGGTTAACGAAGCGTTTGCAGCGCCACTCCCTCGTTTGAACGGACCGGGCTACTTATCGAGCGTGACCACTTGAACGACGGCAGAGTCCGGTCGGGGTCACGGCCGGACCAATCACAAAGCCAACCCGCGCGTCGGCTCATTGTGTTACAGCTGACGTTCTCGGAGTGAAAAGGAGAGCTTGGCGCACACCAGATGTGGTGCGGCGGTCGGCTCTCATTTCTTGCGTGATCTATAGAGCAACCCCGCCAGCGTCGAACCGCAGTCAGCGGGGTTGCGTAGAGAGGCTCCGGCACTCTGCTCGGATCTTTGGGCCGAGCTACCTGTTTTCACTAGTGCCTAGCCCTTGGAGATTTCGCTGTTCTTGCCGGGCGGTTCCATCTTCGTAACCTCCCTATTTTGTAGCCGTAGGATAACGCAGTTCGAGGGGATTTATCAACCATGCCTGCGGATTCCAGCTTGGCCGATCATTCATGGCAGAGTTTCGATGATGTTCCGGTATTCCTGCTCGGTAAAGGCTTTCAGGGTGGTCGATCGAACATTTCCAATCGAACCGATGGCAAGGGCGAACTTGGCCACTGCTTCATCATTTGGGGCCTCGACAGTTGCGACAAGATCGTACATGCCCATGGTCAAGTAGAGGTCCTTCATCTCGGCACCACAGGACTTGGCCAAGAATCTGGCAGCGTCCGCGCGTTTGGGCGAGCTCTTGATGTTCCGAATGCCCTGCTCGGTGTAGTTGATCAGCATGATGTACGTGGACATGGGATACCTCCCGAATTAAAGGTAGCCCGGGCCACAAGCACTACGGTCACGCAGTCCGGGCCATCTGACAGCAAAGCCTACGCCCTCCACTCCTCGCAGGCCATACTAAGTCTGACAGGCAACGTTTCCTGCGGGTCTCTACAGCTCTGGTTTCAGAATTCCTTGGACTAGCGGCATGGCGAAGCCGCCTACCGATCCCCTCCCTGCATGACCGCTTCGGGTCATCTCCGGGCATCAGGGTCTCTTCCGGTTTGCGTCCGGAGTCAGGGGAACAGCCGACGAAACGGGTCAAAACGTCAGCTTACCGCCCCAAACTCTCCGTCGCGGAAGGTGCCTCGCGACAGCCGGCTGTCGCCAGAAGCCGACATCGGCGATGCGCGCCGACGGCCAGGATGTTCCTATGCGAGCCCGTCGCTCCTGAGCTGGTCCAGCAATCGGCCCAAGTGCTTCTGCTCCTTATAGGGCTGCGATGCAGCGAACGCCTTCAGACGGAACTCGGGCATGAGCTCGAGCACTATCTCGGCCGCCTGGCGAGCCTCCTCGGTGCGACCGAGCGCCGCATTGGACGCAGCCAGGACTAGGTATGGATCGACCATGGTTGGCTCCGCCCCTTGCACTGGGCGTTAGAGACCAACCATGCCGTGTTCAAACTTTTTTCATTGGACGGCCGGAAGAATATACTCGCGCACCATCTCATGAACCGGCTCGTGTGTGGCATAGTTACCGCCGGTAAAGACGATAACCAGGTCCAGGCTCGGAAACACAATGATCCTCTGGCCGCCCCAACCGTCCGCCAGATAGGAATCGACGCAAACGGACCGCGCACAATACGATTTGATCCACCAGAGGTAGCCGTACCGATCTCCGGCGTTTACGGCCCAGGACAAGTACTCCCGCGCTGCCAGCTTCAGCATGGAGTTTTTCGGAATTGCGACAATCGGGGCGGTGGATTTCTTTGTCCAGGTCTCCGAGATAACGCGCTGATTCTTCCATGTTCCACCATTCAGAAACAGTTGCCCGAATTTCGCCATGTCCCTCGGTCGCAGCTTCAGGTTCCCGGAGGCGTGAATGATGTCGGGATTGATATGATCCCACTCATAATCGGTGATACCGAGGGGTGTCATAAGATAGCGCGCCGCAAAGGCGTCCATCCGCAGACCGGAACTCTTACGGATAATCTCTCCCAGCAGGTTCACGTCCCCACCACTGTAATACCAGTCCTTGCCCGGTTCTCGGACAGCTCGTTTCGACAGAATGTATTCGATGGGGTCCGGTACAACGAACAGCTGAACCAGGTCGTGCTGCGGGTCTTTGAACCAGAGTTCGACTTCATTCCATTCGAGACCCGAGGTCAGGGTCAGCAAATGCTCCAGCGTAATCCTGGCTTTCTTTTCGTCTATCAGGTTCATGTATTGCGGAAAGAAGACGGCCATTGGCTCGTTGACATCCCGGATGAAACCCCGGTCGATGGCAATTCCCACCAGCGCCGATGTGACGCTTTTCGTAACTGATGCGGTCACGTGGAGCTTTTCCCGCCCGTAAGCAATTCGCTCCCCCCGGAATTCCGCCCCCCGGAAGCTGAACGTGTAGCCATTGAAGTACTCCTCCAGGACCAGCTTTCCGTTGCGGACCAGCAAGACGCCGTGGATGTTCTCAAACCGCCGGGTGAGGATATCTCGCATTAAAGCGTGGATCTTTTTCGAGTCGATTCTCTCATCGACCAGAGAAGACGGCTCCCAGCCGTCGCCGGTCTTATCCGGCACGCGATAGACATACTCGGTCCGGGGTTGGCCCTGATCGTCCAAGCGGGGGTACAGGGGCGTACAAGCGCCGATCCAGAACCCCAGGCATATGCAGCCGAACTGCTTCGCTAACCGTCCAAATAGATGCGCTTTCATATTGTCTGGCCCTCTCTATCCATCTCCCTAACACTTTGTCCTCGTTGGACAACGTTGGACAACTTCCGCTTAGGGACTCATCGCCAACCAGTTCTTGCGGCGTCCACAGATAGTCTCGGTCTAGCCAACAACAGACCAACGAAGAAATTGGGATCGGATCCTGCCGCTACGGAAGCCAGTGTAGGAATAATCTGGCGAACGGTGAGTCGAGGACGTTGCCTTTGGTTAAATCGAAGGGACTGCTCGCACCATCGCTGTTGGCCAGCAGGATCAGTGTATGGTCGGCAGCAGGCACCTTGAACAACAAGGAAGAATGGGCGCCGGGCGCGTCGCCGTTGTGCCACACCAGCCGATGATTGTCTGAATCCTGGATGAACCAGCCGAGTCCGTAAGGCCGGCGCTCTCCGGAGTTCGAGCGGGTCGCGGCGAACATCAACGCCTTGCTTTGTGCGGACACAATGGCATCACGGTCCATCGCTGCATCGAATTTGGCCAGATCGAGCACATTCGAGATCATACCGGCCCCGGCATTAAGGCTCGGCGTCGAGTCCAGCCCGCATCGCTCCATCGCTTCGATCCATTCCGGCGGGGGCCAGTCGGATGGTTCAAAGCCGCTGCCGTGAGCACGATAGTATTTTGCTTGTCGGGCCAGCACCTGCTGTTCCTGCATCTCTGTGGCGCCCGGCACGGTGTCGGTCATGCCGAGCGGCGCAGTGATGTGTTCGACGATCAGGTCACGAAACGGCTGGCCCGAGACCTTCTCCAGGACCGACGCGAGCGCGCCGAACAAGAAGCCGTTGTAGCAATATGTTGTGCCGGGCACACCCTGCGCGGTGTGGGTTAGATGATGACGTACCGTAACCGGTTCGGTATCGCCGCGGTAATCTTGAAGCAAGAAAGCGAATGGCAGCGATGGATCCTCGCTCAGTTCGCGTATCCGTTGACAATAGTTATGGTAGTCCCGACTGACTTGGCCTCTCGGCCCCAACGCGAAGACCTCGTCGTGCAAGATTTCGGCGATGCTATCATCGAGGCTAAGACGGCCCTGCTCGACCAGCTTCATCAGTACGGCAGCAGCGAAAGGCTTGGTTAGGGAGTCGATTTGGTAGGGTGTATCAGGCGCAGCTGGTATTTGCCTTTCCAAGTCGGCGTGACCCCAGCCCCGAGCGAAGACGACCTCCTGGCTCTGTACGACGGCCATTGAAAGTCCGGGGATAGCCAGCTCTTGGCGCAGGCGGTCGACTTCCGTTTCCAGAATGGTGAATCGATTGCTGTTTGCGGCCAAAGCCATAGGCCCGCTCCGATGCCCACGGGCCAAGATAGCAGACCGCACACCTCCGAATCATGCCTTCGATCTACCACCCACCAACATTCCGAAATCTTGGCTGGCACCTCACGGCTGCCCATGTCTCCTTTGGGTCAGGGTCGGACGAAAATCGGCCGCTGGCGCCAGGTCGGCTCTCAGGGGTGAAGCTGAAGAAATCCAGCAGAGAACGAACCTTCGGGCTCACCGGCGCGGAGGGCGCTCCGGAACTTCGATTCATAGCCAGATTAGAACAATAACGATGCGTGGATCTGAGCTCAGGCCGCCGCACTCAGCTTTGCCAGGACTTGGGCCAAGCCCACCAAGTGGTCGTCTCAAAGTGTTGGCGGATCAGGGGGCTCGATCCGATCAGCAGGATGCCAATGGAAAAGAGGCACCAGACTGCGGGCGCCTCGTTGGGATTGCCCGTCAGCGCGTCGGCCAGAATAGGTCCTGCGAGCGCGTGGAAGATCACCATGCGCCAGGCCCCATAAGCCAGCGGCAGCAGAAAAGCCACCAGCAGGTAGGTCGGAAAGCCCGAATTAATCCCCAGGGCATCGTCCAAGGGACGCAGGAGACCGTTGTAGGGGATGCTCCAGGCTATATGCCACTCGCCAGAGACCAGGCAGAGCTCGGTACCGCAAAGCGCCTGCCCGAGGCGGCAGCTGCCCGCCCACTCGAAGGGGTAGAGCTGAGCCAGCATCACCGCGGAGGAGGCCGCACAGCAAAGATAGACGCCGCGCCGCAGCCGCGCCTTCACCGGACCTGGCACCAGTTCCATGGCAAAGGCGTTTATGAAGAAGGGTTGAAAGACAATGTGGAGGTAGGAGAGCAGTGTGATCGCCTGATTGCCCGTCGCGCCGCACTGGTCGACCACGGCGTAGCCGGCCGCCTGAAGCGCCTCCATGACGGTGAAGTATCCGAGCGTCAGCCAAATTGCCCGGGGCTGCCCGCGCGCCGCGACCACACCGGTCGCCACGGCGCCGACGCCAACCATGGTGATCGACACGCTCGCGCTCCAACACATAGCCTCTCCCACCTCCCCTTGCCGTAAGGCGTCGCCGCGAAGGGGAAACGCACGTAAGTCCGGTTCGGCCACCGGAAAATCTGGCGCACAGATGTGGACAGGTGATTACCGAATGGTCAAGTTCGGTTGGTCTGGTTTGGGTCATCTTTCCCCGTTCAA
>JAOUCL010000526.1 GCA_029859805.1 Rhodospirillales bacterium | reverse complement strand
CTGCGGCGACCGCATCGCCCACCACATCGCCGTCTCTCACATCCTCATCCATGATACGCGCTCGCACTCCGATCTCATCGACCGGTCTTGTCGTTCGATGCTGAATGGCTCATGCGACACCTAGCACCCTCTGGCCCGATCGCCAGTTCCGGCAGCGATTGGGGTGTGGTGGAGCCGACCGGCTCTACCTGCAATCGTTTGGTTTCTGGAAAAAAGCCGGACATTCCATAGGCCTTGTCTATGACCTCGGCATGTCCGGCGCTTTCCTGAGACCTCAAGGCTTATACCCCAAGGCTTATATCCCGAGAACCTTCGCAACGGTCGAACCGAACTCGCTCGGGTTTGGCGCCACGGTGAGCCCGTTGGCCTTCATGATCTCCGCCTTCTCGGCCGCGCTGTCGCCAGCCGCCGAAATGATGGCGCCGGCGTGGCCCATACGGCGCCCCTTCGGAGCGGTAAGGCCAGCGACGAAGCCGACGACCGGCTTTGACATATTGTCCTTGATCCACGCAGACGCCTCGGCCTCCTGCGGACCGCCGATCTCGCCGATCATCAGAACGGCTTCGGTCTCCGGGTCCTGCTCGAACAGGGTCAGGTGATCGAGGAACGAAGAACCGTTGATCGGGTCGCCACCGATACCGACGGATGTCGAGATACCGATACCATGTTCCTTCATCTGCGCGGCGGCCTCGTATCCGAGCGTACCGGAGCGCGAGATCACGCCCACCTTGCCCTGCAGATAGATGTGCCCGGGCATGATGCCGAGCATGGCCTTGCCGGGGCTGATGATGCCGGCGCAGTTGGGACCGACCATCATCGTGCGGCGATCGCGCGGATAACGCATCAGGTAGCGCTTCACGCGCATCATGTCCTGAGCCGGGATGCCGTCGGTGATGGAGCAAACGAGGTGAATGCCCGCGTCCGCACATTCCATGATGGCGTCGGCGCAGAAGGCCGGTGCAACGAAGGTGATGGAAACCTCGGCACCCGTCTCCTTGACCGCTTCCTTGACGGTGTTGAAGAGCGGACGGTCGAGGTGGCGGCCGCCGCCCTTGCCCGGCGTCACGCCGCCGACAACGTTGGTGCCGTACTCGATCATCTCCTTCGCGTGGAAGGTCCCCTTGTCGCCCGTCATGCCCTGGACAATCACCGGGGTTTTCTCGTCAATCAAAATGCTCATTACGTGTCTCTCCGATGATCGTCTTTACGCGGCCTGAAGCTTGCCCTGGCAGGCCTGGACCGCCTTTTCGGCAGCGTCGGCCAGGGTCTCGGCGGTGATCAGCTTGACCCCGCTCTCTTCAAGGATCTTGCGTCCCTCCTCGACATTGGTGCCGGCCAGTCGCACGACGAGCGGAACCTTGATGTCGAGATTTTTGCAAGCCTGAACCACGCCCTTGGCAACCCAGTCGCAGCGATTGATGCCGGCGAAGATGTTCACCAGGATCGCCTTCACGTTCGAGTCGGAGACAACGAGCTTCATGGCCGTCTCGATGCGGTCCGGCGAAGCGCCGCCACCCACGTCGAGGAAGTTGGCCGGTGAACCGCCCGCATGCTTGATCATGTCCATGGTGGCCATGGCCAGACCCGCACCGTTCACGATGCAGCCAATGTTTCCGTCAAGACCGATATAGTTGAGATTGTGCTCGGCGGCCTGGGCCTCGCGCGGATCCTGCTGCGAGGGGTCGTACATGTCGGCCACGTTGTGGCGGCGGAAGAGCGCGTTGTCGTCGAACGACATCTTGGCGTCGAGCGCCAGAACGCGATCGTCCTTAGATACGACCAGCGGGTTGATTTCCAGCATCTGGGCATCGCTGTCGCGGAACGCGCGATAGGCGTTCATGATCGTCGACACGCAGCTCTGGGCTTGCTTGATGCTGAGACCAAGCTGGAACGCCAGCTCGCGCGCCTGGAAGGACTGCAGGCCCACCGCCGGCTCGACGATGACCTGAAGAATGGCCTCGGGGTTGGTCTTGGCGATCTCTTCGATCTCCATGCCGCCTTCCTGCGACGCGATCACGCGGATACGCTCTGCCTTACGGTCGAGAACGAAACCGAGATACAGCTCTCTCTCAAACGGCTCGGCCGCTTCGATATATACGCGCTGAACGGGCTTGCCTTCAGGACCGGTCTGGTGCGTCACCAAACGCTTGCCGAGCAGTTCCTGGGCCGCCTCGCGAACCTCGTGATAGGTCTTGCAGATCTTGATGCCGCCCGCCTTGCCGCGCGCACCGGCGTGAATCTGAGCCTTGACCGCCCAGCTC
>JAOUCL010000525.1 GCA_029859805.1 Rhodospirillales bacterium | reverse complement strand
TGTCACGGGGACCTCGTTGAGCAGATCGAGAACCTCCCAGTAGAGTTCCTTGAGCGTTCGCAGCGTCTCGACGATCTTCCGATCGGCTCCGGTCCGCAGCAACGACTCGAGGGCGGGCAGCACCGCGTCCGCGAGCACGGCGCGCCGTGCAAAGTTGCTCGCCAGCGTTGTCTGCAGGGCCTCGAGGTCGACGCCATCACGAAGACAGTCAAGCAGCCTCTGCTGCAGCTGCCGTCCTCCTTTGAGCCGTTGCCCGAGGTCTGCGGGGTCGACGTCACGCTTGAAGCCGAGGCGAATCGTCGCCCCCTCGTCGGCCTCAATGATGATGTATGCTTCGGTGAATCCCTCGGGATGGGCTTGGACCGACAGCAACTCGCCCACGTCTAACGTCTTGGGAAGCAAGGGAAGCTGACAGCCGTGCGTCGCGACGAAATCCCCGCCAAGGATCGCGGACCCAGCCACTGCCAGAAGCTCCGGCAGGTCGACCTCGGACCCGTCGGTCAGTCGGATGATACTGGGGTGGGCCCGGGCCTCCTCGTCCTCAGCAAAGGCGCATATCTCGAAGGCCTCCCCCCATCGCTGATGCGGAGTCGAGGGGACGCCCTTGTAGGCGCAGAGCCGCTGCCCGCCCCAGGGGCGCGATACCAGGTTATTGTTCAAGGGCATTATCGGGGCAGCGGCGACCCGCGCAAGCACCTGCCGGTCCTCCGCGCGGACCGCGTCGGCGAGGGTTGGCGTTTCAGGCGTTCCTCGTTCGCCGCGCATTGACTCCACCTGCTTGTCAGTCCGGTAACGCTGCGTTTTCGCAGCGAGCTTCGCACGACGGCGCAAGACTGAAAAGCACCGCCTGTCCCCTCTTTCTCATGACCATTTTCAAGTTGTGTCGGCAACGTTGACCGTTTTCGGCATCGCGGGTTCGAAGAAGGTTCAAGTCCATCGCGGAGGGCAGGAGGCGGAACGGCTTTGTCACAAACTGAAGTGCGCCAGTGGAGCTGATCCGGTCAAGCTGGCCGGATCAATTCGATCAGCTATCGAAATCTCCACTTCCCATCATCCATCATCCATCATCCAGCGCGCTGTTTGGCTGTATGTCCGGTTCAACCTGAGCCTCCGGGACGTCGAGGAGCTCATGGCTGAACGGGGTGTCGAAGTGTCGTACGATACCATTCTGCGATGAGTAAAGAGGTTTGGGCCGCCCGTTGACAACCAGAAAGTACGGCTTAGCCCGGTGCTGCGGCGCTCGCTGAAGACCCTCGATTTCAAGGGTTCCAGAATCCCTGACTATTGGTACATCGCTGTTTGTCGAGCCTAACCACCTGATCGACGGCAGAGTCTGGTTAGGGTCACCTCCCGACGATGTCGGAAGGCGGCCAAGGGGTCCGCTGCCAAGGGTCAAGCTGACGAAATTCGTTGGAAAGCTGACGTTCGGGCGCGAAATTCGGCGCAGTGCAGGACAGCGGCCGTGCCGAGGATTGCCAGCGCTATTCCGTGAGCTGAGCTTCCAAACACGCAAGCCCAAGGCATGTTTCGGGCTGCGGTCGCGGAGGGGAATGGCGCTGGTGTGTCAGGGGCCGCCGGTAACCCCTTCTGAAATCCCGGAATTTTCTCCGGGAGTTCGGAGTGGCTAGGGGCATGGTACCAAACCGCGATCCGATGGGACCCAATCGACGGGCACCCCCCTCCCAAGACCACGGGCCCCTCGAGGGGCTGCCAAGACCGTGGGTCGAATTCCACCGAAACGGGCCTGCCGCGCTTGCTATGTGCTTGCCGGAACAAACAAGGGCTTAGCCGTTGCCAGCTAAGCTCTTGAAAACAGTGGTGCCGATGGAGAGACTCGAACTCCCGACCCACGCATTACGAATGGTTCTCTACCAGTCCAATCTTGTCGCACCACATCGCATAAGTGACTGAAATACCTCAATCTTTGGTTGCAGCTTTCTTATTGGATCGTATCATGAGCGGTATCGCTGTTGAAAATGCGTTGAAAAGTAGATGCCGCAGATCAAGTTCACGGACCAAGCCATCGCGCGCCTCAAACCTGCCGGAACCACCGTTTGGTATTCCGACCAGATGAAGGAAGGCCTGCGGCTCGCCGTCGGCCAGAAATCGAAAACCTTCTACTTCTCAAAGCGCCATCCGCAGGCAGGCAAAGTACTTACGATCAAGATCGGACGCCACCCGGCGCTATCGGTCAGCGCTGCGCGGAGACGGGCAGAGAAACTATTCTCCGATATCGAGCAAGGCAACGACCCAACCGCCGAG
>JAOUCL010000524.1 GCA_029859805.1 Rhodospirillales bacterium | reverse complement strand
GTGCGCTCCATCCCTGATGATGGGGGGGGCACCAGGTCCTTTTCTGCTTAGACGAACGACAAACCTGCCTTCAAAACCATCACGCACATAGCGATGATGATGGCCGAACCGATGGTCCAAAAGGTCGCGCGGATATCGTGGATCTGGCCGGTACCGTAGACGACGAAGTGGAGCAGCCGCGCGACGACGTAGCCCCAAAAGAGCCACTGCGCGAGCGTCAGCGAGGGGCCAGTGAGCACGAACAACAGCCCGATTACCAGGAAGAACGGAATATTCTCCAGGTGATTTAGCATGATCCGCCGCCAGCGTTCGACATGCTCATTGGGCTCGTTCTGATGCGGATTGGGCGTGGGATTGACCGGCGTCTTCTTGAGGTCTTCGGGCGCGCGAAAGCCGCCTTTGTACCGCAGCATCTGCACTACTGTGATCCACGCAGTGGCGATCGCCAGCAAAATCATCAGCGAGGCGGCGCTTGCATAAGTCGCAAACACCGGATTTTCGAAAGTAAGTCTGTCCATGAATCCGCCCCCTGTTATTGTCGCCGGAAGAATGCGCTGATCCAGGCAACCTGGCAAGCCAATATCGTAGTTGAGGTGCGGCTTCTGGGATATTCCACGCCAGAAGAGACCAGCATGCGCGTATTCGATTTCAATGCCGCAATCGTGCCTGCCTCGATGAATCTAACAACGTCGGCTCAGGGTCAGTCGCAGCCCTCTAGGCCAATAGTAGCTTACTGTCTGCTTGTGGGCGTAAACCGGGCGCTAGTAGGCAATTTTCCGAAAGCCACAAGCAGACCCTCAGAACCCCTTTAACAGCTTCAGTCGGCAAATTCATCGCCCCCAGCCACCTCGGCCATGCGGATTAGGCGACTATCGAGAACAGCGGCCTGCCGGTGTTTTACGGCAATTCGATAATCGGGGTCGGTGACCATTTCAAGAAAGGAATCCGCTGTTGGGTAATGGGCGACGAAGACCAAGTCCCAGCGCTTATCCTTCGGACCGATCAGCATGATTTCCGGCTTGCCACGCCAAATGATCTTACCGCCGACACGGCGAAAGACTGGGCCGCTCTCTCTGCCATAGGCCGTATAGGCCTCCGCGCCGCTAAGCTCGCGGTCGTCTTCATAGGCCGCCTTGTCGCGGAAGCGCAAAAGGTTCAGCATCATGATTGGCTTGTCGCGCGGTAGATCTTTGAATTTTTTGAACTGGTCGCGCTCGGGATCAATGTAGTAGCCCACGGCCGCCTCCTCTTTCGCAGTGACCGATCCAGAATATCAAATCGGCAGCAGGCATTGCCCAACAGAGTCCGCTTTCACCAATTGCAGCCGTTCATGGGGCTGAATTTCAGCAAATTTGAAGGGGCAGAAGACGGCCAATAGCGGTCATCTGCAGATGAACAAGAAGTTCGATGCAGTAGCGGATGTTCGGTCAGCCTAATCGTTCAACCTGCCAAAAACCACTTCACTATTTGGACGACTCTTGATCTTTGAAACTTTCCATCAAGGATTGGAAGCGAGGATTTTCGCGAAGCGAAGATAAATCCGAATCGTTCTCCGCCCACTCCGCAATCGACATGCCACGCAAGCCGGCTCGTTCCAGACAATCTAACGCGTGATCGGCCTCGCCCATGAGCGCGTAGCTACACGCCACATTGTACAAGGTGTCCGGATTGTCGCCGTCAATGGCCAGTGACCGCTTGGCCCATTGCATTGCCTGTCCTTTTTCGCCTAGTTCGACGAGCCCAGCGCACCCTAAATTAAGCGCGCGGGTGTCGTCTGGATAGAGTTCCAATTGTTGCCTCGCGCGTGTGAGTCCGCGCCGAGCCGCAGCCCTTGCATCCTTTTCCCGTCCCTGGCTCCGATAGATCTGACGCAGGAAGATTGGCACCTGGAAATCATCCGGCTGAATGCGTTCCGCCTTTTCGAACAATTCTGCCGCCTCGTTTAGTTCACCTCGCTGGAAGCGCACCCGAGCGTAGAAGTAATAGGCCTCGAATAACTCCGGGTTCAGGCGCTGTGCCGTCTCAAACTCAGCGATCGCCTCGCGATTCGCGCGGCGAACGAAGTGGTATAGACCGCGAGAGACATGCGATTCGGCCAGGCCCGGCGACAACTCGAGCGCTTGCAAACTCGCAAGATCAGCACCCGAAAGATTTTCCTCGCTGGCGCTCCAATACATACAGGTCATGGCGTAGCTATCCGCAAGCGCCGCCCAGGCGCGGGCATAAGCGGGGTCGATTTCTACCGCCTTGGTAAACATGTCGATA
>JAOUCL010000523.1 GCA_029859805.1 Rhodospirillales bacterium | reverse complement strand
GGCCTTGCGCGCCTCGGTGCCCTCCAGCGGCAAGGCCGCCAAGGGCCCCGGCAAGGACAGCACCGGCGGCCTCGAGCCCGAACCCCAGCCCGGAAACTGAAACGAAACGAGGCCCGTGACCTGGATCAAGGCGGAGCTTGCGGCGGCCTGCCATCCTTATCACCGACCGGGAATTCGAGGAGTGGTCCCAATGTCCAACGAGAAACGGCGCCTGCTTGACCGGTTTCCAGAATACGACGAGAAGATCCACGATCTCTTCGAGACGAGCACGAATTTCAATACCCTGTGCCGCGAGTATGGTTCGCTGACTGGAGCGCTCGACCGCCTGGAAAGCTCGACGGAGCCCAACGCGGGTATCGAGGTGAAGAAGCTTCGCACGCGCCGCGCGGACCTGGAGGACGAGCTGCTGGCGATGATGCAGCAGACCGCCCGTGTCTAGCTCGATTCGAAAATGAGACCGCGCGATTCGACTCACCAGGGCCAGCGACCTTGGCTCGCCTGAGAAGGATATCTAACAGCTGGCGATGAAGGCG
Source organism: Rhodospirillales bacterium (assembly GCA_029859805.1). Lineage (GTDB taxonomy): Bacteria > Pseudomonadota > Alphaproteobacteria > Kiloniellales > JAKSDN01 > CAMYKD01. Next base: position 1,733 of record JAOUCL010000523.1, on the reverse strand, counting down.
CGGACACGGGGCAGGATCCGGTGGCGCCACTCCCGCCCGGTGAACAGGTCGACATGATAGGCCTTTGAGTCGAAGCAGCGGTGCTGCCTGCGCGCCGGGATATTGCGGCACAGAGCATGCGCACCGTGCGTCTGGCCGCGGCCGGAAACATCGTCGCGCCCGCCCTCGATCGTCAAGATCGCGGTGTCGCGGATCGCTCCAGGGTCAACCTTGCGCCCACGCCAGAACATTTTGCCGCGCGGAAGGTCCTGTTCCTGGAAGACGGTCTTGACGGTCTGCAGATAGAACTCGGCCGGCAGGTCCATCACGGCCAGATATTCCTCGTAGAAACGTTGACAGGCTGCCGCTTCCTCCTCGTCGCCGCGCATGCGGGCCTCGAGAAGCCGGAGTTGAACCGCGGCCAGGCGGTCCACGTTCATCGTCATGAAGGCCGTGCGCTGGATGAAGCCGGGATGCACCCGGCGCAGGGCGCCCGCATAGCGCGATGGGACCGTGGCGATCTGCGTCCTCTCGAACCAGCCGAGCGGGTGGCTCGTCGCCACCTTGTCTATTGCTGTCGGGTTGTTCCGCGTGTCGATGGGGCCGGCGAAGAGGCTCATCGATTTCGGTCGGGCCGGATCGCTGTCCTCCGCCATAAGGGAAACCGCCGCGAGGACCGGGACGGTCGACTGGCATATCGCGATCACGTGCAGGTCGGGAGCCAGCAAGCGCAGGAATTCCAGGACGTAGTCGATATAGTCGTCCAGGTCGAAGCCGCCTTCGGACAGGGGTACCTCGCGGGCGTCGATCCAGTCCGTCAGGTAGACCTCGTGGTCGCTCAGCAGGGCGGCCACCATCTCGCGCAGCTCTGTGGCGAAGTGGCCCGACATCGGCGCCACCAGTAGCACCTTGGGTGCCGGGCGCGCCCTTTCGCACTGGAATTGCCGCAGGGTGCAAAACGGCTCATGGCACAGCTCGACCTCCCGCACGGGCACCTCGGCGCCGTCGATGACGACGCTGTGCAGGCCGAACTCGGGCTTGCGGTGGTGACGGGTAGCAAGCTCGAAAACCTCGAATGCGGCCGCCATCGTTCCCCCCAGGGGCGCGAAGGGCGTCAGGGGATGGCGCAGGAACTGATGCCCGGCCTCGGCCATCAAGCGGATGGGCGTCAAGGCGGCGCTTTGCCATTCATGCAATTGGTAGAGCACGTGCCTCGCCGATTTTCGTGGTCAACATCCCATGGGTTCGGTCGGCGGCGCTTTGGACCCGGCCCCGATCCTTCGGGGCAGGCGGCGGTCGATTGCGGGGAGAAAGGGACAAGGGCATCTCGATGAGCTGGTTTCGGTGGGAATGGATTTGCGAAATATGGTCGCTGCGCAAACCAGTACATTTGGTCGCCCGGCGGTTCAAACAATAGATTTGGGACTTGCGCGGATAACCGGCTGGCGCCGGGGCCCGCCCCCCAGCCTTTCTGCGCTTGCGACGGCGTGTGCCCAGATCGTCGAGCGGGCTGTCCACCGCCGAGATCATGCCGGTCGCCACGCGCGTGTAGCCTGCCGTTGTCTCCAGCTTGTCATGACCGAGCAGCGCCTGGATCACCCGGATATCGACACCGCGCTCGAGCAGATGGGTGGCGTGGTTCGACAAGCTCACCATGAGGGCTGTGGCGCAGCGAATGCAGCGTCACGGGCTTGGTGATCCCGGCCTTCTTGACCGTCTCCTGGAAGCGGCGCGCGAACTGCCGCGTGGTCAGC
>JAOUCL010000522.1 GCA_029859805.1 Rhodospirillales bacterium | reverse complement strand
ACAGCCTCTATGCCATCAATACGAACATCATTGAACGCATCCTGGGCAATCCAGCCGAAGTCCAATCGGATGTTGTGAGACTGAGGAAGTAAAGGTGAAATGCCCCAGTTCATTGGGAATAAGGCGAACAAAAGGCATGCCCGAAGTATGCTCAGTCAGAAGATCGGAGCCGGATCGACCGGCTGGGAACTCGTGACGGGGGTGGGCGACCTGGCGGGGGCGAGAAGGCGGTTCGAGTTTCAGGCGAAAAGGTCGAGAAAACGCGTCACTGAACAACGCACGGCCGAGCGCTATCCGGGCGGCGCTCGGGATGCACCTCCCTCATAAACTCGTCCTTGACACCGCGGGCACCCGGCCGCTCAACCGCCGGGCGGAGCGCGAGGCGTGTGCGGGCTCACGCGGGCTCCGTCTCGCCGCTCGAGGTGCGCGAGGATCTTCTCAATTACGGCCGGATCCTCGATGCTGGCAATGATGCGCAGCTTGCCCCCACAGCGCTCACAGGTCTCGACGTCAATGGCGAAGACGCGTTGGAGTCGGCGCGCCCAGTTCATCGCGCGAGGTCGCTCGGGCTCGGGACGCTCGCCGGCGACCCGCCCTCCCCGGCCACGCCCGCCCGGGGTGATTCGCGCACGATGACGGCTGTTGGGGGCGAAGATCCCGTGAAAGCGCGTGAGATTCACCCGCGGGCGCGGCACCAATGCCGCCAGCCGGGCGATGAAGTCCAGCGGCTGAAAGACCACATGCGTGGTGCCGTCGCGGTACGGCGTCTTCAGCGCCACGCGGATATCCCCCTGTGCAGTCAGCGCGAGCCGCTCCTCAGCCACCGCCGGGCGCGCCACATAGCGGCACAGTCGCTCCAGCTTGTCTCGTTGGTGGGACTGTGCGGCGATCCCCGCGTGCAGAGAGAATCCCCCGGCCCTCGCCGCCGCTGCCGCCTCGTCCTCATCGCCCGATGCGCCAGGCAGCGTCTGCAGCGTGAACGCCTTGCGCCCCCGATCAGGACCGACCGCTATCCGGTAGCTCACCGAAGCCCCGATCAGTTCATCAAGCGGCGAGGCGCGTTCATCGTCGCACTGCAGGTAGCTGTTCTCGGCGTCGCGCACCAGCAGCCCCCGCCGCTCCAGGTGGCGGCCCACACGCTGGGCGATCTCATCGACCAGCCACGCCACGGCGGCCGGTGTCGGCGCCGCCACCGGCACGAAACGCGGCTGCTCACGCACGCCTGTAACGTAGACACCATCCGGAAACAGCATGCTGGGGCGCTTCCGTGACCGTCCAGGTGATCGACCCCGCTTGTTTCGGCGGCACCGAAGCCTTCGCCCGGCAAACCGGCTGGCTTGCCAACGCCTGCCGCGAGAACCCGCCCCGCCCCGGCATCGAGCGCGTCCGCCTGCCCGGCGAAAACGGCCTGAAGAAAAAGCGGGACGCGCTCGCCAACGGTGTCGAGCTCTATCCCGGCATCATGACAAAGCTCGCCGGAGTCGCCGCCAAGCACGGGGTGACCGTGCCGCAAGCGATTTGACGAAGAAGGTTCAAGAGCGGGGAGGCGCTTGCCTCCCCGTGCCCCACTGTTACTTCGGCAGGAGGTGCGGTCTCTCTGCCTCCGCGGCAGCCGCGGTCACATTAGGCCGAGATATTCGGCCACTAGAAAGGGGGCCAGAGCGATCATCACCCATCTAATCTTGATGTTGACGATCGGTAGCGGCAGGCAGAGCGCCACGCCGGCCCTTCGTTCCAAGAACAAGAGCCAGACATAGGTGATGGGCCAGCCGATCACCGAGATGTAGAAGAATTCGCTTTCAGAGCCCGACGTGTAGCCGAAGAGGTCGGCGAAGATCGTCGAAACGAGCGCGACTAGGAAAAAGGGAATCGCGGCTAGCGCAAAACACAAGAATCCCCCGACAAAGGGCAAGTCGAGGATGATGCTGACCCAGCTCGGCGATTGATCTTCCCCGAGATCAGGGTCGAAGTCATCAGGTTGCAACTCAGGTGCTTGGCTTTCCGCGGTCATTTTTTTGTCCTTATGATTTGGCCAATCTTGTCGCCGGCCAAATTGCGACAGACGCAGCGACTTGGAGAACCCGAGGTTAGCTTATCCTCCTCTCATAATTCTTAAGCGTCAAGTAACGCCGACTTGTAAGCTCCAAGTATCAGGATGCGGGAATGCATTTTGGTGGTTTCTGGTAATTAAAGGTGTCGGAGATCGCCCGTCGGCAACGGAGAAAACCTGCAGCTCACAAACGGCTAATTTCGGCGAATGGCGAGGTCC
>JAOUCL010000041.1 GCA_029859805.1 Rhodospirillales bacterium | reverse complement strand
GGCATGTGGCGGAAGCGGCGGCGGGTCATTTCGGACATGATGTCCTGGATCTTGTCGTCCGGCGAGCAGGTCTTCACCGAGCTGGTCATCAACTCGGAGACCTTCATCGAGAGCAGGTCCGCGCCGTGCTCGGGCAGGCCGCGTACGATATCACGCTCGGAGATGATGCCGTCGATGCCGGAATCGTCCGCGCTCACCACGAGGGCGCCGATGCCCTCGAGCTTGAGTCGGCGCACGGCCGTGTTGATGGTCGCATCCGGCCGAATTGTCGCAACCTCGTTGCCCTTTTTTGAGAGCATGTCGAGAACCTTCATGCCTAACCTCCTCCCCTCTTGGCCGGGCTTGACCCGAAGCGTGCTGATCGCCCGTGCGCCCGGCCGCCTTCGTTGTCGTTACCAGTTCAACCGGCAGTATAAGGCCATTCCGCCCGCAGCCGTAAGCCCCCTGTTCTATTGCGGTCGAACTCCGAACGGAGCAAACGCGGGCGAAGCGCAGGCATCTTTGGCGTTATTGCCGGGCGGACCGGCCGGCGAGGAGGGGCCCGTAGAACGCTACGAAAAGGCTGAAAGCCGCGATCCAACTGAGCCCGGAGAGAGCGACCACGGCCGTTTCAACATCCGCCGCGATCGGCGAGACCACACGTAGAACGCCCGAGGCCGTGACGAGTAGGTAAATTGCCGTGGTCCAGGGCCCGGCGGTCAGCGTGCGCCCCGTATGGCCCAAGGTGGCGCGGGTCATTACGGCGAGCGTCATGGTTCCCACGGCCCCGGCCGTGAAAGCGTGAATCGCCGCGGTTTGCGGCAAGGCCGATGTCAGCAGCGATACCGCCAAGAGCGCGAAGCCGGCGACGATCCAGGCATAGCCGAGGTGCAGGACCCATACCAGCGGCTCGGTTAGGGTTTTTTGGCCGCGCCAGCGCGCTAGGCGCAACCCGTTGGCCAGGGCGGCGAACAGGACAACGACGCCGGTCACGATGCCCTCCGGCAAGAAGGCCCAGAGCAGACCCGCCGCCAGCGAAGCCGCCAGCGCCACTCGGTCCAGCCGGCCGAAGGGACTTGGAAGGGTCTTCTCGCCTCTCTTCGCGAGCCAATTGCGTGTGAAGCTGGGAACGACGCGCCCGCCGATCAACGTGATCAGAAGCAGCATGTCGGTGATGGCGAGGCGAAATCCGAAGGCCGCCGTTTCTGCGACATCCAGATACTCCAGATGGATCAACAGATTGCAGACCACCAGAAAGCCGACCAAGCCGGCGACGATCAGATTGCGCCAGTTCCGCCCCGCCAGGATCTCGCGCAGTATGGTCGCCCAGAACATCAGGAGAAAGGCGACGTCGATGACCGCCATGGCCTCGACACCGGTCAACGCGGAGATGGCCACCGCCAAGCGCCCGGCGGCCCAGACCCCGACCAGCAAGGCCAAGCGCCACCCGCGGACGGGTAGCCGTCCGGTCCAGTTCGGGATCGCAGTCAACAGGAATCCGGCGATCGCGGCGGCGCCATACCCGAACAGCATCTCGTGCGCGTGCCAGTCGACCGGACCGAGAGCGCTGGGGAGGGCGAAGACGCCCGCGATCATGGCCAGCCACAACACGACGGCCACAGCCGCCCAGAGACCGGCCGCCAGGAAGAAGGGACGGAAGCCCCGCTCTAGGATCGCGGGGCCCGCGTATCTTCGCGGTCCGGAGGCGGACGTGTTGCGCACGGTTACCAGCTCTTTCTTGTATTTCAGACAGTCTATCCCCGGTGCCGGTGGCCCCGAAACACCGAAAAACAGTTGCTTCGGCGGACCAAAGAGGCTATCCGGCGCGCGAGTCCCCCGGCGCGTCTTTTGGCCGCTGGCCCGCCTTGGAGCGGTTGCGCTCGGGCGGCTATGTCTGATACCGGATGAACGAGCGATGCCCCGAAACCAGAGCTCCAGGACCGCACAACCGCCCTTGAAGCTCGTGGTGGTCGGCCACGTCAATTCCGGAAAGTCGGCCCTCATTGGTCGCCTGCTCCACGACACCGGGTCCCCTCCGCCGGGAAAACGGCAGGAAGGCGAGGCCATCGAGGTCTCGCGGATTCGCTTCATGACCGGTTCACGGGACTGCACGGTCATCGATGCCCCGAGTCCGCGAGAGTTCCTGCGCACCATGGTGAGCGGCGAGGATTGCGCGGATGCCGCGATCCTGATCGTCGATGCCGCCGAGGGCGTGTCCGAGGATTCGCGCCGGCACGCCTATTTGCTGCACCTGCTCGGTATTCGCCAGGTCGCCGTCGTAATCAACAAGATGGACTTGGTCGCCTTCGGTCAGGATCGCTTCGCCGAGGTGGCCGGCGACATGTCGCGGCACTTGTCCGAGATCGGGATCACCCCGGCCCTCGCCGTGCCGGTCTCGGCCCGCGATGGAGACAATATAGCCCGGCGATCGAAGAACATGGCCTGGTATGGTGGACCGAGCGTGCTGGAGGCATTGGAGCGTTTCGAAAGCGTGACCTTGTCCATGGACCAGCCGCTCCGATTGCCGATTCAGCAGGTCGGCGAATTGGAGGGGCGCCGGCTCCTGACCGGGCGCATTGAGACCGGGGTGCTGCGGGTCGGCGATACGATCTTGCTCTCTCCTTCCATCAAGAACGCACACGTCCACTCGATCAAGGTCTCCAGTGCAAACGATCCGGTCGCCGTGGCGCGGGCGGGCGAGTCCGTCGGCATTGTCCTGGACGAGAAGATCTATGTCGAACCCGGCGAGATGGCGAGCCACAAGGAAAACCCGCCTCAATTGACGACCGTATTCCCGGCCAGCTTGGTCTGGAACGGTGCCGAGCCGCTGGGGGCGGGCAAGACCTACACGCTGCAATTGGCCACCCAGAAGGCCCGGGTCGCGGTCCAGTCGATCGAACGCGTTTACGATATGGATACACTGGCCGAATGTGCCGGTGGGCGGGTCGAGTGCAACACCTTCGCCGAGGTGATACTGCGTGGCCGCCAGATCCTTGCGGTCGACGAGTTCCGGGCGATCGCCCGGACCGGCCGCTTCGCTTTGTTCGATGGCGATCAGAGAGTCGCCGGCGGCCTTATTTCCATGCAAGGGTATCCGGATCAGCGCCAGGCGTTGACCATCAAATCGACCAACATCACCAGCGTCGAACACCGGGTCACCGCGGAAAGCCGGCTCCAGCGCAACGGGCATGGCGGCGGTGTGCTATGGTTGACCGGACTATCGGGCGCGGGCAAGTCGACGCTTGCAATGGCGGTCGAACAGCACCTGTTCAGAAAGGGGTTCCACGTTTACGTGCTGGACGGCGACAACGTACGACGAGGGCTCAATGCCAACCTCGGGTTCTCGCCGATGGACCGGGCGGAGAATATTCGGCGGATAGGCGAGGTCGCGGCGCTTTTTGCGGATTCCGGCATCATCTGCGTCAGCGCGTTTATTTCGCCCTATCAGAGCGACCGCGACCGGGCGCGTGCTGCCGCCGGCGATGACTTTCACGAGATCTATATCAAGGCGGACCTCGAGACTTGCGAGCAACGCGATCCCAAGGGCCTCTATCGCAAGGCGCGCGCGGGCGAGATCCAGGACTTCACGGGCATATCCGCCCCCTACGAGGAACCCGTGGCGCCGGAACTCTGCGTCGATACAGCAAGTCACACGATCGATGAATGCGTGCAGCAAATCGTCGACTATGTGAACCGGGTCTTTGCTCTCAAGCCCACAGCAGGTGACAGAGATGACTGAACAGGCGCCAAATGGTCGGACGCCCGGCCGTGTCAAAAATGGGGCCGCAACTGAGGCTTTCAGATTAATGAATTCTTATAACTATCCCACTTTACTGGAATTTCGATCGGCATAAGGAGTAAGTCTGCGTTATTTGAAGCGTTTGCATCTTAGTTAACGCTTGCCCGGGTTATCAGTGCTGGCTAGGTTTCTGGACGAACGAAAAAGCAGTTGGACTCGGTGTTCTCCAGGGGATCCGCCGGGTACCGAAAAGAGCAAAACTTGCTAGTGCAGGGGTTCCAGTTACCGGAAGGCGTGACAAAGGTGCGGAGAGGTGCCGTCGGCCCCGAGCCGATTCAAGTCCGATCGAAATCGCCTGCCCTCGTGCCGCCTTCGGGCCGGCATCCGCCGGTTGGCGCTGGGCAAGATGAAGGTTGTTGAGAGAGGACAGACTCGGTGGCAAATCTGAACCTGAAGCAAAGAATTGCAGGCTTTTCCGGGCGGCTCTTCATGGACCGCGAGCTGTTTGTGCGTACCGATGGCCGGGTGCGCTATCTGCAGGTCTCGCGCCGGGTGCAAACTACGACCGCCCTTACTCTGGTGCTGGCCATCGCCTGGGTCGCCTACGCCAGCTTCGGCGTCGTCTTCCACAACAGGATCGTCGCCGGCAAGGAAGCCGAGGTCGAGCAGCATCAGCTCGCATACCTGGACCTTCTGACCGAAGTCAGCGAATACCACGACCAGTTCACGCGCATCACCCGCAACCTGGAAGACAACCAGACCTATCTGTTGTCGTTGTTGGGGCGCGGCGAGTTGAACGCCGAAGAGCTGGCCGACGTGGAATGGCAGTTGAAGCAGTCGCAGACGGAGCGCGCCCGAGTCGCGGTCGCCCGCGATGGGCTGCGCCAGCGCCTCTCCGCGTTCGAATCCGAACTCAACGACATGGCCGATGGCCGCCCTGCGCTCGAATCCCAATTGGCCAAGCTGACCACGACTTTTGCGCCAGCGGAGTCCGACACGACCGAGGTGGTCGAAGCCCGTGACCATCTCAGGCGCAGAGTGCAGGAGATGGATGACGAGCTTGCCGAGGTAACGGATACGAACGGCGAGCTGGAGACGGCCGTGGCCAACCTGGGCCAACAGCTGGAGCAGTCGAAGACGGCCCGCGAGAACTTGGTGGGCGCCAAGTCGGCCCTCCGCAGGGCCGTGGCTCGCCTGGAGCAGCATCTGAGTCAGGCGCAGACTCGTGAGGCTTTCCTCGGCACTCAGATCGCATCGCTAGAGGGTGCGCTCGGAGACGCAAGCGGACGCGGCGACCGGCTGGAAAGCGAGCGTAGCGACTTGCAGTCGCGAATCACCGGGCTCGAGCAGCGACTCGTCGATATGCGCGAAACCCAACAGACGATGGTCAGCCGTCTGTCCGAGCGCACGGAACTCTCCATCGATACGTTCGAGCAGACCGTGGCCATGACCGGCCTGGACGTCAACAGGCTGCTGTCGGGTGCCCAAACGCCGGACTTGGCCGAGGATCAAGGTGGGCCCTTTATTCCCGGCGACTATGTGGTCGAAGAGGATCCGATCCATAGTCTGCAGGCATCGATCGCCTCGCTCGACTTGCAGATGGACCGCTGGGAGGGGCTGCAGGAGGTCGTGCGGACCCTGCCGCTGACCGCGCCTCTGGATCAGTTCCGTATTACCAGCACCTATGGATCGCGCCGGGACCCGGTCAATAGGCGCAAGTCCTCGCATCACGGTCTCGATCTCGCAGCACCGATGCGCACGCCGATCTTGAGCACCGCCCCGGGCAAGGTCGTCTATGCCGGGTGGAAGGGGCGTTACGGCCGGGTGGTGGTGATCGACCACGGTCATGGCATCCGCACCCGCTATGCGCATCTGCGCAAGATCCTGGTCAAGCTCGGGCAGGAAGTCGGCCACCGGGAGAAAATCGCCTTGCTTGGCAGTTCGGGGCGGAGCACCGGCCCGCACGTGCACTACGAGGTTCAGGTCTTCGGCAAGCCCGTCGACCCCATGAAATTTCTGAAGGCGGGCAAGTACGTCTTCAAGAGCTAGACCAGCACAGGTATGTCACAGAAAGGCAGGCAGGTAGCATGTTTTCGAAACCCGAAGACCGGGACGCCGCGTTCTCGAACGGTAAAGGTAGCGGCGTGCCTTCCATCATCAGTGCGGACCTCAAGATCACCGGCGATCTGATCAGCGACGGCGACATTCAGCTGAACGGCATCCTGGTCGGCAACGTCAAGAGCGACTCGCTCACCATCGGCGAGACTGCCCGTGTAGAGGGCAAGATCTCGGCCAAGGAGCTTCGGGTATCCGGAGAGGTGGTCGGCGAGGTGACGGCGGGCAACGTCGCCCTGAGCAAGGGTGCCAGGGTAAACGGCGATATCACCCACGAGAGTCTGGCTATCGAGCCGGGCGCCGACGTGGAAGGCCATATCCGACGCCAGGAAGCTCCCAGGCTCAAGGCCGTGGCGACGACCTCGCAGGACGTCTCGAGCGAGACGAAAGCCAACGGTTCGGCCAAGCCGGGCACCAGCGCCAAGCCGGAGCCCTCGCACGCCTGATTTCCGGCCTGCGGAACCTCGAGTCACCCGGCGATCACTGTTGCGAAGAATTCCGGATCCACGTTGCCGCCCGAAAGGGTGAGCGCCACTGTCTTGTCGCGAGCCTCGATCTTGCCCGACAGCAGGGCCGCGAGCGCTACGGCACCGCCGGGCTCGACCACCAGCTTGAGATGGCGGAAGGCGTAGGCCATGGCGGCACGGGTTTCCGCGTCCGTGACCGCCAGCCCGCCGGTCACCAACCTGCGGTTGATCGTAAACGTCAGTTCGCCCGGGGTCGGCGCCAGCAGGGCGTCGCAGACCGAAGACGGCCCGGGGTCGTTGGCCACCCGCCGGCCGGCTGCCAGCGAGCGGGCGGTGTCGTCGAAGCCTTCCGGCTCCACGGTATGTATAGCCGTGCCTGGACTCAACTCGGTTAACGCCAGGGCCGACCCGGCCGTGAGGCCGCCACCGCCGCAGCAAACTAGAACCGCATCCAACCGCCGCCCCAAGGCTGCCGCTTGGCGAGCGATCTCCAGACCACAGGTTCCCTGGCCTGCGATGATGTCCGGGTCGTCGTAGGGCCGTACCAGGGTCGCGCCGCGCTCGGCGACGAGCCCGGCAGCGACCTCTTCCCGGGCCTCCCGGTACCGGTCGTACAGAAGTACTTCGGCGCCATAGCTTCGGGTGTTTTCGATCTTGATGGCCGGCGCGTCGGCCGGCATCACGATGGCCGCCGGCACGCCGAACAGCCGGGCGGCCGCGGCGACCCCCTGGGCATGGTTGCCGGAGGAATAGGCGACCACGCCGGCCGGCCGCTTCGCCTCGGGCAACTGGCTGATCTTGTTGTAGGCCCCGCGGAACTTGAAGGACCCCGTGCGCTGCAGGATTTCCGGCTTGATCAGCACCCGACCGCCGACCTGTTCGTCGAGCGCCGGGAATTCGAGCAGCGGCGTGACGACCGCCCGGCCGGCCAGACGGGCCGCCGCGGCCTCGACATCGGCGAAAGTCGGCTTGTGGTGCTGGGCGAACTCACCCATCGGCCGTTTCCCGGGGCCGGCTGCCGGCGCCATCGTCGAGCCCGGCGAGAAAGGCATCGATTGCCGTCTCCGCTTGTGGCTCGTTGAGCATCGGTGTGTGGCCCACACCGGGCAAGGTCACCTGGATCAGGTCGGGCTTGACTTCGGCCATGCGCGCGAAACTCGCTTCCGAAAGGACATCCGACAGGGCGCCGCGGAACGCAAGCACGGGAAGTCGGCGGAGCGCCCCGTAGAGCCTCCAAAGGTCGAGCGTCGTGCCCCCGCTTCGGATCAATTCCTTGGCCAGGGCGACATCCCAGTCGTAGTGCAGAAGGCCGTCGTCGCCCTTTCGGTAGGTTGCCTCCGCGAACCTGCGCCATTTGGCGTCGCTGTCGAGGCCGAGCCGGGGGAGCAAGGACCTCAAGTGGGTCACCGCGGCATCCCAATCCGGCTGGGGTCGGTCTACCCCGACGTATTCCAGGATACGCGACAGGCCGCTCGATGTGAGGTCGGGCCCAATGTCGTTCAAGATCACTCCGGCCAGAGCGGTCGGAGTCGCCACGGCAAGTCCCATCGAAAGAAGGCCGCCCATCGAGGTGCCGCAGACCACCACCTTGTGCAGGTTGCAGGCCGCGAGCAGGTGGATCAGGTCGCGCAGATAGACTTCTGGCCGGTAGTTCCGCCAATCCGGGTCATAGGCGGAGCGGCCACGGCCCCGGTAGTCGGGGCAGATCACGCGCCGCTTTTCGGACAAGCGCCCGGCGAGATGGTGAAAATCCTTCGAGTTACGGGCCAGGCCGCCGAGGCATAACACGGGCGTTCCAGGCGCCAGAGGGTCGCCATAATCGCGGAAGAACAACTCGAGCCCGTCCTGTGCGCCCAGCCAGCGCTCGCGGTACGCCGGGATCTCCGAACCCATGGTCACTAGGCTCCTAGAGTCCCAGTAGCCCGGGCAAATCGGCAAGCGTGGTGATCTCGCCCCGGATTTCGCCCGGCAGGCGGTCCGGCTGCTTGCCGAAGCGGTTCAGCCAGGCGACCCTGAAGCCGAAATGGGCGGCGCCCGAGGCGTCCCAGGCGTTGGTCGAGACGAAGCAGATCCGCCCGGCCTCCGTGTCGAGCGCGTCGACGGCCAGCTGATAGACCCGGCGGTCGGGTTTATAGATGCCGACCGTCTCGATGGAGAGCACCTTGTCGAGTAGTTCCGTCAGCCCCGCCGAAGCAACCGCAGCCTCCAGCATACGCGGCGCGCCGTTGGATAGAATCGCCGTCGCCTTGCCGCCGGCGCGCAAAGCGTCCAGACAGGCCGGCACGTCGGGATAGGCGTCCAACGTCAGATAGAGGCTCATCAAGGACTCTTTGAGGGCGGCATCGTCGATGCCATGCGCGGCCAAGGCGTAGTCCAGTCCCTCGCTGGTGACCTGCCAGAAGTCCACGTGGGCGTCCATCAGGCTGCGCAACCAGGTGTACTCGAGCTGCTTTTGGCGCCAGAGGTCGGAGACGCCCTGGGCCTTGTCGCCCAGCGTCGCACCGCCTCGCGCGACAGCGGAGTGTACGTCGAACAGCGTACCGTAGGCGTCGAATACGCAGGCGCCGATATTGGAAAAGGCCGGGTGATTCATAGCTCGCTCGCTTCGCCGAAAGGATCCGCGCCGGTCTGTCGACGCGGGGCCCCTAAGCAAGCGTGTCCTGGCGCGAAAGGCAACCGCCTTGATTCAATTCGGTTGGGGAAAGCCGGCGGTCGCCCAGTCGAGCGGCAGATCGACTTGGCCGCTGGCCATGCGCAGGTCGTAGATAGGCACGGCCTCGAGAATGCGCTGTACGTAATTTCTGGTTTCGCCGAAGGGGATTCGTTCGGCCCAGTCGACCGGATCGACCCCGGGCTTCCGCGGGTCGCCGAATCGCTTGATCCAGCGGTCTACGCGCCGGGGACCCGCGTTATATGCGGCTAGGGCCAAGAGCCGCGAGCCCTGATAGCGGTCCAGCATCTGTGTCAGATAAGCGACTCCGAGCCGCATGTTGTAGGCCGGGTCCTGGGTCAGCTTGCTGCGGCGATAGGGTATCTTTAGCTTCCGTGCCACCCGCTTCGCCGTGGCGGGCATGAGCTGCATCAGGCCGCGTGCGCCTGCCCCGCTGACGACTTCGTTGTAGAACTGGCTCTCCTGGCGAATGACCGCAAACAGCAAGGTCAGGTCCATCGCGTCGTCGTGCGGCAAGTTCGGCAGGGGATAGAGGTGGTCCGGCAGGATCAGGCCCGACCTGCGCGCCTCCTTGGCGGTCCGCAGCGCCCGGTCCGGGCGCCCCTGCTCCAGGGCCAGCTCGGCGGTCAGCCAGAAATCGCTGGTCGTCGTGGCCATTTTCCGCAGGCGATCGAGGAACCTCCGTTGGACGTTCTTCTGGCCGATCTGTCCCAGCAGCCGCACCACCTGAACGAGCTCCTGCCGGGCGAAGTCCTGGCGATCTTCCGGTTGTGGCTCGATTGGGCGGGGTAAGGTCGTTGCAAGCGGCTGTCCCAGGCGTTTGGACGCCAATTGGCCATAGAACGTCGAAATATGCTTCGCGGCCAGCCGGTACCAGTGTTCGGCTTGTTCCTCGTCACCCTTGCTTCGCGCCGCTTCGCCGGCCCAATAGGCCCCGCGCGCGCGGCTGACCGGGGTCGAGACGCCGTCGAACAGCTGAACGAAGTGGTCATAGGCCCGATCCGGGTCCTTTACGAAGCGCAGGGCGATCCATCCGGCCAGCCACTCGCCCTCAGCGAAACCCAGCCCCTTCTCGAAACCGTGATGGCTGGCAAGCCGATAGGCGACCTCGAAGTCGCGTCGATCGAGCGCGCCACGGGCCGCCCAGTGGCGCAGGGGCCACCAGACTTCGGGGTGGGGAGCATCGGGCCGGGGCGGGTCCAGTAGGGCAATCACGCCTTGCTGCCGGCCCTTGCGTCGGCGCCATCGGGCCCGGTCATAGATGAACCCGGGGTCTTCGCGCAGCTTGCCAGGGACCTTCCTGACGGCGCGATCCACACCCGGACGGCGGAACGCCAACAGCAGTCGGGCCTCGGCAAGCTGGACATAGCCGTTGCCGATGCGCCGGGCCTGGCGGCGCGCCGCCCTGGCGCTGCGCTGCCACAAGAGACGGTCCAGCCGGTCAATATGGTCGTCTTTTCGAAGCAGCTTGCCGTACTGTTTCAGGAAGGTCTTTTCCTGCTTGGTGGTCAGTTTGAATTCGATCCAAACCTCGCGCAGGAGCGTGGCCGCCTGGTTGTCCTTCCCGGCACGCTTCAGGGCCTCGGCATAACGCAGCGCACCGTCGGTGGTGACGGGTGGTCGCGCCTCGAACCAAGCCAGCAGGTCGCTGTCCGACAGGTCGGCGGGCATGGCCCGCTCGGCATTTCGCAGCAGGTTCCGCTGGCGCGGCCAATCCGGGTTTTCCTCGATGAACCGGGCCAGTTCGGCAAAATCCGCTTCGGTCTTCTCTCGGGTCAGATCGAGCCAGTAAATGACCTTTGCCGGCAAGGCGTTGGTGGCCTTGGCCGCCGTTTCGCGCGCGGTCTCGAACCGTCTGGCTTCGAGCTGCTCGAAGGCGGCGGTGTAGAGGGTCCGGTCCGCCTCGGAGAGCAGAATCCCATTGGTCGCGCTGGCGCTGCTCGCCAGACAGGCCAGCCACACGGTCAAGACAATAATGTGTGCTAAATGTCGCACTAAATCTTCCCGATTCTACCCAGGTTGGAATTCTTCCACGCGGAGGAAATCTACACCAGGGATATTAACAGAATGGATCACGAAATGTGACAACGGCCGCTGGCCGCGCCGGCGGTTGTCGGGGGGCGGCGGCCTTGCCGCCATAGGGGTGAAGGGGTATTGTCCGACGAGACGGGCCACCGCGTTCGCCGCGAATTGTCCTGCTCAAAAGAAACGATTGGGGAAACGCCATGTCTGGGCCGATGTTCAAAGGGTCTATGCCTGCCCTGATCACCCCTTTCGCCAACGGCAAGTTGGATGAAACCGCCTTTCAGGACTTCGTTGAATGGCAGATCCAACAGGGCAGCCACGGGGTCGTGCCCTGCGGCACGACCGGCGAATCCCCCACCCTCTCCCACGACGAGGACATGCGGGTCACTTCGCTTTGCGTCGAGGTGGCGAAGGGCCGGGTTCCGGTCATCGCCGGCACGGGCTCGAACTGCACCAAGGAGGCGATCAGACTGACCCGCCACGCAAAGCAGGCGGGTGCCGATGCGGTCCTGGTGGTCACGCCCTATTACAACAAGCCCACCCAGGAAGGCCTCTACCAGCATTACAAGTCGATCCAGGATGCGGTCGATATTCCTATCATCATCTACAACATCCCCCCCCGCTGCGTGGTCGACATGAGCGTCGAGACAATGGCGCGTCTGGCTATGCTGCCGAACGTCGTCGGCGTGAAGGATGCGACCTGCGACCTGGCCCGGCCGGCCAAGACCCGGCGGGCGATCGGCCCCGATTTCGTGCAGTTGTCGGGTGAGGACGCGACGGTGGTGCCGTTTCTGGCCCAGGGCGGTCATGGCTGCATCTCGGTGACCGCCAATGTGGCGCCGCGGCTTTGCGCCGAATTGCATCAGGCTTGGCAGGGCGGCGATATCGACACCGTGCAGGCGATCAACGACCGGCTCATGCCATTGCACGAGGCGCTGTTCGTCGAAACCAGCCCGGCGCCGGTCAAATTCGCCGCCAGCCTGCTGGACAAGTGCCGGAATATCGTTCGCCAACCCCTGATCGCGGTTTCCAAGGAGACCGAAATCAAGGTGCGTGAAGCCATGGCCCACGCCGGCCTGATCAACTAACGGACCAATGCCTCATCCGAGTGTGGCAGAGGGCGCTGTTACGCTCGTCGCCCAGAACCGCAAGGCGCGCCACAACTACTTCATCGAGGACAGCCTCGAGGCGGGCTTGGTTCTGACGGGCACCGAGGTGAAGTCGCTGCGCCAGGGGCGCGCGTCGATCGTCGAGGCCTATGCGGGCGAGCAGAGCGGCCAGCTCTACCTGCTGAACGCCAACATTCCGATCTACGAGGCGGCGAACCGCTTCAACCACGAACCCAAGCGGCCCCGTAAGCTGCTGCTCCACCGCCGCGAGCGCGATCGGCTGCTCGGCCTGATCCGTCGCCAGGGCTATACCTTGGTACCGCTCAAGCTCTATTTCAATCCGCGCGGCATCGCCAAGGTCGAACTGGGCATCGCCCGCGGCAAGCGCAAGATCGACAAGCGCGAAACCGAGAAGCAACGAGACTGGCACCGGGAAAAGGCGCGCTTGATGCGCGAGAAGAGCTAGAGACGGGTCAGCCGAGCCGGCTTTTCAATTCGACGAAGATTGCCTCGAACATGGCCCCGGTGAGACGGCCGGTGTTGGTGTTGTAGCGCGAGCAGTGATAGCTGTCGGCGAGCAGGGGGGCATTCGGAAGCTCGTGCAGCGCGCCATGGGCAAAGGGGTGGCGGCCCTTGCGCAGACCCAGCGCGCCCAACACGGCGCCGTGTGCGATGACGCCCAAGGCCAGCACTGCCTCGAGGCGTTCCAGCGAGGCCAACTCCACCTCGAGGAAGCGGCGGCAGATCGCGATCTCTTCGGTGAGCGGCTTGTTTTCCGGAGGGACACAGCGCACGGCATTGGTGATGCGACAATCTGCCAGTCGAAGCCCGTCGTCGGACCGTCGGTCGTAGCGGCCCCTGGCGAAGCCGAACTTGAGCAGCGTGGCGTAGAGCAGGTCACCGGCATAATCGCCGGTGAAGGGTCGTCCGGTGCGGTTGGCCCCCTTCAGGCCCGGCGCTAGGCCGACGATCAGCAGCCGGGCCCCGGTGCCGCCGAACGACGGTACCGGGGCGTTGAAGAAGTCGGGATGGGACTGCTGATTGGCCGAGCGGAAGGCCGCGAGACGGGGACACAGCGGACAGTCGCGATCAGGGGCCGCCGACACGACACCATTCATCTCATGGTCCGGCGCCGTTTTCGTTAGGCGGGCTCCGGCTCGTAGTATTCCTCGTCGTCCTCGTAATCGTCGATCGGATTGTTCAGGTCTTCGCGACCGCGTGCGCGGGGGTGGTCGGCGGGGAGCGCCCGCTCGATCTCGGCCTGCAGATCGACAAGATCGATGAAGCGGTCCGCTTGCCGTCGCAACTCGTCGGCAACCATCGAGGGCTGCGAGCGCACGGTCGATACGACGGTAACGCGCCGCCCCCTGCGCTGAATCGCCTCGACCAGCCGGCGGAAGTCGCCGTCGCCGGAGAACAGAACGATGTGATCCAGATGCTCGGCCATCTCCATCACGTCGATGGCCAGCTCGATGTCCATATTGCCCTTGATCTTGCGCCGACCCGAGGAGTCGGTGAATTCCTTGGTCGGCTTGGTCACCATGGTGTAGCCGTTGTAGTCGAGCCAGTCGATCAAGGGGCGGATCGGGGAATATTCTTGATCCTCCACCAAAGCCGTGTAGTAGAGGGCCCGCACCAGACGGCACTTGGTCTCGAACAGATCCAGCAGGCGCTTGTAGTCGATGTCAAAGCCCAGCGCGCGCGCCGTGGCATAGAGATTGGCGCCATCTATGAACAGCCCCACGCGCTCTTGCGAATGGAATTTCATCACTACCCTTTCCACATAATCACATTGACAAGTACAACAATTACCGCGGCACCCAAAGACCGTGAGCCAGCGACACGAGGGGTTACCACTTGGCGGCCCGTCCCGCAAGCCGCCGGACAATGTGCTCGAACAATGTGCTATGTAGGCGTTTCCATGGTCGCCACAAGGGCGGTCGCGAGGAGCAAACGACCTTGTGATTTTCATCGGTATCGGTGCCAATCTCCCGCACCCTGAACACGGCCCGCCTCGGAAAACCTGCGAGGCCGCGCTGGCGGCGTTGACCGCGGCCGGGTTGCGGGTGCTGCGCCGTTCGCGCTGGTACGAGAGCGAACCGATGCCGACCTCCGATCAGCCCCGGTTCATCAACGGCGTGGCCGAGGTGGCCACAGAACTGGCTCCGGCCGAACTGCTCGAACGGCTGCACCGGGTCGAGGCCGACTTTGGTCGGGTCCGGCATCAGGCGAACGAGGCCCGTGTTCTCGACCTCGACCTCCTGGCGTACCGCGGATGCGTCAGCGCCCCGGGTGCATCGCCCGTACTGCCCCATCCGCGCCTGGCCGAACGGGCTTTCGTTGTGCTGCCGCTGGCCGAGTTGGCCCCCGACTGGCGCCATCCGGTGAGCGGCCTCAGCGCCGCCGGCTTGGTCGGACGCCTGCCGGCGGGTCAGACGGCGTGGGCGATCGAGGCTGCCGCCCAGCCCTGAGGCGCCGGCAAGGCCCGGGGAAATCTGAAATATTCCGGTGAATCGCCTTGTCTTGGGGGGGCGGCGCCCATATATTTCATGGTCCTTCAAGTCAGGCCTGTTTTGGGATAACCACTGGAGCTTTTGCCCCATGGCGCGTGTTACTGTCGAAGACTGTGTCCTCAAGGTTCCCAATCGTTTTGATCTGGTCATGCTGGCTGCTCAACGAGCGCGCGAGATCACGTCGGGTGCGCAGCTGACGGTCGAACGAGACCGGGACAAGAATCCCGTGGTCGCACTGCGGGAAATCGCGGAGGAGACCACGGACCTTGGGGCTCTCGCGGAATCCTTGGTGCAGAGCATGCAAAAGCATGTCGAAATGGACGAACCGGAGGAGGATGTCCCGGAGTTCGATGTGCCGAGCATCCCGGGTTTGGAGCTGGAAACGGCTGAGGTCGGAGATGGCGAAGACCTGCTCGCCGAAGGATTCACCGTCGAAGATGCGCTCACCGTTGAAAGTGACGACGAGGAAGCGCTCGCCGTTGAAGGCGAGGACGAGGAATCGCAACGGGCCGATGTCGGGCCTGGCGGCGCCGAGACGGGAGAGCCCGAGGCCGACAGTGCTCCGGCTGACGACGAGGCCAAGGTCTGAGGGACAGAGACTCAGATTTTCCCCCGAAATCCCGTCGCTTAGCAGCTTGGCGGCGGGGTCTGCCGCGCGTACTCTCGAACCTGTGGAGCAGGGTGGCGAGAGCCATCGCAATGGCAGGTCATGATCCGGCAGTTTGAGCTTGTCGAGAGGGTCAAATCCTACGATCCGAACGCGGACGAGGATGCGCTCAACCGCGCCTATGTCTATGCCATGAAAGTGCACGGCTCGCAGACACGCGAGTCGGGGGATCCTTATTTCTCGCATCCGATCGAGGTGGCCGGCATCCTGACCGACCTCAAGCTCGACGACAACACGATCATCACGGCCCTGCTGCACGACGTCGTCGAGGATACCGAAGCCACCCTGAAGGACGTCGAGCAGAAGTTCGGCAAGGAGATTGGCAGGCTGGTCGACGGCGTGACCAAGCTCTCCCGCCTCGAACTGCAGTCCGAGCAGACAAAGCACGCGGAGAACTTCCGCAAGCTGGTCGTCGCCATGTCCGAGGACATCCGGGTGCTGTTGGTGAAGCTGGCCGACCGGCTGCACAATATGCGGACGCTGGAGAGCGTGAAGTCGCCGGACAAGCGCCGCCGCATAGCGCGCGAGACCATGGATATCTATGCGCCCCTGGCCGAGCGAATCGGCATGCAACGCTTCAAGGACGAACTCGAAGACCTGGCCTTCGCCCAGCTCAACCCAGATGCCCGGGACTCGATCCAGGCGCGCATGGAATTCCTGAAGCGCACCGGGGAGGACCTGCCGGACAGGATCGTCGGTCAACTGAAGCGCACGCTGGCCGAGGACGGGACCGAGGCCTGGGTTTCGGGCCGGGTCAAGTCGCCCTACTCGATCTGGCGCAAGATGCAGCGACAGAACGTGGCCTTCGAGCAGCTCTCCGATCTCGTGGCGTTTCGCGTAGTGGTCGAATCGGTCGAGCACTGCTACCAGGCTCTCGGCATACTGCACAGCCGGTACCCAGTGGTCCCGGGCCGGTTCAAGGACTATATCTCGACGCCCAAGCCGAACGGCTACCGTTCGTTGCACACCGGTGTGATCGGCCCCGAGCGCCAACGGGTCGAGGTGCAGATCCGCACCCGCGAAATGCACGAGGTGGCGGAGTTCGGGGTTGCCGCCCATTGGAAGTACAAGCAAGCCAGCCAGCAGGTCGACGGCCGCCAATACCGCTGGCTGCGCGAACTGCTCGATATTCTGGAGCACGCCTCGAACCCCGAGGAATTCCTGGAGCACACCAAGCTCGAGATGTTCCAGGACCAGGTCTTTTGTTTTTCGCCCAAGGGCGACCTGATAGCCCTGCCGCGCGGCTCGACGCCGGTCGACTTTGCCTATGCGGTGCACTCGGAGGTGGGCGACACCTGCGTCGGTTCGAAGGTCAACGGCCGCATGGTGCCGTTGCGCGCGCTGCTCAAGAACGGCGATCAGGTCGAAATCATCACCTCTCGGGCGCAGACCCCTTCGCCCGATTGGGAAACCTTTGTCGTCAGCGGCAAGGCCAAATCCCGCATTCGACGCTTTGTTCGCATGAGGCAGCGCGAGCAGTACGGCGAACTCGGCCGGCAGATGCTGCAAAAGGTGTTCCGCCAGGAAGGTTACGAGTTCACCGAGAAGGCGATCGAGGGCGTACGCAAGAAGTTTCACTGCGACGCCGCGGCCGACCTTTACGCGGAAGTGGGCCAAGGCCATCGCACAGCCCGCGAAGTGCTGTTCGCCGTTTTCCCCGGCGTGAAGGACAGCAAGAAAAGCGACACCATCGTGCCGATCGGCCGCGCCCGGGCGCGGCAAAGCAAGGGCAAGGATTCCGCGGTGCCGATCAAGGGATTGATTCCCGGCATGGCGGTGCATTATGCCCGTTGCTGCCATCCTTTGCCCGGGGATCGCATTGTCGGAATCGTGACGACCGGCAAGGGGGTGACGGTCCATACGATCGACTGTGAGACGCTCGAGAGGTTTCAGGACACCCCGGAGCGCTGGGTCGATCTGGCCTGGGACGTTGTTGGCGAGGCCGACCACCTGCTCGGACGCCTCTATGTGGTCGTGGCCAACGAAGCAGGCAGCCTCGGTTCTTTGTCGACCATCATTGGAAAGAACAAGGGAAACATCAGCAATCTGAAGATCACCAACCGGTCGATCGATTTTTTCGAGATGCTGATCGATGTCGAGGTCACGGATGTGAAGCATCTGACCAATATCATAGCCGCGCTGCGCGCGACGCCCGTCATCACCTCGGTCGAACGGGCTCGGGCCTGAGCGGCCGGGTTCGCGTATCTGCAACGGACTTGGACGATGGTCAATATGTTCGGTCGAGCGCTTTAGGAGTCGTCGCCCAAGATGTTCAAACGACGAATTCCCCTGCCGTTCCACCGCCAGCTCAAGGAAGTGCTTTGGCCGACCGCCGGTTTCCGGCGCTCCATGAGATACGTCGCGCACCGGCTGGGGCGCCTGCCTGGTACGCCTTACAGGATAGCAGCCGGATTTGCCTGCGGCGCAGCGATCTCCTTCACCCCATTTATCGGATTCCACATTCTGCTGGCAATGCTTCTCGCCCTGATGATCCGGGGAAACCTCATCGCTTCGGGGATCGGCACCGTGGTGGGCAATCCCTGGACCTTCCCGCTGATCTGGTTATGGGTATATACCTTGGGACGATGGCTGCTTGGTCTGGAGGGGAGCGGCGACCTTCCGGATCAACTGACCTTTATCTACATTCGCGACCATCCAATGCATGTGCTGTGGCCGATGACGGTCGGCGGAATTCCGACCGCAATCATGGCCTGGGTGGTCTTTTTCCTACCGATGCGGCGTCTCGTAGAGGAATATCAGCGGGCCCGGCGGTGGCGGATACGCAGAAAGGTCCTGCGGCGCCGGCAGAGGGCGAAGACCGCTCATCTCGCGGAACTCTCGACCGAGCAGCTCCGCGACAAGGAGGAACCCCGATGACCAAGGACGGCATTCCGCGCTGGCGATCAGACGGGCAAAGGCCTGGGCCGCGATCGGCTGACCCCGGATGATCATCGGCCTCGGCAACGACCTGATCGACATCCGCCGGATCGAAAGGACCCTGGAGCGTTTCGGCGACCGCTTCGTCCAGCGGGTCTTCACCGGGGTCGAGCGGCAGAAGTCCGAGCGCCGGGCCGCGCGGGCGGCCAGCTATGCCAAGCGCTTCGCCGCCAAGGAGGCTTGCGCGAAAGCCCTGGGAACGGGTGTGCCGCGCCGTGGCGTCCACTGGCTGCACATGGGCGTGGTCAATCTGCCCAGCGGCAAACCAACCATGGCGCTCACCGGTGGTGCTCTGCGGCGGCTCGAGGAGATCACGCCCCCGGGCATGTCGGCGCAAATTGACATTACGATCACCGACGACTATCCCCTGGCGCAGGCAATCGTTATCATTTCCGCGGTGCCCGGCCAGGGGGGGTGACCGGGTCGGTCGGCGTGCGTCGCGGCGGCCGAAACTCGAGTGCGAGGCGAAATGTCGCCGTTCAGCCGGAAGGCCAAGGAACTCAAAACCATAATGGAAGGCTTGATGTCAGGCAGGAAAACGAGCGGCTGGGGCGAAACCCTGCGCACGGTGATCTACGCGGTGCTGATCGCACTGGTGGTACGGACCTTCGCTTATGAACCCTTCAACATCCCCTCGGGATCGATGATTCCGACGCTGTTGGTCGGCGACTATCTCTTCGTGTCCAAGTTTTCTTACGGTTACAGCCGCTATTCCTTGCCTTTCGGTCTGCCGCTCGTTTCCGACCGGATCCTGGCCGACGAACCGGAACGGGGCGATGTCGTGGTGTTCAAGCTGCCCAAGGACAACGAGACCGACTACATCAAACGCTTGATCGGACTGCCGGGCGACCGGATCCAGGTCAAGGGGGGCGTGCTCCATATCAACGGGCAGGCGATGGCGCGCGATCTCCTCGAAACCCGTGCGGTGCCGAGCTTTGCGGGCCGGACGATCGAGGTCAGGGAATACCTGGAAACCCTGCCCAACGGGCGCCAGCACCTGATCTGGGAAGATGGCGACGGCCAGCCTTACGACAACACCCGGGAGTTCGTGGTGCCGTCCGGGCATTATTTCTTCATGGGCGACAACCGCGACCACAGCGAGGACAGTCGCGCCACGGTCGGCTTCGTGCCTTTCGAGAACCTGGTCGGCCGGGCCGAGTTCCTGTTCTTCTCGCAAAACGGCGAGGCGTCGTTCTGGCAGGTCTGGCGCTGGCCGACGACGATCCGCTGGGGCCGGATCTTCAACGGCATAGATTAGGGTGGTGGCGACGGCACACGGGTCCGGCCGCCCGGCCGAGGGCGCTCTCGATGATCTGGCCGAGCGCCTCGGCCACCGGTTCGAGGAGCCGCGTCTGCTGCGCGAGGCATTGACCCACCCGAGCGCCGCGGTCAAACCGGCGCAAAGCTACGAGCGTCTCGAGTTCCTGGGCGACCGGGTCCTTGCCTTAATCGTCTCGGACCGGCTG
The DNA here is from genome assembly GCA_029859805.1 of Rhodospirillales bacterium. Classification (GTDB taxonomy): domain Bacteria; phylum Pseudomonadota; class Alphaproteobacteria; order Kiloniellales; family JAKSDN01; genus CAMYKD01. The sequence goes on along the minus strand of JAOUCL010000041.1, from coordinate 4,087 downwards.
CTGGCCTACTTTCCGCAGGAGGCCGAGGGTGCGCTGGCGCGCCGCCTGTCGGCCTTGGTGCGCCGCGAGACCCTGGCGGAGGTTGCCGGGGACCTTGCTCTGGGCGATTTCCTGATTTTGGCCAAGGCTGAACGGGAGGCCGGGGCAAGCGCCAATCCGGCACTGCTGGCCAACGCCTGCGAGGCGGTGATCGGGGCACTCTATCTGGATGGCGGACTGGCGGCGGCGCGGGGTTTCGTGGAGCCGCGCTGGACCCCTTTGCTGGAGGCCGAGCGGACGCCGCCCCAGGACGCCAAGACCGCGCTTCAGGAATGGGCCCAGGGCCGCGGGCTACCGTTGCCGGCCTATCGCGAGACGCGCCGGGAAGGACCGCCGCACGACCCGATTTTCACCATCGAGGTGGCCGTGGCCGGTTACGACCCGGCCGAGGGCGAGGGCCGGTCCAAGCGTCTGGCCGAGCAGGTCGCGGCCAGCCGGCTGCTGGCGCGGCTCGACGGTGGCGACGCATGAGACGGACCGGCCCGCGCGGGACACGGCCGTGAGCGAGGCCGCCGCTCCGCCGCGCTGTGGCTTCGTGGCGCTGCTCGGCGCGCCCAACGCTGGCAAGTCGACCTTGCTGAACAGCCTGGTCGGGACCAAGGTCTCGATCGTCACGCCCAAGGTCCAGACCACCCGCGCGCGGCTCCGGGCCATCGCCATCGCGGGTGCGAGCCAGATCGTGTTCGTCGACACGCCGGGCATTTTCCGTCCCAAGCGGCGCCTCGAGCGGGCCATGGTGGCCGCGGCTTGGTCCGGCGTCGAGGACGCCGATCTCCTGGTGCTGGTGGTCGATGCCACCGTCAAGCAGCCCGATTCGGACACCGCGCGCATCATCGAGGGGTTGAAGGCCCAGGGCCGGCGGTCGATCCTGGCCCTCAACAAGATCGATGCGATCAAGCGCGACAAGCTCCTGGCGCTGGCCGCCCGGTTCCAGGCCGAGGGAATCTTCGAGGACACCTTCATGATATCGGCCTTGACCGGGGATGGTGTCGCGGACCTCTTGCGCCATCTCGCCGCGGCACTGCCGGAAGGCCCCTGGCTCTACCCGGAGGACCAGCTTTCCGACCTGCCGGAGCGGCTTCTCGCGGCCGAGGTGACCCGCGAGAAGCTGTTCCTCGACCTGCATCAAGAGCTGCCCTACGCGCTCACGGTCGAGACCGAATCCTGGGAGGAGCGCAAGGACGGCGGCCTGCGCCTCGAGCAGACCATCTATGTCCAGCGCGATTCGCAGAAGGCCATCGTGCTGGGCAAGGGCGGGCGGACCATCAAGGCGGTCCGCGAGGCCGCGCAGGCCGAGCTGGCGGAGACCTGGGGGCGGCCGGTGCACCTTTTCCTCTTCGTCAAGGTGCGCTCGGGCTGGCTCGAGGACCCGGCCCGCTACCGTCCCTGGGGCCTCGACTTCGAGGCGTGATCTGGTGCAGGGTGAAACATGGAATGGCAGGACCAGGGCATCGTGTTGAGTGCGCGGCGGCACGGCGAATCGGCGGCCGTGGTCCAGCTCCTGACCCGTGAGCACGGCCGCCACGCGGGTCTGGTGCGCGGCGGCCAGGGGCGCCGGGCGCGCGGCGTGCTGCAGCCGGGCAACCGGGTCGCGGCCACCTGGCGGGCGCGGCTCGCCGACCACCTGGGTAGCTACACCTGCGAGCTGGAGGCGAGCCACGCGGCCCGGCTCATGGACGATGCGGACCGCTTGGCGGCCCTGACCGCCGCGGCGGCGGTCTCCGAGCGGGCCCTGTCGGAGCGCGAGCCCCATCCGGCCTGCTACGAGGGTCTCCTGGCGCTGCTGGTGGCGCTCGAGGGCGACCACTGGGCCGAGGCCTATGTCGGCTGGGAGCTGGCGCTGCTTGCCGAGCTCGGCTTCGGTCTGGACCTCGGGTCCTGTGCGGCCGGCGGCGCCAACGATCAGCTGGCCTACGTCAGCCCGAGGACCGGCCGCGCGGTGTCGCTGGCGGCCGGCGAGCCCTATCGGGACCGGCTGCTCGCCCTGCCCGGTTTCCTGGCCGGACGCGGCGGCGGCGGGCCCGAGGAGGTCGGGCAGGGTTTGCAATTGACCGGCTTCTTCCTGGAGCGTTTCGTCTTCGCGCCTCAGGACCGGCCCCTGCCGCAGCCGCGCCGGCGCTTGGCCGAGCGCTTTCCCGAACCGCTAGCCGTTGGCGCGGGGCCGGTGGGATGACCGGCGACGGCAAGGCCCGCTGCGCCTGGGTCGGCGGCGAGCCGATCTACATCGATTACCACGACCGGGAGTGGGGCGTGCCGCTCTACGACGACCGGGCGCTCTTCGAGATGCTGATCCTGGAAGGCGCCCAGGCCGGGCTTTCCTGGATCACAATCCTGAAGAAACGCGAGACCTACCGCGCCGCCTTCGACGGCTTCGATCCCGCGGTGGTCGCCCGCTACGGCCCGGACAAGATGGCGGCGCTCAAGGCCGATCCCGGCATCGTGCGCAACAGCGCCAAGATCCGGGCCGCCGTCGACAATGCCAAGGCTTGGCTCGAGGTCATGGAGCGCGACGAGGGCGGCTTCGCCGGTCTCCTGTGGGGCGTCGTCGATGGCCGGCCGATCGTCAACCGTTGGCGCGCCTCCAGCGAGGTCCCGGCCGAAACCGTGGAGTCGAAGACGATGTCCAAGGTCTTGAAAGCCAGAGGATTCCGTTTCGTCGGCCCGACGATCTGCTATGCATTCATGCAGGCGGTCGGCATGGTCAATGATCACACCATCGGCTGTTTCCGCCACGCCGAGGTGTGACGCGCAGGGACCGTGCCTGATGCCAGGGTGTTGCGTTGCTAGTGGAGCGGCGTTATTCAAAACGCCTATCCGATGGAGCGGATTGCCAGCCTGTCCGAGTGGCGGTTCGGATCGGCAAGTTGATCGAGGGCGCGAGACCGATGGTAGATCGTCCGCAGGATTGTAAGACGATACTGGTCGTGGACGACGAGCCCGAGGTCCGCAATTCCACCGCGCTGTTGCTGGAGACGCTCGGATTCTTGATCATTCAGGCCGAGGACGCGCGCTCCGCGGTTGCGGCCCTGGAGGAAAACGAAAGCGTCGACCTATTGTTTACCGATTTGGTGTTGCCGGGCGGGGTAAGCGGAGTCGACCTGGCCAGGGACGTGCTCGCCAAGCGCCCCGACCTCAAGATCGTGGTGACCTCCGGGCGCCCGGAGCTGGTTAATCAGGACGAGTTTCCGGTCATCAGCAAGCCGTTCCGTATGGCCGAGTTGGCGAACAGGATACGGGAAGAGTTGGGCGACGGCGCTCCATAGTCGCCGCCGAAAGTGAAGACCGGATCCTGAGCGGTCTCGATCGAGGTCCTAGCCGGCCTTGCTCTGAGGATCGCGGCTTACTGCCGCAGGGGAGGGCACGGGCCCCTCCGCGTCGTCCTGGGTCAACGTTTCTTGGACCGCCTCGACGAGGGTGCGAAGAGCGAAAGGCTTGCCGAGCGTGCGAAAGGCGCCCAGGCGCTCTGCCATACGCAGGTGAAAGGTCGCGCCGATACTGCCGCCTCCCGAAATGGCGACGATCCGTATCCCGGGATTGTGCCGTTTCAGGTATGTCAGGGTTTCTATGCCCTCGGTCTCCGGCATTATGATATCGGTGATCACCACATCGAAATCGACCCCCGTATCCCCTCTGACGACATAACTGCCATTGCTGACCGCAGTGACTTCGTGGGAAGCGGCGCACAACGCCTCACGCATCGCCTCCAGCAGGTCCGCCTCGTCGTCGATCAGCAGTATCCTTGCCATCCTGACTTCCTTCAGGGCTCGCGGTTTCCACCGGCTTCGGCTTCCCAGTTTGATTAACCATATCGTATTAATATAAACAGATTATTGCCGTGCGCGGCGTATGTTGCAAGGAAATGTGATTTGGCCGCCCGGGATCAGTCGCCGTTGTCGAGCGCGGCGCGTACTTTCTGGGCCAGTTCGCGTCTGTGGAACGGTTTGTTGATCAGTCCGGCACCGTCGAGCACTGCCCTGTGGTCGCGGAGTGCGGTCTCGGCGTAGCCCGACATGAACAGGGTCTTGGTGGCGGGGTAAATGCGCCTTGC
>JAOUCL010000236.1 GCA_029859805.1 Rhodospirillales bacterium | reverse complement strand
CCGCATCGCAGCTGAAGCCCAAGGACTCGAGCATCAGCTCGATGCTCTTGGCCATCTGCGCGTCGTCTTCTACCAGAAGTACCCGCATTCGCTGCTGTCCCCGATTCGAACACTATCAAATGGAGCAAATCGCTCAAGAAAGACATAATTTCAGTTTCGAGTAAAAAAATCGGAAACATTCTCGCAGGCAGGTTGAGGGCATACACCGAATACGAGTGGTGCCGTGGGGCCGGGTTCCCGACCCCGGCCTGTGGCCGCCCGGAAACGTGAGTTACAAGTCTGAAGACAACTGGCGTGTGAAGCTCGAGGTCGCGTACTGCCGGAACGGATTCGACGAGACCGAGGCCGGCCTGGGGTTCCAGCTCGGCGCCGGCATCGGCTATGCGCTGACCGAGGCCCTGACGCTGTCGCTCGACTACCGCGTCTTCGTCGCATTCGTTTCGCCCGCCGCGGATCCGGGGCAGCCCGGCATTGGCGGCGAAGAGTTCAACACGGAATACACGGACAGCAGGTTCCGGCTCGGCTTGTGCTACCGGTTCTGAGGCAAGGACCGCGGCCGGCCGTTCAGGTCAGATCGGCGCGCAGCTTCTGGCGCAGCACGTCGATCGGCACCAGCTTGCCCTCGACGTCGAGGTTCCAGAACTGCCAGCCGTTGCAGGCCGGCGCGCCCTGGACGTGGGCGCCGGCCTTGTGGATCGAGCCGCGGAAGTCGGCCGTGATCAGGGTGCCGTCGGCGCGCACCCGGGCGGTCCAGCGCCGGCCCGGACCGAAGAGCAGGGTGCCGGGCTCGAGCAGGCCGCGCTCGACCAGCCAGCCGAAGGGAATGCGCGGCTCGTCGCGCTTGGAGGGGGTCTCGACCAGGGCCGGGTCGTCGACCGGCCGCACCTTGGCGATGCGCTTTCTCGCCAGTTCGGCATAGTGCGGCTCGCGCTCGATGCCCAGATAGCGCCGGTGCAGGCGCTTGGCGACCGCCGCCGTGGTGCCGCTGCCCAGGAAGGGATCGAGGACGACGTCGCCCGGCTTGGTCGCGGCCAGGACGACCCGGTGCAAGAGCGCTTCGGGCTTTTGGGTCGAGTGCGCCTTGCGCCCATCGCCGTCCTTCAGGCGCTCGCCCCCGGTGCAGATCGGGATCAGCCAGTCGCTGCGCATCTGCAGGTCGTCGTTGAGCGCCTTCATGGCGGCGTAGTTGAAGGTGTAGCTGGCCTCCTGGTGCTTGGCCGCCCAGATCAGCGTCTCGTGCGCGTTGGTGAAGCGCCGGCCGCGGAAGTTCGGCATGGGGTTCGACTTGCGCCAGACCACGTCGTTCAGGATCCAGTAGTTCAGGTCCTGCAGGCAGGCGCCGACCCGGAAGATGTTGTGGTAGCTGCCGATCACCCAGATCGTGCCGTCGTCCTTGAGGACGCGCCGCGCGGCGCCCAGCCAGGCCGTCGTGAAGGCGTCGTAGTCGGCGAAGCCGGCAAAGCGGTCCCAGTGGTCGTCGACCCCGTCGACCCGGCTCTGGTCCGGGCGGGTCAGCTCGCCGGCCAGCTGCAGGTTATAGGGCGGGTCGGCGAAGATCATGTCGATCGAGCGCTCGGGCAGGCGCTCCATCTCCGCGATGCAGTCGCCCAGGCGGACGATATCGGTTTGCAACTTTCGATGCCCCCGCTGTGCGCGAAAGGCGGCATCCTGAGTCATACCGGACTCGACGTCAAGAGTCTTGTGACTCAACGGGTTATATCGAGAGTCTCACGCACCGGTCTAAATGATCGCCGATGCTCGGGCGTGACCCCCAGGCGGGAGAGGGCGGCGCGGTGCTCGGCGGTGCCGTAACCCTGGTTGCGTTCCCAGCCGTAGCCGGGGTGAAGGCGCGCCAGTTCCGCCATGTGCCGGTCGCGCGTCACCTTGGCCGCGATCGAGGCGGCGGCGACCGAGAGGCTGCGCGCGTCGCCCTTGACCACGGTCTCGACCGGGCAGGGCAGGTCCGGTGCCCGGTTGCCGTCGACCAGCGCCGCGTCGGGCACCAGACCGAGGCCGGCCACGGCCCGCGCCATGGCCAGCAGGCTCGCCTGGAGGATGTTCAGCGCGTCGATCTCGGACACGCTGGCCTCGCCCAGGCCGATGCGCGCGCCGCCGGGCACGGCTGCCACGAGCCCCCGGAAGAGCTGCTCGCGCGCCGCCGGGGTCAGGCGCTTGGAATCGTCGAGTCGCGCCAGCAGCGACGGGTCGAGGGCGCCGCGGTCGAGCCAGGCCGCGGCGGCGACGACCGGGCCGGCCCAGGGGCCGCGCCCGGCCTCGTCGATGCCGACCACGACGCGACCGTGCTCGGCGCCCAGTCGGGTTTCGAGCGAAAAATCCGGCATTACTCGGCCGGGCTGCCGCGCGAGGGGGCCGAAGGCTCCGGTTCCGGGGTCGGGTCGTCCCGGGTCTCTTCCGGCCGGTCGCCGGCCCGGGGCAAGACCTGGGCCAGCCAGCGGGCGGCGCCGGCCCGCGCGCCGGTCATGCCGATCTTCATGCGGGCGCCCGGCGATGCGGAGGGGTCGCGTGCTGTCCGGTCCTCGCGCTCGGCCCGATCGGCCTTTCCGCGGGACAGCGGCAGGATGCCACTCAGCCAGCGGCCGGCGCCGGCCGCCAGCTCGGTCACCCGGCCCTCGGCGCGGCGGGTCGAGCGGACCAGTGCGCTCGCCTCCCTGCCGTAGGTCAGGCGCAGGGTCTCGCGCGGCGAGGTGACGCCCATCAGGGCGACGCGGTGCAGGCGCCGCGCGGTCTCCAGCCAGAACGGGCTGATCACCAGCGAGAGCACGGTGACCGCGACGATCAGCCGGTAGTTCTCCGGCGTGACCGAGCCGATGCCGACGCCGAGCGCTGCCAGGATGAAGGAGAACTCGCCGATCTGCGCGAGCAGCACGCCGGACAGGAAGGCGCTCGGCCAGGACTCGCCCAGCAGGCCGAGCAGGCCGACGTTGAGCGCGGTCTTGAACACCGTGATGAAGACGACCACCGCCAGCACGGTCCAGATGTTGTCCCAGATGAAGCGAAGGTCGATCAGCAGGCCGATCGACAGGAAGAAGGCCATCATCAGCACGGACTGGATCGGCGCCGTGTGGTGGATCATGATCCGCCGGCTGGTAGAGTTGCCGATCACCAGGCCGGCCAGAAAGGCGCCGTAGGCGGCCGACAGGCCGAGCAGGCCCGAGAGCGCGGCGGCGCCGAAGCAGAAGGCCAGGCCCGCGAGCGGCGTCAGGTCGACCGACTTGCCGACCAGCCTGGCGAAGGGCAGGCGGATCTTTTGCCGCTGGCTCAGATAGATGATGAGCAGCACCAGGAATACGAGCGACAGGACTACCTGGACCAGCGCGCCGAAGCCGATCGTCCGGCCGCCGCCGAACGAGCCCACGATCAGCATCATGGGCACCACGGCCAGGTCCTGGGCGATCAGCACGCCGACGGTCACCTGGCCGATCCGGGTGCGCAGCTCGCCGATGTCCTGCAGCATCTTGATGGCGACCGCGGTGCTCGAGATCGCGACCACGAAGCCGAGCAGGATGACCTGGGCCATCGGCCAGCCGAGCAGCCGGCCTAGGCCCAGCATGGCCAGGAGGGCGACCGCGATCTGCAGGGCCGTGGTGGCCAGCGCGATCTTCCAGACCGCGCGGAATCCGCGCAGCGACAGCTCCATGCCGATCAGGAACAGCAGCATGAGCACGCCGAGCTCGGCCAGCTGCCGGATGGTCTCGCGGTCGTCGACCAGGCTGAGGCTCGAGGGGCCGAGGATCACCCCGGCCAGGATGTAGCCGGCCACCGCCGGCTGGTTGAAGCGCCGCATCACCATGCCGCAGATGAGCGCAGCGAGCGCGACGATCGCGAGGCCGGTCAGTTGGGCGTGGTCAGAGGCCGACTCCATAAAGGCGAAGTCTAGCAGAAACCACTAAGCGGTCGTTTAAAACGATGCGGCGATTCCATGGCAATCGCGCTTTGTGAGGGCCCGCGGTCCGGCGAGTGGCGCGCCGTGTGGGGCATCCTCAAAACAACGACAGCTGCGGGCTCTGCGGGCGGGGCGGCTTGAACTGCGTGGTGTCGAGCTGCCAGTCGTTCTTGACGAAGCCGTGCTTCTTCGACGCGAGCTCGAAACGGCGGGCCAGCATCTCGGCGTAGGGGCCGGTGCCGGTCATGCGCCGGTGCCAGGCCGGGTCGTAGAGCTTGCCGTCGCGGGTCGCTCGGATCAGGTTGAGGACGTGGGCCCTGCGGTCGGGAAAGTGGGCTTCGAGCCATTCCTCGAAGAGCTCCTTGATCTCGCGCGGCAGGCGCAGCAGCAGGTAGCCGGCGGTCCGCGCGCCGGCCGCGGCGGCGGCTTCGAGGATGGCCTCCAGCTCGCCGTCGTTGAGCGCCGGGATCATCGGCGCGGCCAGCACGCCCGCGGGCACCCCGGCGCGGTTCAATGTCGCCATCGCCTCGAGGCGGCGCGCCGGGGTGGCGGCGCGCGGCTCCATCTTGCGCGCGAGCGTCTTGTCGAGCGTCGTGATCGAGACCATGACCCGCGCGAGCCTCGCCTCGGCCATGGGCGCCAGGATGTCGAGGTCGCGCACGACGAGGGCGGACTTGGTGACGATGGTGAGCGGATGGCGCGCCCGCCACAGCACCTCGAGCAGCTCGCGGGTGATGCGGTGCTCGCGCTCGACCGGCTGATAGGGATCGGTATTGGTGCCGAAGGCGATCGTCTTCGGGCGGTAGCGCGGCTTCGCCAGCTCCTGCTCGAGCAGGGCCGCGGCGTTCGGCTTGGCGAAGAGTCGCGTCTCGAAGTCGAGCCCCGGCGACAACCCGAGCCAGGCGTGGCTCGGCCGGGCGAAGCAGTAGACGCAGCCGTGCTCGCAGCCCCGGTAGGGGTTGATCGAGCGCTCGAAGGGTACGTCGGGCGACTCGTTGCGGGCGATCACCGAGCGACTCCTGTCCGGCGTCACCCGGGTCGGCACCCTGGGCTCCTCCGGCTCGTTCTCTTCGGCCGGCGTCCAGCCGTCGTCGACGGCAACCCGCGCGTGCGCCTCGAAGCGGCCGCTGCGGTTGCTTACGGCCCCGCGTCCCTTCCTCGGCCGATCCGGCAGTGCCTCGTCCATGGCTAAGACTCTAGAACAAAGATAGGAACAAAACAAGAACTGATCGGTAGTTCAGCGCAAAGCCTCCGAGGCGGACGCGCGTAGGATCGGGTTAAGCCCTAGCCGCTATGGTCAGTGGAATAATGGCCGCATGGACTGGAAGCTCAGCGGGGCCCTTCTCGCAGTACGCCGGTTCAACGCCAGGACCCAGGGCAATCGCATTTCAGAACCGTTCGAGGAGTGAGGTGAGATAGGCGTTGTTCCAAGCAGCTATGTTGAACTTGGCGCGTAGCGACTCCTTTCTTGGATCTTTGCGCAAGACGTTGAGGGCCATGTGGCGAAGGACAGCAAGATTCTGCGGTCCATTGTCCTTGCGGGTTCTGTCGCGGTCTTCGTTCATTTGGACATCGAGACACCAGTGCAGTCGGTTTTCCACGCCCCAGTGAGCACGGGCGACGGGATTGAAGCGGTCGGCTGTGAGGGGCTGGCTGAGCAAGTAGAAGGCGGCTTCGGTGGAGGTCTTGTCAGCGCTCTCGCGGATCCGGGTGACTTTGGCGACAGCCTTGAGCCCCGGCCATTGATGCTGCTCTTGCAGCCAGTCGATGTGGGTCGAGACGACGGCGGTGCGGGTCTCGATCCGGCCGTGATCGCCATCGACCGTAGTGTTGGTGGTGGTGGCTTCGGCTTTCGGGTCGTCGAGGAAGGCCCTGACGTCGTCATGCAGCGTGCCTTGATTGCCCTTCAGCGCCATGGCGTAGTCGCCGCCCTGCTCGATGATCTGCCGGGCGATCTCACGCTGACAGTTGAGCGCGTCCACGGTCACGATCGTCCCCTTGAGGCACAGCAGTCTCAAGAGCATGGGAACGGCGGTGATCTCGTTGGACTTGGCGTCGGTGGCGATTTGCGCCAACACCAGCCGCTGATCGCAGCCCCAGGCCGAGACCATGTGCAGAGCCGACTTGCCGCTCGCCTTGTCGAACGATCGCCGCACCACCTTGCCGTCGATCACAATAACCCCTTGGCAGCTCTCCGCGAAGCGCGCCATGAACCGCTGGAAGCACGCGCCGAACTGCTCCGGATCGAGCAGCCGGAACACCCGGCTGAAGGTGTCGTGGCTCGGCGGGCCATGCTCGAGCTTGAGAAACTCCCGCACGAACGTCTCCTTCTCGCGCGCGAAAATCGACATGTCGACCGCCGTCTGACCGCCTGACAAGACCGTGCACAGGGCGATCATCAAAATCTCCAGCAGATCGTGACGTCCAGCATTGCCGGTCCGCGGATCCTCAAGATCCTCAAAGCACTCTGTAAAGCCTTCCACTGCCGCCTCCACCCGTGAAACCAGACCAAACACGGGTAGATATCGATTCGCGCCAAAACCACAAGCACCTGCAAACATGTCAAGCAAATTCCAAATGCGATTCCCCTGCGCCAGGACCGCAAAACCATGGACTTCACGAAGAAAGAGCTTGAAGATAATTCAAAGGCGTCCGCCAAAACCGCGGCGGCCGTCGATGCCCTGATGCCTGTGCTCCGGCCCGTGATTCGGCCCCTGTGGCGGATCGGGTTCATCGGCCGCTTCCTTGCGAGAACGACAGGTGGCCGGACCGGCGCGATCTCCCGCTACAGGAAGCGCGGGGAGCATGACCGGGCCGCTGATCTCGCGATCGAGACCCTCAGAGAGTATCGCCACCAACCGGAAGGCACTTGGAGACCAAGCGGCCGCGACTACTGGTGGATGTTCATGAGTTTCGCGGCCGAAAGCCTCGAAATGTGTGACGCCCCGGAAAAACGGGACGAGGTGATCGAGATGGCGCGAAATGGTGTCGAGCCGTTTCACGGCTACCATGTCGCGCTCTCGTATCTCGCCTTCTCGCGCTGGAAGTACAGGGAGGGCGATTACGACGCGGCGATCGAGTTCGCGGAGATCGCCGCCGGCGCCGACGAGACCTGGGCGGAGCCGGACTTCGTCCTGGGCTGGTACTGCTTCGTGCTGGGCATCGGCGATGCGATGAAGCACCTGGCCCGGGCGGTCCGAAAGGACCGCCGGATTCTCTCGCGTATCGCACGGGACCCCGTGTGCGGGCGACATCCACACATCGTCCGGAAGCTGGAAAACCTCTCGGCCGACGACAATGTGACACTTGGGGACAAGGCGGACGTGGACGCGGACGACGAACCGGCGGACTGATTTCCAGTACGGCCTACGCCCGGCGGGCGGGGCTGTGCTATGACCGGGCCATGGGCAAGACCACGCGCCAACCGCCGCTTTCGATCGTCATTCCGGCGCTCGACGGGGCCGCGACCCTCCCGGCTACTCTGGCCGCGCTTGAAGAGGGCCGGCGCGCCGGGCTCATCGCCGAGGTGATTCTGGTCGATGGCGTGTCCTCGGACAGTACGGTCGGGATTGCCGCCGGGGCCGGCGCGCGTATCGTCGATGCGGGGGCGCCCGGGCGCGGCCGGCAACTCTTCGTCGGGGGGGCGGCGGCCCGCGGCGAGTGGCTCCTCTTCCTGCATGCCGACACCAGCCTGGCGCCGGGCTGGGCGCAAGCGGTCGCGCGCGTCCTGTCCGATCCCGCGATGGCCGAGCGCGCGGGCCACT
>JAOUCL010000521.1 GCA_029859805.1 Rhodospirillales bacterium | reverse complement strand
GCTCCCACGATGCAGAAGCCGGCGATGCGGAAGACCCTGCGACGCCTGAGTTCCCGGACCAAGCCTCTCAATTCGCGCAAGCCTCCCCCTGGGTGGTGTAACCGCAGTCCAATTCAGAGCATGCGGCATTCAGGAGGATGTATCAGACCGTAACGGCCCTTCATTGAAGCAACTTAGTCTGGCCAGAGCAGTATCCATCAGGAATGCCAGGCAAGACGGCCTCAACAAAAACTGGAGGACAAGCGGATAGCCCGCATAAACGGCAGCGTCAGTTGTGGCGTGGACGTCGTGAAGCCGTAAGCGGCAAGGCGATACTGCAGCCAGTTTCCGGCTGTCAGTGATAGCAAAAGAGGCGCCAGGCACTTTGCCCGACGCCCCCTTCCATTGAAGTGCGGTTTTCTCTTTAGCGTGCGGCCGCGACGTGCGCCGCAGCGACCGCACCGTTGCTACTGCTTCTCCACCTCGAATACGGTCGTCGTGCCGCTGACTTCGTAAGAGACAATCAGCAACGCCGTGCCGGTCGGGCTGTCATCTTCCCTGACGAACTGCATGCCTTCCGGCGAGATGTCCGCGGTCTGCACCCACTCGAGCAGCGTCGGTGAGGTGGGGTCGGTGGCGTCGAAAGTCATGATGCCGCCGGTGCGCTCGAGCCCGACGAAGATCATGTTGCGACCGAAAACCTTGCCGGCGGCCACGGCTTCGGGCTCGGCGCCCTTGTCGTCGCTGCGGCCGTCCGGCGCGCCGGTCGTGCCGAGCACCGGGCCGTTCACCCACGCATCCTCGCCGATCGTGGCGAGGACCTTGTTGGCGATCTGGTCGCCGCTGTCCCAGACGAGGTTTCCGGCGCTGTCCCAGATCGTCACCGAGCGGGCGCCGTAGTTGGCGAGCCTGGAGTAGGTCAGGCCGGCGACGTCCGAGGGGTCGGTGTCGTCGATCGGCGGCACGCCGCCGGCGAACTCCGACGGGAAGAATTTCGACATTTTCAGCCGGCCGAGGTTCTCGTCTTCCTGCAGCTCGTCCAGCGACGCGATCCCGGGCGGCAGCGGGAAGCTCGGGTCCAGCGTCAGGTCCTTGATCCGGCTCTCGTCGATGAAACAGATCTCGGCACCGGGGGCGTCCTCGTCGTTCTCGGCGTTGTTGAAATACTCCCGGCCGTCACCTTCGTTCGCGCTCGCGACCATGGTCCGGCCATTCGATTTCCACGAGGCGATCGCATCAGGCATGCTCATGCCGTGCACCGGCCAGTCGCGGATGTTGGCTGCATCGTCGCGGTCGCTGGCGTCGAGCGCGTTGCCCGGCAGGCTGTGGTTCTTCAGGCCGAGCCCGACGATGTCGATCACCGCGCCTGTTTTCGGGTTGATGATCGCGATCGCGTTGTTCTCCTGCAGGCTGACGTAGGCGGTCTTGCCGTCTTTGGCCACGGTGATGTATTCGGGCTCGAGGTCCTGGGCGACCGTTGCACCCGGCCACGTTCCCACGCGAACGCCTTTCGCCCGAAGGTTGGCTCCGCTGCCGTTAAACGAGGTGAAGTCCACCGTCGTCACGCCGGCCGGCGCGCCGCCCATGATGTCGATGATCGATATGCTGCCGTTCGGATTGGTGGCGAGCGTCGGGTCGGTGACGCCGGCGCCGCCGCTGTCGATGCAGCGCGGCTCGCCTTCGTTGGCGACCAGCGCCTGCGTGCCCTGGTAGTTGAATGTCACCATGTCCGGCAACGCGCCGACCTGGACGACCGCGCTCGCGCCGGCGCCCGGGTTGGCGGGGTCGAAGAACACCGCGCTGCCCGGGAGCACGACGGGGTCGGCCGCAACGACAGCCACTGCCAGGCCGTTCCTTACCGCGACGCTCTGCACACCCGCGCCGAATGGTGTGAGGTCGAAGCTGCTCGGTGCGCCGGCCGGCAGCGGAAAGATGTCGATCCGGTTCTCTTCGCCATTGGTGACCAGTACGAGATCGTTGACGCTGTCGAACGCGACGATTTCGGCGCCGCCTTCGCCGCTACCGCTGTCGAAAGTCACGATCGGCGATAGCGTGATGTCCTTTATGTTCTTCGGCTTCTTGGCGTCGGCCGGTGCGATGCCCGCGATGGCGGTCAGGGCAAACGAGGCGAGCGTGATGGTGAGTAGGCGTCCGGTTCCGGGCATGATTCTTCCTCTTTGTGCTGGTGTCCGAAGATGCCAAGACTGCCCGAGTAATTTTGCGGCTGTGTGACATGGGCGCGGATGCCCACCAATCGTCAAAGGAAGACGGGGTTTTGCCTTCGTCCGGCCCGCCTGCGCCGGCAAA
>JAOUCL010000520.1 GCA_029859805.1 Rhodospirillales bacterium | reverse complement strand
GAAACGAATCGCATCGTGCTTGAAGTAATCCCCGAAGCTGAAGTTGCCCAGCATCTCGAAGAACGTGTGGTGGCGTGCCGTATAGCCGACGTTCTCCAGATCGTTGTGCTTGCCGCCGGCCCGGACGCAGCGCTGCGAGGACGCCGCCCGGCAATAGGGCCGCTTCTCCAGACCGAGGAAGAGATCCTTGAACTGGACCATGCCGGCGTTAGTGAACAGCAGGGTCGGGTCGTCGGCGGGCACGAGCGGGCTGGACGCCACGACCTCATGATCGTTATGGGCGAAGTAATCGAGGAATCGCTGGCGTATCTCGGCGCTCTTCATTTTTGGCGTCGCAGCAGTCCAAAAGAGTCAAGGTTAAGGGGTGGCGGCCCGGCTTGCCAGCCCGCCGGCGGTCAGTCGTCGTCGCCCAAGGCGCCGCGGATGTGGTCGGCGGTGAACCCGCGGTACTGGAGGAATCGCATCTGCCGCGCCCGCTCGCGGAAATCCCCGGGCTGTTCTCCACCGAAGCGCTTGCGTCGGACTGCGCCGGCCAGCTTAGGCCAGTCGGTCTCGCTATCCTCGAGGGCATTTTCCAGCGTGTCGCCGGACACGCCGCGCCGCTCCAGTTCCATGCGGATGCGCACCGGCCCCTGGCCACGCCCGACCCGGGCCTGGACGAATGCCTCTGCGAAACGGACGTCGGACTGCAGACCCTCGGCGGTGAGCTCGTCGAGTACCTCGGCAACCAGGGATTCAGGCATCCCCTTGCCGGCAAGCCGTCCCGAGAGTTCGGCCCGGCCATACTCGCGCCGGGCCAGCAGGTTCATCGCGGCCCGGCGCACGTCGTTGCGCTCGAATGCCGGTGCCTCGATACCGGGAGAGTCGGGTTCGTCGTCGTAGTTATTCGACGGTTTCGGCCTCTTTCTCATCGATCTGGGCCGCAGTGGGCATCAGGCTGGCCCGGATGGCGGCCTCGATCTCATCGGACGTGTCCGGGTTGTCGATCAGGTACTGGCGCACGTTGTCCTTGCCCTGACCGATGCGATCACCGTTGTAGCTGTACCAGGAGCCGGACTTGTCCACCAGGCCTTCCTTGACCCCCAGCTCGATGATCTCGCCCTGGCGGGAGATACCGGTGCCGTACATGATCTCGAACTCGGCCATGCGGAACGGCGGCGAGACCTTGTTCTTGACCACCTTGACCCGGGTCTGGTTGCCGACCACCTCGTCGCCTTTCTTGATGGCGCCGATGCGGCGGATGTCCAGCCGCACCGAGGAGTAGAACTTCAGGGCGTTACCGCCGGTCGTGGTCTCCGGGCTGCCGAACATGACGCCGATCTTCATGCGGATCTGGTTGATGAAGATCACCAGCGCGTTGGTGCGCTTGATGTTGGCGGTCAGCTTGCGCAGCGCCTGTGACATCAGCCGCGCCTGCAAGCCGACATGGGAGTCGCCCATCTCGCCCTCAATCTCGGCCTTGGGTGTGAGTGCGGCGACGGAGTCCACCACGATCACGTCGACCGCGCTCGAGCGTACCAGCATATCGGTGATCTCGAGCGCCTGCTCACCGGTGTCCGGCTGGGACACCAGCAGGTCGTCCAGATCGACGCCCAGCTTCTCGGCATACACCGGATCAAGGGCATGCTCCGCGTCGACGAAGGCGGCGGTGCCGCCGGCCTTCTGGCACTCGGCGATAACCTGCAACGTCAGCGTCGTCTTGCCCGACGACTCCGGGCCGTAAATCTCCACGACCCGGCCGCGGGGCAGGCCGCCGACGCCCAGGGCGATATCCAGCCCCAGCGACCCGGTGGACACGACAGGCATGTCGCGAGGTATCGACACGTCGCCCATGCGCATGACCGACCCCTTGCCGAACTGCTTTTCGATCTGTCCCAGGGCCGCCGCCAGCGCCTTCTTTCTGTTCTCGTCCATAACCTGCCTGATGCTCTGTCGCGTGTGGATGAATAAAGGACCGATTATTCCACAGAACGGCCAGCCGGGCAGCCGCGATTTGTGTCGACAAGCGGGACTATCGGATCAGGGGCCAGCGTTCCAGAAGCGTGTAGCGGGCACCGCGCTGCCCGGTGTGCGATTCCAGCAGCATCAGGGCGTCAATCGGCCAGTGCACCGGCCGGATTTCCGGCAGTCGGGCCTTGCGCCAGCGCCGCGCGATCGTGACGTGGGGATGGAAGTCGCGGAAGTCCGGCCAGAATCCGCAGGGTTCAAGCGCCGCCCACAGGCTTTTGACCAGCCGGTTGAGGGCGGCCGGGCCCGCCGAGGGCCCCAGCCAGAGGATGCCGGTGCGTT
>JAOUCL010000235.1 GCA_029859805.1 Rhodospirillales bacterium | reverse complement strand
CGGCGCGGCGGCCGCGACCTACACGGGGCGGCCGGTGGCCCTGAAGCGGGTGTTCGCCAACCTGGTCGACAACGCGGTCAACTACGGCGGCGGCGGCGAGGTATCGCTGGCAAGCGCGGCAGACCGCGTAACCGTCACGGTCGAGGACAACGGACCGGGCATCCCCGAAGACCAGATGGACAAGGTGTTCCAGCCGTTCTACAGGCTCGAGGGTTCGCGCAGCCGCGACACCGGCGGCGTCGGCCTCGGCCTGGCCTCGGTGCGCTCCATCGTCCGCGCCCACGGCGGCGAGGTCGCCCTGGCGAACCGAAACGACGGCGGCCTGCGCGTCACCGTCGACCTGCCCTACGGCTGATACCAAAGGTCACTGATAAGGACGCATTTCATGGGAGCGGATCGGGTCGCCCGGGTAGGCGCGGTGCGCAGCGCGATGCGTGCATCGGGCAAGCGCCGCAACGCCCCCGGCGACCCGATCCGCCCCACCCGAAGGGCCGGGCGATTTTGGCCGCCAGCCACGTTGCGCACTGCTTGTTGTACCCGCACAACGGCGCAGCGCGCGCCTAGCTGGCGGCCAAAATCGCCTCGGTGAAATGCGTCCTTATCAGTGACCTTTGGTATGAGATCCGAGGCCGATTCTCACTCCACGATCCGGCCTCGCCCGGCGCTCGAGGCTTGGATCAGCGCCTGAAAGCGCCGCTCGACGGCCTCGCCGAGCGGGACCGAGCCGTCGCCGGGCAGCACCAGGTGCAGCTCGCCGTCCTCGAGGACCAGTTTCGTGCTTTCCAGCAAGGCGCGCGTGCCGCCCGAGAGCCTGTAGGCCAGGCGCAGGGCAAGCCCCAGGACCCGGGCACGCTCAGCCTCCTGTGGCGTCAGGAGGGCGCGCGCGGTCGCCGCCTTGGCCGCATCGGCGCGGCCGTAGCGGTTGTAGACCGCGTAGGCGACGAAGGCGCGCCCCGAGTGGTCGAGGCCGCTGAAGGGATAGTGCAGGACCCGGTAAAGCGCTTGAGACGCCCGGTAGTCCGAGTGCTCGCGCCAGGCGAGATCGGACAGGTGGCAGGCGGCCTGGCGCAGCCGCCGCGAAGCGGGATCCTGCTCCGCGAACAGCGGTCCGGTCCACTCGGCGAGGAGGGCGCCGAGGTCGCCGAATCGCCCCTCGCGCGCGCCCAAATCGGCCGCTGCGGCCAGCAGCGGGTCCTTGGCGCGTTCCTCCGCCGGAAGGCGGTCGAACACGAAACCCTCGCGCAGCCCATAGGCCGAGAGCACCACCTGGTTCGGCTGGCAGAGCCGGAGGATACGGCGCAGCAGCAGCGCCGCGTGGGGCAGGATATCCTGCCGGCGGCGCGCCACGCCGGAAATCCCCACCAGGGAGCGCTTTCCCAACCTGGCCAGGACTCGCGCGAACTCCTCGGCGTCGCGGCGCGACAGGGTGTAGCCCTGGATCACGGGCAGCGGATAACCGACCTGGCCCATATGGATGCGCGCCAGGTTGCGCCAGGCGCCGCCGACGGCGTAGAAGCTGCGGTCGCGCAGCCGCTCGAGCCAGCCGATACGCTCCAGGCAGCGGTCGATTTCGCGCCGCACCGCTCCGTCGCCCTCCTTGGCCAGGTCGAGCAGGCGCAGCGTGCCGAGCGACAAGGTGGCCGAGTCGCCCAGGGCTCCGTCGCCGATCTCGACCAGCTCGAGGCTGCCGCCGCCAAGGTCGCCCATCACGCCGTCGGCGTCGGGCATGCCGGCGAGCACTCCCAGGGCCGAGACACGCGCCTCCTCCACGCCGCTCAGGACGCGCACCGCGTGACCGCAGCGGCGCTCGACCTCGGCAATGAACTCGGCGCCGTTCTCCGCCTCGCGCACCGCCGCGGTGGCCAGCATGTCGACCGTGGCCGCACCCATGCCGCGGGCCATGCGGGTGAAGCGCGGCAGATTGACCAGCGCCATCTCGACCCCCTCTTCCGAGAGCCGGCCGGTCGATTTCAGTCCCCGGCCCAGGCCGCAGATGACCTTCTCATTGAACAGTGGGCAGAAGGCACGGGTCAGGCCGTCGAAGATCTCCAGCCGGATCGAGTTGGAGCCGATGTCGACGACCGCGACGCGGCCCCCGCCCGTGGCCTGCCGGCAGCCCGCCACGCCGGTCTGGGCCATGGCGCTCAAGGCGACTTGTGGATCAGCCGGGGGGTGGCGGTCGGACTCTTCTTGAGTGCCGAGCCCCGGCCGGAGAGGCTGGGATTGGTCATGAAGTAGGTATGGGCGCTGAAGGCGCCGGCGGCGGCCGGCACGCGGCTGTAGCTGCCATCGGCTTCGAGCACCCAACTCTGGGCCTGGTCCTTGAGGTTGGCGATCATGATCTGGTCGAGGACCTGTCGGTGGACGGTCGGGTTCTCGATCGGCACGAGTGTCTCGACACGGCGGTCCAGGTTTCGCGGCATCCAGTCCGCCGAAGAGATGAAGACCCTGGCCTCGGGCGACGGCAGGCCGTGGCCGTTGCCGAAAGCAACGATGCGGCCGTGCTCGAGAAAGCGGCCGATCAGGCTCTTGACCCGGATGTTCTCGGACAGGCCCTCGACCCCCGCCCTGAGAGCGCAGATCCCGCGCACCACCAGCTCGATTCGGACCCCGGCCCCAGACGCCCGATAGAGCGCATCGATGATCTGGCTGTCGGCGAGCGCGTTCAGCTTGGCCCAGATCGCGGCCGGCCGGCCGGCCTCGGCATGGGCAATTTCCGTCTCGATTAGCTCAAGCAGGGTCTCGCGCAGGTCGACCGGCGAGGCCGCCACCTTCTCCAACCGCTCGGGGCGCGCGTAGCCGGTCATGTAGTTGAACAGGCGCGCGGCGTCCCGGCAGAGCGCGGGATCGCAGGTGAAGAACGACAGGTCCGTATACACCTTGGCCGTGACCGGGTGGTAGTTGCCGGTGCCGAAGTGGCAATAGGACCTGAGCGTCTTGCTCTCCCGCCGGACCACCAGCGAGACCTTGGCATGGGTCTTGAGGCGGATGAAGCCGTAGACCACCTGAACGCCCGCCCGCTCCAGGTTGCGCGCCCAACGGATATTGCGCTCTTCGTCGAATCGGGCCTTGAGCTCGACCAGGGCGGTCACCGTCTTGCCGGCCTCGGCCGCCTCGGTCAGCGCCTGGAGGACGGGCGAGTCCTCGCTCGTGCGGTAGAGCGTCTGCTTGATCGCCACCACCGCGGGGTCTTCGGCGGCCTGGCGGACGAAGCGCACCACCACGTCGAAGCTCTCGTAAGGGTGATGCACGATGATGTCCTTGGCCCGGATCGCCGCGAAGCAGTCGCCGCCGAAATCACGGATGCGCTCGGGGAAGCGTGCGGAATAGCGCGGAAAGACCAGGTCAGGACGGTCGTCGACGATGAGCTGCTCGGTCGCCGAAGGGCCGAGTAGGCCGTCGAGCGCGAACACGTCCTCCGCCGGGACGTTCATCTCGCGCACCACGAAATCCTTGAGGCCCGCATCGATATCGGCATTCACGGTGAGGCGTATGACCGATCCGCGACGGCGCCGCTTGAGGGCCGACTCGAACACCTCGACCAGGTCTTCGGCTTCCTCCTCGATCTCGATATCGCTGTCCCGCAGCACCCTGAAAAAGCCGTGGCTGGCCACCTCGAAACCGGGGAACAGGCGATCGAGGTGCATGCGGATCACCTGTTCCATGCGGATGAAGCGGATCCGCCGGCCGGGCAGGCGGATGAACCGCTCGATCTGCTGGGGCAGCGGCAGCAGCCCGTTGAGCCGCTCGCCCTCCTCTCCGCGATAGAGCTCGAGGACCATGGCGAAGCCGAAGTTCGGGATGAACGGAAAGGGATGCGCCGGATCGATGGCGATCGGCGTGAGGACCGGGAAGATCTCGTTGAAGAAATAGTCGTCCAGCCAGGTCCGCTCCTCAGCGCTCAGCTCGTCGCTCGCCAGGACATCGACGCCGGCCTTGCGCAGCGCGACCCTGAGCTCGATCCAACACGCCTGCTGGCGTTCGAGCAGCGCGCTCACCCGGCTGTTGATCGCGGCGAGCTGCTCGGCCGGTGTCAGGCCGTCGGGGCTCGGCTCGGTCAGGCCGGCACGGGCCTGTCCCTTGAGGCCGGCCACGCGGACCATGGTGAACTCGTCGAGGTTGTTCGCCGAGATCGACAGAAAGCGCACCCGCTCGAGCGGCGGATGCTGGAGATTATAGGCCTCGTCCAGCACCCGCTCGTTGAACGCCAGCCAGGAGAGCTCCCGGTTGATGAAGCGTTCGGGCGAGTCCGGCGCGATCGCCGGGGCCAGTGCCGTTTGCTGCGCGTCGTCCAAGAAGACCAATCCCTAGCCGTGACGCGGACGCGGATGAGCTCCCGTCCGTCTAGCCCGACTCCAATTCTACCCCGGATCGCCCGAACATTACAGCGTGCCCGGAAAGGCGCCGCCGTCGATCAGCAAGTTCTGGCCGGTGATGTAGCCGGCGTGCTGGCCGCAGAGGAAGGCGCAGGCCTCGCCGAACTCCTCCGGACGTCCAAAGCGGCCGGCCGGATTGCTCTCGGCGCGCGCATTCCAGACCTCGTCGAAGGGCCGGCCGCTGGCCTCGGACACGCTCTTGACGGTGGCGCGCAGACGGTCGGTCTCGAAGGGGCCGGGCAGCAGCGCGTTGATCGTGACGTTGTGGCGTACCGTCTTGCGCGCGATGCCGGCCACGAAGCCGGTCAGGCCCGCCCGGGCGCCGTTCGAGAGGCCCAGGATGTCGATCGGCGCCTTGACCGCGGAAGACGTGATGTTGACGATGCGCCCGAAACGCCGCGCGATCATGCCGTCCACCGTCGCCTTGATCAGCTCGATCGGCGTCAGCATGTTGGCGTCGACGGCCTTGATCCAGTCGTCGCGTGTCCAGTCGCGGAAGTCGCCCGGCGGCGGGCCGCCGGCGTTGTTGATCAGGATATCCGGCTCGGGACAGGCCTCGAGCGCCAGGGCCCGGCCCTCCGGCGTCGTGATGTCCGCCGCCACGGGGGTCACGGCGACGCCGCTGGCCTCGCCGATCTCCCTGGCGGCCTGCTCGAGCGGCCCGGGCGTGCGCGCCACGATCACCAGGTCGACGCCCGCGCGCGACAGCGACTCGGCGCAGCCCCGGCCGAGCCCCTTGCTGGCCGCGCAGACTATGGCTTTCTTCCCTTTCAGACCCAGATCCATCCCGTACCTCCCTTCGGTTCGATTCGATTCATTCGACGGACGATCCCGCCTTCGAGTTGTTCAAGACTTCGCGCGCCAGCGGCACCGTGATCTCGCGCCGCGACTCCAGGGCGGCCCGGTCGATCGCGTCGACCAACGCGCGCGCCGCCGCAAACGAGCGCTCCATGCGCGCCAGCAGGAAGCGGACCACCTCGGCGCGGACCCTGAGCTGCCGGTCGGCGAAGAGCTTGACCAGCACGGCTTCGATCAACGCGTCGTCCGGCGCGCCAAGCTCGACGGCCTGCGCCGCCGCCAAGCGTGAGCGCAGGTCGGCCAGACCGATGGGCCAGCGGGCCGGGGCGCCGCGCCCGGCGAGCAGCAGATGGCCGCCCCGCTCCACCACCATGTTGTAGAGATGCAGAACGGTCCGCTCGCACTCCTGGTCGCCGTCGAGCACGGCATCCAGCCCGTCGAGCAGAACCGCCCTCGACGGCCCCAGAAGCTCCGGCGGCGCGGTGCGGGTCAGCGCGGCCGGGTCGATCGCCCGCGCCCCGCTGGCCGCGCGCCAGACTTGGGCCAGATGGGTCTTGCCGCAGCCGGGCGGCCCGTAGAGCGCCAGCGCGGCGCCGGGCCAGTCGGGCCAGCGGTCGATCCAGGCGACCGCCGTCTGGTTGCTCGGCGCAACCAGGAAGTCCTCGCGATCGAGGGCCGGCCGCTGGCCTAGATCGAGGGTCAATTGCGCCATGACGGTCCTCAACTCTCGCCGGCCGCGCCGGACTCCGCCTCGGCCGGCGCGGGCCGCTCGACGTCGCCCCAGTAGTAGTCGCTGTCCAGATAGCGGGCGAGCATGAAGCGGATCAGCACGCCGACCACCGCGGCGACCGGTATGGCGAGGAGCACGCCGACCAGGCCGAACAGCAGACCGCCGGCCAGCAGCGCGAAGATGACCCAAACCGGATGCAGGCCGACCCGGTCGCCGACCAGCTTGGGGGTCAGGAGATTCCCCTCCAGCACCTGACCGACCAGAAAGATGGCGGCCACGACGGCGATGCGTGTCCAGTCGTCGAACTGCACCAGGGCCATGCCGACCGAGGCGAGCAGACCGACCGCCGAGCCGACGAAAGGAATGAAGGTCAGCAGGCCGGCCGCCAATCCGATCAGCAGGCCGAAATCGAGCCCCGCAAGCGTCAGGCCGGCCGCATAGAAGACGCCGAGCAGCAGGCAGACCGACGATTGCCCGCGCACGAAACCGGCGAGCATCCGGTCGACCTCGCGTATCTGATCGCGGATCGTGTCGGCCTGGTGCCGCGGCAGCCAAGCGTCGATCCGCTGGACCAGCGGGTCCCAGTCGCGCAGCAGGTAGAAGGCGACGACCGGCGTGATCACCAGGAGCGACAGCAGGTTGGCGAGCGCAGCGCCGCCGCTGATCAGGCGCCCCAGCAGCGTCGTGCTCCAGCCGATCAGTTTCTGCGCCGAGCCCGCCAGCGCCTCCTCGATCTGCGCCATCAGGCCGGGGTCGACCCGGGACTCGATCACCTGCTGCAACAGGGCGATCTGGCCGCGCAGCGCCTCGATATAGGCCGGCACGCGCGCGATGAAACCGGTCAGCTGCCCGGCGATCAGCGGCACCAGCAGGAGCAGGCCGCCGACCACCAGGACCAGGAAAGCCAAGGTCAGAACGATCGTGGCCAGGGTGCGCGACAGGCCGTGCCCTTCCAGCCAGTCGCAGATCGGATCGAGCAGATAGGCGATCGCCATGCCGGCGACGAAGGGCAGCAGGATGCCGCTCAGCAGATAGAGTGCGGCGAAGAAGACGACGAAGCCGATCAACCAGAAGCGCAGCTCGCGCCCGAGGCCGAGATCATGGCTCATGTGTCCCGCTCCATGGTGACCGCGCGACGGCCCCATTTGATCACGTAGGCCGCCCCGGACACAAACGTCGTCGCCGCCACGACGTAGACCAGCACGTGGACCGCGCCGGCCAGGGACAGCTCCAGGCCCAGTTCCGCCAGCACCGTACAGGCAAGGACGATCTGAGCAACCGTGTTCGTCTTGCTGACCAGCAGCGGCTCCATCCGGAGCGACTGCGTCAGGGTGTGGAACAGGATCGCGCCGCCGATGATCAGGAGATCGCGGAACACGATCAGGATGACCAGCCACACGGCGATGTGCTCCAGATAGCCCAAGGTGACGTAGACGGCGACGAGCAGGGCCTTGTCGGCCAGGGGATCGAGAAAGGCGCCGACCTCGCTCGTGGCGTTGAAGTGCTTGGCGACGATGCCATCCAGCGCATCCGATACGCCGGCCGCGATGAACAGCCAGAAGGCCGCGTCGTAGCTGCCGATCAACAGCAGATAGACGGTCACCGGCACGGCGAGAAGCCGTGCCAGGGTGATCAGATTGGGTAGCCAGGCAAGGGCGCCGCGGAGACTCATCCCTAATACCAAAGGTCATAGATAATGACGCATTTCACCGAGGCGATTTTGGCCGCCAGCAAGGCGCGCGCTGCGCCGTTGTGCGTGTACAACAAGCAGTGCGCAACGCGGCTGGCGGCCAAAAGCGCCCGGCCCTCCGGGTGGGGC
>JAOUCL010000517.1 GCA_029859805.1 Rhodospirillales bacterium | reverse complement strand
GCGAACGCGCCGGAGCGTGCACCGGCACCCGGTGCACCCACGGTGTTGTCCCCGGCGTTGACCGTCCAGCCGCTGAAATCACCCGTTTCGAAGCCACCGTTGGCGAGCTCGATGCCTGGCGGCGGTGCATCGCCGCCGAATCGGACGTTGTCCCAGTAATAGACCGCGTCGTTCCCGTCGGTCCCGAAGTCGAAGAAGATCGTCGCCTTCTCGAAGGTCTTGGCGGTATCGATGCCGACGAGGCTGAAGTCCCAGGTCAGCGTTTCCCACGCGTCCGCCATCATCGGGAATGCATCCAGCTCGGCGAAACAGGTCACGTCACTGCCATCCGACGGACAATCTGCCGTCTCGACCTTCAGCCTGACCGGGATCCCGGCAGCCGGCACCCGCACGTCCACGCTCATGGTCGTAGAGTCAGCCGTGAACGGGATCGGGTTGGCGAAACCGGGGTTGCCGATCGTGGTGCCGGCCCAGAACGGCGCCCCTGCCGGCTTGGTCGTGATCGCCACGGTGTTGCCGGCGTCACCCGGGTCCTCACCCAACCCGGTCGCGGCCGCAACCGGATCGCCAAAGTCTATGACCGTGTAGTCGACCAGCGGGTCGTCGAAGGTAACCGGCAGGTCGATCTGGGCAAGAGGCGGCGGCTCCCCGTTGATGACCGTAGCCTGCGAGGTGTCGAACCAGATCGGGTTCTCACCGCCTGCGAAGTCTACATTCAGCAGCAGGAACGACACCGTGACGGTGCCCGCCGGGGCAATGCCCTGGGCCTCGCTGAATATCCACGTGTCCACCGGGGTCGCATCGTTGACGAACGGCTGCGACTCGATGCCCGGGAACTCCGTATTGATGACACCGATGCTCGCGGACGCCGGTAACAGCGCATTGCCGTCAGCATCTCTGAACACGATCTTGGCCAAACCGAAGCTGGCACCAACAGGCAGCGGAGCCTCGGTCAGCATCCAGACCGAGAGATTGACCTCGTCGCCCGGGTTGGCGGCTATGGTCTGGCCGATCTCTGCGACGCCGCCGCCGCCGGTCGTCGTGAGTTGCGCAGCGAAAGAACCGGAGTGCGCGCCGACGAACGGTGCACCGATCACATTGTCACCCGTGCCGTCCCAGCCGGTGAAGTCGCCGGTCTCGAAATCGCCGTTGTCCAGTTCGGACTCGCCCGTCGCCTTCGAGGCCTGCGCGTCGTCGAACCAGATCGGGTTCTCACCGCCCGCGAAGTCCACGTTGAGCAGCAGGAATGCCACCTGGGTGGTGCCCGCAGGAGCGACACCCTGTGCTTCGGAGAACACCCAGGTGTCGACCGGGCTCGCGCTGTTCAGGAACGGCTGCGACTCGATACCCGGGAAGTCCGTATTGATGACGCCGATGCTCGCCGACTCCGGTAACAGGTCGTTGCCGGCAGAATCCTGGAACACGATCTTCACCAGGCCAAAGCTCGCCCCCTCCGGCAGCGCCGCCTCGGTCAGCATCCAGGCGGACAGGTTGATCTCGTCACCCGGATTCGCGGCGAAGGTCTGGCGAATTTCCGGGACCCCGCCGCCGCCGGTCTGCGTGAGCTGGGCCGCGAACGCGCCGGAGCGCGCGCCAGCACCCGGCGCGCCTACCGTGTTGTCCCCGGCGTTGATCGTCCAACCGGTGAAATCACCCGTCTCGAAGCCGCCGTTGGCCAGCCCGATTTCGGGCGGCGGTGTCGGGGCAAGTTTGCAACTTTCGCTGGACTCAGCAGGACGGTCGCAGACGACGTTATCCCAGTAATACACCGAGCCGTCCCCTGCGGAATCGAAGTCGAAGAAGATCGTCGCCTTCGTGTAAGTCTTGCTGGTATCAATGCCGGCAAGGCTGAAGTCCCAGGTCAGGGTTTCCCACTCGTTCGCCGTCATCGGGAATGCGTCCACCTCGGCGAAACAACTTGGGTCGCTGGCGTCGGTCGGACAGTCAGCCGTCTCGACCTTCAGCCTGACCGGAATATTGGCTACCGGCACCCGCACGTCCACGCTCATGGACGTCTCCTCGGCCGTGAACGGGATCGGGTTGGCGAAACCGGCACTGCCACCGATCGTCGTGCCGGCAAAGGTCTGAGACCCTTCGTTCTTGGTCGTCGCCGCGACGTTGTTTGCGGCATTGGCCGGATCTTCGACCACGACCGACGAGGCGCCGCCGAAGTCGGTCAGCGTGTAATCGACCAGCGGATCGTCGAAGGTCACCGGCAGGTCGATCTGCGCCAGCGGCGCCTCGCCCCCTTCCGAGATCCAGCGAATGTTGTCGACGAGGAACGTGATAC